>CAZXTZ010000038.1:0-18786 GCA_964643645.1 uncultured Geobacteraceae bacterium
TCAGTTATCACCAAGCACTTGCGTAACGTGTTTAAGGATGGGGAGTTAGACGAAGTTTCAGTTCGTGCAAAATTTGCACATACTGCTGCTGATGGTAAAGAGTACCAAACACAATTCTACAATCTCGACGCCATTCTCTCCGTTGGATACCGGGTAAACTCGAAACAGGGAACCCGCTTCCGTATATGGGCAACCAACATTCTAAAAGATCACATCGTCAAAGGCTACACCCTCAACGAACAGCGCTTCCGGGAACAGGCAGAAAAACTGACTGATATGCAACGAACAGTGGCTCTGCTGGCCCGCTACGACCACGGTACCCTGGCCATTGAGGAAACCACCCGGCAGTCACTTTGTTGAAGAAGATCAGGACAGACCGGGTTTAAGGATTTTTTACATTCTTGACCATAAAATGCAGGCGGTTCAGTGTGTTTACTTCGCTTGTTCCATCGTCGAAGTCGAGAAACAGAAGATTCATGTCCGGATACAGATCCTTGATCCTTTTTTCCACACCTTTTGAGATAACGTGATTTGCTATACATCCGAATGGTTGCAGGCTTACAACATTATTTATCCCGCTTTCGGCAAACATGGCAATCTTGGCAGGAATAAGCCAGCCTTCACCGAACTGGTTTACCAGGTTAAGGATGCTGGATGCCTTGTGTGCCGCATGGCTTATCTTGCTGAAAGGCCTGTGATATCTGAATTTTTTATTGATTCTGTCAAATTTCTGAATGGTGCGGTTTGCAACCATTTCGATATACGCAAGGTAGAGATTGGTCAAAAAACCTGATTCTGTAAGATGTGCCTTATGATTGATCCTGACATTTATCAGTTCCTGGATGAAAAAGTCTACAATCGGCGGCACTACGGTTTCAATGCCCTGTTCAATAAGCCAATGAACAACATTGTGATGTCCGAATGAGTTGTATTTTACATAAATCTCGCCTACCACCCCTATTTTGGGATAGTTCCTGTCGTTTACAGGAATGGCGTTAAATTCTTCAACGGCTTTTTTCAGCAGCTCATGGACTTTTTTAATTTCATTTCTGCTGATCGGCTCAAATACCAGATCCAGGTATTTATCAAGCATCCTGCGGGAATCACCCTTGTTAATTTCCCTTACAACTGTCGTGTAATACATCATCGCCAGCGAATCACCGAACAGCATGGTTGTGAAGGTGACAGGGAGCAGTTTTTTCCAGTCTATGGAAAAGCCTGGCTGTGGATTTATTGTCTTTCCGGCAGTTCCGATTGCCAGAACCGGAATATCATCAAAACCGGCCGATATCATCGCTTTCTTTATGAGCTGCAGATATGTTGAAGCGCGGCATTGCCCACCGGTCTGGGTTATTGCCACTGCTATTTCGTTTCTGTCGTATTCGGCTGTCTTCAGAAATTTGATGAAATCCCCTACTATAATCGTTGCCGGATAACAGATTTCATTGTTTGAAAATTTAAGACCATACTGGACAGAACTTTTATCAGGCTTTGGCAGATTGACGTACTTATATCCGGCATTTGCAAAAAGCGGAGGTAGCAGTTCAGAATATATGTCGGCAAAATAGGGGCCCAGAATTACCCTGCGTTTGTCTTCTGCTTCAAAAGGCGGAGTTGTGACACGCTCCTTTTTATAAACCTCCAGATCCTCATTCCTCAGTTTTATTGATTCGATCATTGAGCGCAGACGCAAGCGGACAGATCCGGTGCTTGTTATTTCATCCACACGGATTACGGTATGGATTTTTCCGGCGGCCTTGAGAATATCAACACATTCATCAATCACAATCGCATCAGGCCCACACCCGAAAGAGTTGAACTGGACAAACTGGAAATTATTGGGTTGTTCGCTCACCCACTGGGCTGCGTTGAAGATCCGGTTCGGATAATTCCACTGCGGAATCACCTGCAATTTATCCAGGTTCGTTTTTTCGGCCAGAGGCAGAGAATCCTCGGTAAGCACATCAACTCCGAACTCCATAAGGATTTCGGGTGTTTTGTGGTTGATCAGATGGTCTGCATGGTAAGGTCTTCCAGCCAGGACAACCACAAAACGATTCTCCCGCCTTGCAATTTCAATTATCTCCGCAGCCTTGTCATACAGATTCTGCTTGAACTTCTGCTGCTCATCAATGGCCTTGCCGAATGCATCAATAAAAACCGATCTGGAAACACCGAACTGTTTCAGATAGTTATAGCAGGTTTTAATCAGCAGTTTTTCATCGTTAAAATTGGCAACAGGAGAGTCAATGGGGATATTGAATCTTTTTTCCGTGTTTACCGCACTTCTCAAAACATCCGAATAACTGCTTACAATCGGGCAGTTATAGGAACCCTCGGCTTCCTTGAATCTGTTTGCCTCAAAAACAACCAGTGGATAGAAAATTCTCTCCACATTTTTCTCCACCAGATCAAAGATATGGCCATGTATGAGTTTGGCAGGGAAGCAGATGCTGTCGGACATCACTGTGCCCAAGCCCTTTTCAAACAGTTTCATGGTGGAAAATGATGAAGGCACTACTTCTATGCCACAATTTGTAAGCAAGGTATTCCAGAACGGAAAGTTCTCAAAAATTCCAAGCGCCTTTGGAATCCCTATGGTGCAGCGTTTCTTCCCTACAGCTTCTGTCTTCCGGTTAAAAAGCAGCTGCATCTTGTAATCATAGAGGTTGAATCCTTTTTCATGGTTCCCCCCCTTGTTGAAAAAAAACTTTTCGCATTTATTGCCCGAATAGAAGATGTTTTTGTTGCTGAAGGTGTAAAGGGTTACAAGACAGAGGTTTTCGCAACCCTTGCAGGTAACCTGCCTGGTCTTGTATTCGGTTATATGGTTGAGATTTTCAAAGCCTAGGAACATGGGACGCTTTTTCTGTGTGAAGAATCATGGGATTTAGTCTGTGCAGTTTTGATATGATCACCCTGACATGCAGTTTTTTTTCTACAGCTTTTTTCAAATTCCTCCAGGGCAATTAATGCCGCTCCAAAGGCCCCCATCTGTTCCGGGATATCGGAGCAGACAACATTTTTGCCAGTCAGATTCTCCAGCGCCCTGAGAACCGAATGATTTTTGAAGGTCCCCCCCTGGGCCACGATATGATCTCCCAGTTCTGAAACATCCTTAAGCTTAAGGACTTTGTACAGGGCATTCTTTATTACCGAATAGGCCAGTCCGGCTGCAATATCCTGGGTTGTGGCATTTTCACGCAGGGATTGTTTTACCTTTGAATTCATGAAAACCGTACAGCGTGTTCCCAGGTCGCAGGGAGACTGGGCTGTGCAGGCCAGCGCAGCGAAATCGGAGACCTTGTGCCCAAGCGAATTACCGAATGTCTCGATAAATGATCCGCAACCCGATGAACAGGATTCATTCAGTTCAATCCGGTTTACTATTCCGTTGTCTATGAAAATCGCCTTCATGTCCTGACCGCCAATATCCATTACAAACGAGGCGTTTGCATTAAAATACTGGGCTGCCTTGCAATGGGCTATGGTTTCCACGATTCCGGTATCAATCCCGAATGCCGCCTTTATCAGATCCTCGCCATAGCCTGTAACAGCGGTTCGCGCCGCTCCAAGTTTCCTGCCGCTATGGTTCAACTCCTCATTAAATGCTTCAAGTCCCTGTTTAACTGTTTCTATGGGATTGCCATTGTTGTGAATGTAATAGCTGAAGAGTAATTCCCTGGCTGAACCAATGACACAGATCTTGGTAGTTGTGGAACCTGAGTCAATACCTATGAAACAGTTTTCCCCCTGATATTCTGCAATCGGCGTCCGGTTCACTCTGATTTTATTCTTTTCGCTTACCCAGTTTTCCATTTCAATGCTGGTTGTGAAAAGCGAATCAAGACGTTCTGAATTGCAGCTGATAGTTTCAGAAGGGCTTGAGATCAGTTCAATCAGGCTGCTGATGGATATTTCCATTCTTTCAACAGAGAGATCTATGGTTGCGCCAAGGGCTGAGATAAGTTCGGGATGTTCAGTGGCAACGACATCATTATCCTCAAGTTTAAGGCAGGCTTTGAATATTTTTGACAATTGGGGCAGGAAGGTAAACGGGCCGCCTGAAAAGAGTATCTTCGGGCTTATTTCGCAACCCCGCGCAAGGGTGTTTATTGTCTGGATTGAAACAGCATGAAAAACTGAAGCGGCAATATCCTCTTTTGCTATTTTACGGGCCAGCAGATTCTGGATGTCAGTCTTTGCAAAAACTCCGCACCGCGATGCTATCGGGTAAATATTGGTATGTTTTTCAGCAAGCTGATTCAGTTCTGAGAGGGATACGTTAAGCAGTTGACTCATCTGGTCTATGAAGGCCCCGGTTCCCCCCGCGCAGTAGCCGTTCATTCTTATATCCGGCTGTTTGCCGGGCGGGAAAAAAATCATCTTTGAATCTTCACCGCCAATATCAACAAGAGTCCTTATTTCAGGGAATTGAGCTTTTATAACCTCGATTGAGGCAATTATTTCCTGAATAAAAGGAATCCCGGCCCGTTCCGAAAGCCCCATGCCTGCTGAACCGGTGATTACAATACTTAAGCAGATATCTCCAAGCTGCTGTCTGGCTTTTTCAAGCAGCTCAATAATTGTTTCTGTTATCTTGAGATTGTGCCTCTCGTAATCAGAAAAAATGAGGTTTTGAGATGAATCGACAATGGCTATTTTTGCCGTTGTTGAGCCTATATCAATTCCTGTTCTGTATTTCATATCTGTAGGCATTCCCATATCAGCGTTTGTTGAATCCTTTTTTCTTATTATGAATCTTTAGAGCATCAGTAGAATTTAAATTCTCATATATATGAAATTTTAAAGCGCCGCCATATTTTTGTGCAGAATTAGCGGTCTGGTGGGCTACAAAAATTTTAACCTTCTGGAATGTAAAAAATAATCTGGTAGAGTATACTGCATTGGTGCAATCTCCCATAGTCAAAAGAATTTAATTTCTTTGGTGTAAGGAACGCTGTGGAAATAAAGAGAACAATAGCAGGCTTTTTTCAGAAATATCGCCCTACATTAAGACGTTTTCTGCTATGGGGAACTGTTGCCGCTTTTGTTGTGCTTTTTCTTCTGTTGTCGCTGGTGGCCCTGTTGCCGGCTATCGCCTCATCACAGCTTGTACAGAAACAGCTTCGCCAGACAGTTTCAACAAAACTCAAACGCCAGATAAGCTGGTCTCAGATGCTGTTTTCGTGGGGTGATGGAATACATATAAGGGAACTCTCACTGGGACCCGGCCAGGCTCCACTGCTTGAGGGATATGTTGGTGATGTCCATATCTCGCCCAGAATCGAATCAACTGACGGCCACAAGAGATTTTTTCTGAAAGTGCAGATCCGCTCGGTAACGGCCAGGCTGGCTCCAGGCAAGGCAAAACCTCCGGCCCCTTTCAGGGAACCCCTTGCTGCAATTGCCGACGGCTTGCAGAAATTTGAAAAAATCTCATGGCCCCTTCCCCTGGATATAGGCATGCAGCTCTCAGTTGAGCCTGTCAGTCTTGCCTATCTTGATCCTCAAAACAGCCGCAAGCTGACCCTCGATAATTTAAGCCTGAATCTGGATATGCCATCCCTTGCAACAAAACCGGTCAGGGCTGAAATAAGCGGCACTCCGGCCCTGGATGGCCACCCTCTGGAGAAAATTGCATTCTCCGCCTGCCTGAAGGGCATGGTGGACAACAATAGCAAGATCCGGCCATCCGTAGCGGTAATTGATCTGAACGGGGCTTTGCCTGGCATTAAACTCTCCTTTAATGGCGGGCTCAATGAACCGGCAGGATTTGCGGCCCGTGCCAGAGTAAACCTTCCCGATCTGATGACTTCGGCAAGACCTTTTCTTCCCTCTGACACCCCTGTGCTTAAGGGGGAGCTGCTGTTTGATCTCAAGGCCAAGGCCGATCCGGCCCGAAATATTCTGGCCTCGGCTGATCTGCATGCTTCCAGGCTTGCAATAATCGGGGGCAAGCTGCGTAAAGGCCGGATAGGCCCGATTGGCATCGGGATTCATCAGAAGATTTCATCCGATCATCAGCGTCAACAGGTGCGCTTTACCGATGGTTCCGTTGCAATTGGCACCATTGTCTCCGGAAGATGGGAGGCAACGGTTGACCGACCTGCCAGCAGGGACAGAAAGGTTTCGGCCCGGATCGGGCCGGCCAGGATTGATCTGAAACAGGCGGTCTTGCTTGCAGCCCCTTTCCTGCCGCCGAAGTTTCCTCTGAAGGAGATGGCAGGCGAACTACAGCTTCAGGAGATCAGAACCAGCCTGCATGGCCCTGGAAACAACGGAGAGCTTGAACTTGCAGGGCTCGCTTTGAATATGCCGCTTTTGTTGCTTGATCTGCCTGGCAAGTCTGTTTCGCTTGCAGGGACTGATGTTGCCATAGCAAAGGCAACTATGCCGATTAAAGCCTCTAAACCTACAAGTATAGAGGCCAATATTCTGTATGCTCTGGATAAGTGCACTGTAACAGGCTCCGCTCCGATGACAGTTGAGAGCCTTAAGGGAGACCTTCAGGTGGGGGTCGCAAAGCTTGATCTGAAAAGCCGTTCACCCCGCAAGTTTGCGGCTCTGATCAATTTGAAACAGTCACTTGGCCTGCATCGGGCAACGATGGACGGCAAGCTGGCCTTATCGGGTGTTAATGAGCATCTGGAGGCCCGGATCAACGCAAATGAGAACGGTGATATCGAGTTATCGCTGCCTGCTCTGAAATTGACAGCCGATACTTTTAAGGCGATGTCATCCGGCAAAGAAACAAAACCGGTTCCCCTTGCTGCAGATCTCTCTGCAACAGGGATAGTGCTGTCGGCAAAAAAAGGATCTCCTCTCAAACTTGAGAACACCTCTTTTTCCCTCGTAAGTGGAGAAACGGTTAAACTTGCCGGAACAGCAAGACTTTCGGACAGCCTGCCACAACAGCTGATTTCTGAAGGTTCACTGGGAATTGATCTGAAAAGGATAATTCCTGTAATAGCCCAATTCCTCCCCAAAGGGACTGAGGCCGGAGGCGTCAGCAATCTTGCCTGGAATCTGGCAGCGCCTATCAACCAGAAACCGAAGCCCAAAAACAAGAATCCTATTCAAGCTGCAAGGGCCGCCATTGCCATGCTTAACCGTTCGGATATAAGCCTGAAGCTTGAAAACAGCTCGTTTACATGGCCTTCTGCCAATGGCCCGATCTCGGTTTCCGGGCTTGCCAGCAGACAACCCCTTCGCTTTACTGTTTCCGGAAACGGCAGTTCAATCATTGCCAGCGGCGATATAGCCTTCAGCAATCTTAAAGGGATCTCGGGAAAGTCAGAAGAACTGCCTCCCTTGAGCGGATCCTTCTCCTTGCGTGGACAGCTTGATGAATGGCGCCTCCTGCGCTTACATGAATCGTTAAGTATCAAGCAGTTCGGGTTGGCCCAGAAGAGCGATGCCACATTCAGCAAAATTGATCTGTTGCTGGAAAAAACGGAACCTCTGTCTGCCAGCTCCATTCTCAAGCATCTTGACGGAGAACTCTCCTCAGAGATCAGCGCTGCATTTCCTGATATTCTGACGCCGGTTCCCGGTGGACTGGAGCTAGCCGGCAGTGGAAGCGCGGGATTGAGACTCAATCTCTCATCTGGCAGGGAGCTAAGGATACGGGCTACTGCTACGCCAAGGGATTTCAGCGCTCGCTTGAAAAATGGCACAACGGCTGAAGGGGTTAACGCCGATCTGCTCATTGACCGGACATATAAACTGGCAAGCCGGAATGAAGCTGCCTGGACTCCCCTGTCAGCATCGCTGCTTAGCCCGGCAAAACCCAGAGCCACGGCTGCAGCTTCAGCAGAGATAGTGAACAGGGTGCGGGAGGATATGGGGGGCCAGGAGTTCGGCAGCCAGAAGTTCACTATCCGTCGCATTACTGCCAGAACAGCCAGGACGCCGGTTGAGCTGACTTCTCTGGAAGGTGTGCTTCTTCTGAACCCCGAGAGGACAGGCTTGAGCTTTCTTCAGGCAGAACTGCTTGGAGGCACGATCCGGATGCACGGGCTTATGGATTTAAGGCCGGAAGTGCCGCAGGCTTCCGCAGCCTGTACTTTTTCAAACATTGAAACATTGCTGCTGCTGCCTCCGGATATCAGAAAAAAAGAGTCTGGAAAAAATCAGGATACCGGTATCACAGGGGAAGCATTTTTTGACGCTCCGCTCCTGACCGGACAGCGTGAACTGCTGGAAGGCATAAGGATGAGGATCAATCTGAGAAAGATTGGCGCTGACACCCTGGAGAGGGCCCTATTCAGCCTCGATCCTTACGAGCAGAACGAGCAGATCGTCGCCCAGCGCAAGCTGCTGCGTAACGGCAGGTTGAACAGCATGCAGGCAAATACCCTTGACGGCTCATTCAGCCTTGATGGAGAGGTACAGATCAAGGGAGTTAATATTTCCATGCCAAGGGTGGAGCGGATCCGCCTTTCGGATATGCAGCTTGACAGACAGATGGAAAAGGCGGTTGCGGGCGTTGCGGCAACCCGCAAACTGCTGGACCTGCTGAGGGCAGATACTTTGATTGTCAGGCCGGACGGGAAGATCGAGCTGATCAGGAGGGGTGATGATTAATCTTAAAAGATACGGCGGTCTGTTGGCTGCTCTGGTTTTTGGGGGATGCACACTTGCAAAGGTTGACGTGAATGTGGTCAGCGAGAGGACGTCGCTGGAGAACCAGGTGCTTGGAACTTACAACAGCCTCAACGAGGAGCAGCTTCTGCTCGCCTCGGTACGCGGGGTTTCCCCCACCGGTAAAATTGATTCACCGCCACTTCGCTCGCCGGAACAGCAGGATGCCACCCGCGCCCTGGAGACTATCTCCTTTCATGCGGATGATATTGACTCTTTCAAGCGACTGGGATGGATTGGAGAAAACCGTGATGGTCTTGTCACCACCTTCCCCCGTGACCTTCCCAAAAACATTCCCCAGAGTCTCCAGGCTTTTGCCGGTCTTTACACAGATGCCGAATTCAGGCAGGTGGTTGAAGAGGTTAATCAGTCCCGTGAAGTTCTGATGCGCAGAGTGCTTCAGACTAACGAAAATTTCACTGAAAAAGATCTTCCTGCCATCAGAAAGGTATTTGCGGGGATCAATCGCCAGAACAGCGCGCCCGGCACAAAGGTGCAGGCAGATGACGGCAAATGGGGTGTCAGATGAAAGGGGGCAGGCTTACATCAACCCTGTTGTTGCTTCTGATTCTTTCGGTCAGTTTCACAAGCGCCTCTGCCACCCCTCTGGGAGAGGACCTTCTGGCGCCTGCCGTACCACGGCCCGCTCCACGGTCCCGCCCTGAGACAGCCCCACGCCCTGCCATTTTTACAGCACGTTCAATAATTTATGCCGCCAGATCCGGTGACGGCAAATGGACAGCTACAGTGGAGAAGGGTGATAATGGCGACGAACTCTGGCTTCACCCATCCAAGATCTCCGCTGAACTTCCACGTCTCTTGAGAACAAGCCCTGTGAGGCTCGCGGCTCCTGCCTTTAGCCCTGACGGCACCATGCTGGCTTTTGTTGATGCCAGAGATGACGTAAAAGGCGATATCTGGCTGATGAATCTTGCAGGTGATTCAGTGGAAGCACGTCGCCTTACAGGCACTGAAGCCGCTGATGATGCGCCGGTTTTTACTCCGGACGGAAAGATGCTTGTCTATCACAGGCAACTGCCAGGCATTGAACGGCGCGAACTTGTCAGGCTTGATTACAAAACCGGCTCAAGCCAACCGCTTGCCACCGGAATTGACTCCGGATTTCCCGCGCCGGCTCCGGACGGAGTGCGATGGGTTCTGGTTTCCCGAAAGGATGACCAGGGAGGAGACCTCTGGCTCTGGAATGAAAAAAACGGTTCATTGCAGCAGCTGACCAGAGGCAATGACAGAGATCTCTATCCAGTGTGGGACAGGGATGGAACCATCATCTTCAGCCGTTTCGACTCCGGCGCTGAAAAATCCGGAGCCCGGATATTCAGAATCCACCCTGAACGGATGGAGATTGACGGCCTTCCTGCGCTCTTTCCACTTACCACCGGCATTCTGTCCGCCATTGCCCCTGTTCCGGCAGACAGGGGATTTCTTTTTGTAGCTGCCCCTGGAAGCGGAGGCCAACTGCTTTTCCTTCCGGCATCGGGTGAAATTCCTGATCAGCCGGATGTTGCGGCTCAGTGGAAGCTGGCCCGCCTGATAATTGACCGCCAGCCATCAGATCCGGCATCAGCAAGGCTTGCTGCCCTCCGTGTGCTATCCCGTGAGTCTGTCCCGACCCGGGAAGGGGCCATGGCAGGCATAGCCTACGGAGAACTTCTTGAAAAAGCCGGTGATACGAGCCGCGCTGCAGAAGCATACAGCATGGTTGCAGCAAGATATGCCCCGTTTCAGGATGAGGCTGCACTGGCAAGCATAGCCATGATCAGGTTGAATGCTTCCGTGGCCTGCGCCAGAGAGAAGGACTCAAGGCTGCGTATGAAATTGCTTCAGGATGCCCTGCAGCAGATATCCGCTGCATCACAGGGGAAAGGCCCGGATCCGGCTGCCCGTGGTCTAATTGACAGGGGGCGTCTCCTTGTTGACCACGGATCAGGAGCCAGTGATCAGCTTGCAGCCTCAGTGCTGCTTGAAAAGGCCAGTGATCTGCCCGGGGCATCAAGATCTCTCCGGGCCGAGGCCTCATACAGGCGGGGAGCCATTCTTGCCCGTCTTGAAAGTGGACAAGGGGCGGTTAAGGCCCTGGTTTCAGTGGTTAATGAGTATGGCGACCAGGAAGTCTGGGCTGAAGCTTCCATCGCAGCCATTCTTGACCAGCTTGCCCAAAGCCCTGACGGGAAGCAGAACAGGCTTGCAGCCGTTGCAGAACGCTACCGCACGGATCTTCCGAGGCTTTCCATGGGGGCATGGAACCGGATAGGGGATCTGGCCTTCCGGGCCGGGGAGTGGGCTCAGGCCAAGGATGCATACAGGACAGTGCTTGAAAAGTTTGCTCCTCTTCCTGCCCCGACTGCGGCTGCGCGTTTTGCCCTTGCAGAGATACTCTTCAGGGAGGAGAGATACGCCGAAGCAGTTGCTCTTTATGAAAAGGAAATGGCTGGCCGCACCGAGGATGCACCAATCTATCAGCTGGCCCGTGCAGCCTATATAAAGAAGAGCCTTGCAGCCGGAGAAGCTCTCTACAGGTCTGGAGAGATGGCGGCCGCCCGGGCCCTTTTTCTGGATCTGATACGCTACGACGGGCGCAGCATCGAGGCGCATCGCGGCTACATCAAATCAGTGGCTGCACAGGGGCAGGCCGGGGAGCTTCTTTCCCTCTACAACAGACTGCTGGCCACCTGGCCCGATGATCCGGTGCTTCTTTATGCAGCCGGGCTGACTGAAACCTACCTGCCGGGACGTATAAGCCTTGACTCGGCTGACCGTCGAATTGCCCGCGCTGCCGACAGAATGCCTGAATCCGAATATCCCCCCCAGAGCCGTGGCTATATTGCCGAGGTTATGGAGACGGTTTACGGCGACCGGGGCGGCCTTGAACGGGCAATGCAGCTTTACCGGCGCGCCTGGCTCTTAAACCGTGGCAATGAAAATCCTGAGAACCGCGCCAATCTGGATCTGAACATAGGCAACATCGCCTACCTGCTGGGCAGCAACGCAAAGGCATGGAACCACTACAACCTCCGACTGGCCTCCGGTCTCCCCTTCGACAATCCGGAAACTGAATTGATCTTTCTGCAGCGATACGGGGCAGTGGCCTTCCAGGTAAGGGAAAAGGATGCTCCCATTGATGGCTATTCAAAAGCCTTAAAGCTTGCCGGGGCACGCCTGGAACCTTCCCGGCCCCTGGATCTGTTTGGTCGTCTCACAAGACGGGTAACAGAGCGACTGTTTACTCCTCAGCAACCTGATGGCCGGTTTCAGAAAGCACTCCGGGAACAGCAGGATGTAACTGCCGCACTGGAACTTTTGGGCAAGATTCCGCCTGAAGCTCCCCCATCGCAGAGCTGGAATGACTTTGCCCTTTCGATTACGGAACTGCTGGCCCGTGAACGCTCCCTGCTCGAATCTGCCTCTTCATGGAACAGTGAGGCAATCCGGAAATATGGTCTCGAATTAAAAACAATGCTTGCCGGAGTTGAAAAAAGTCTGGCAGATCTGCCACGACTGGTTGAGACCACCGCAGAGCTGCATGACAGGTTGGGGCTCGCATTATTGGAAGCGGATCGTTTCAGCCAGGCCAGGGAACAGTTCGATGCCGCATTCCGGCTCAATAAAGGCCTGGGGCTGACCGGCAATCTGGTGGCCAACCGCCGTTCGGCGAGCATCGTCGCATACCGGGAGGCTCAGGCGGCATCAGGCGGACAGAGGGAAAAACTGCTTGGCATTGCGCGGGATGGTTTTAAAGAACTGCTTCTTCTTGTTGATCTCTATCCCCCTGGATCAAAGCAGGGGGCAAAACGCGGAAGCGGTCTCGTTAACATATCCGCCACCGTAGCGCTGGACAAGGGTGGTGCTACCCAGGCCGCTTTCGGCTTTTCAGCCATACAGGAACGGCGGCTGGCCGAGACCTATCTGGCCCGCATTATGGCAGAAACCGGTGAACCTGCCGCAGCCGCAGCCCTTTTGCGCGCCCAGCTGGCCCGCTACCCCCTTGATAATGAAAAGATTCTGCTTCCGGACCTCTATGGAGTTTCTCTGCTGACACATCGCACCGCCCATGCAGACTATGCTGCCGGAGAGCGTGGTTTGGCAGCAGAAGGGTTCAAACGCTCTACACTATTGTCTGTCAAGGCCCAAAACCCGGTCAGTTCCATGCTAAACCTGGTTAACTGGGGAGAATTGCTGGCTTTGAATGCAGATCAGCAAGAACTTCCGGAGTTCCTTGAGGCCCTGGCGCTCACCACCAGGCTGGCTGTGTCATTCCGTGAAACCCTACCCCCCCTGGCGCTGGCACGTTATCATAACGATGTAGCTGTAATACTGGCACGCATAGCCCTTTCCAGGTCGCCGGACGGGAGCCGTCAGGCCATTCTTTTCAGGGCGATAAGCCACTGGGATCGTGGCATTTTCAACGCAAAGGATGATGGCGCAGGCAACCGCAGGCCGATTCTTGTGCGGGCCGGGATTCAGCTCAACCGCGCTGCTGCCCTGAAGATTCTTGGTCTTGAAGATGCAGGCAGGATCGCTATTGAAACAGCCCTTGCAGAAGCGGTCGCAGCCCATGCCGATGGCTATGCCTGGAGGGCGCTGGCCGGACTGGGACGATATGACGAAGCGCTTAAGACCCTTGAACGTCTTTCACCTGCTGATTACGGAGTGGCCAGAGGTGAAATTATTGAAAAGTTCACCCCTCGTATTGAAGAGCTGGCCAAAACTTACCCGGAAGGGGCTTTTGCTCTTCTGGAGCGCCTGAGCGAACAGGAACGTGTTCAGATTATAGCCAAAAGTGTCATGGGGCTGCAGGAACCTGCAAACCGTGCCCGTCTGGCAGAAGCTGCCCCCCATCTGATGGAGCTTGACCGCTTGCGAGCCGCTCAGCCTCCCAAAGATGAGACAGGCAAGAACTATCAGAAACTGCGTATGACCCAGGAGCAAACCCTGATTGACAACATTATTGGGACAAACTTCGAGATGCTTGAAGGTTTTTACAAGTTGGCCGGAGCGGACAGTGTCAGGCTGGCGGCTGCGGCGGCTGCATACAGGCAGGCCGCTGACAGCGGATTGAAGGCGGATCTGATCGCCATGGCAAGAAAGCGGCTGGATGAGGTTCTGGCAAGCTATCGGAAGGAGTGCGCCGCTGCAAGGGGTAATCGTCTTTGCAGGCTGTTGACCCCAATGCCGGTTGAGGCCGTTGATATATTTGAAAAACTTCCGGGCCGCACGCTGCTTCGCCTTACCCCTGTTGATGAAAAACGCTGGCTTCTGTTCACACTGGCCGGAAAGGGGGTTGTAAAGGCGGAAACTGTTGACCAGAAATCGCTTGATGCCAGACTTTCAGCGCACCCAGGCGCTCTGGCCGCCTGCGAGGAACCCTGGCTTTTTAAAAACGCTCTGGTGGGCAGTTGGGGACTAAGCGCCTCCCATCTGCTAGGAAGTTTTGAGGAACGCAGGCCGTTCAGACGTCAGGTGCTGGACCTGGCCGGATGGTGGCCGGTTAACCCTTCATTTGTAAAACTTGATGCTAAAAGCCTGAATAAGGATCTCCACTTTTCCCATACTCTGGTTCTGCCCGCACAGGCCGGGCTTCTGCCCCGGACACCATCTGAAGGGGGACGGGGGCAGACGCTGCTGCCTTTATGGGAGGAAAACGGGGGCTTCAGGCGTCCTCTTATTGAATTCGATTCGGTTAAAGGGCTTTCCCTTGTTGTGGCACGAAACCCCGGCATGGATCAGATATACAATCTGGGGCATCTGCTGTCTCTTCTCGGGGTTCCCTCAATGCTTGTGACCGGCTCTTCAGCGCCTCTGCCCGAAACTTTTGTCGCCGCTTATACCAAAGGCTCATTGGCTGCAGCCAGGGCCAATCTTTCGACCGACTGGCTTTTGCTGGGTGACTTTGGGCCTGATGCAGCTGAAGCTGCAAAACTTGGCAAAAAACAGTTTATGGCTTATGGCAAGGCGGCTGTAAAGGCCCATAACGAGAAACGCTACAGTGAGGCTTTGGCGCTTTTTGAGAATGCCATTGCAATAGCCGGTGAAAACGCCGATCTGAAAAAACAGCGCTCAACCCTGCATCGCTACGCAAGGGAGAGCGCATTCGCAGCGGGTCTTACGGATCGTGCAATCAGCCACGCAGAATCACTATTACTGCTTATAGCTAAAGAAAAACCCTATTCGCCTGAACATGCCGATGCCTTTTTACGGCTTGGTCTCCTTCAGGGGCGTGCAGAGCGCTATAAGGCCGCCGCTGTCTCACTTAAGGAAGGGGTTGCAATATTTGCCGATCTCGGGCTTGACGGCAAGAAGGCATCCGCCCTGTCGGATTTCGGGGTGGTTATGGAAAATGCCGTTGATTACCCTGCGGCCCTCTCACTGTTCGAGGAGGCGGCAGGGATTCAGAAGACGCTTGACGACAATATTTCACTGGCCGGGCAGTACCGCAATCTGGGGCGGCTTTACGATCTGCGCCTCAACCAGTATGCAGTGGCCGGTGAATTTTACGCCCGGGCCGGGGAGATTTACTCCAGAGCCGGAAATACTGCAATGGAGGCGGAAACCCTTCTGGAAAGGGGGCGATGCCAGCGGCAGCTGGGTAATTTCCCGGCAGCTGAAAAACTTTACAGCCAGGCCCTGAAAAAACTCGGCGACAAGGATCTTCGCACCCGAATGAGGATTGTTATGGAGCAGGCCAATAATGCCTGGTTTCAGGGGCGCTACCAGGAGTCTTTTGATCTGAGGGAACAGGTGGAAAAGAACGCCGTAAAAGGACAATGGGCCCTTGAGCAGGTTATGGCAAAAAACACCGGCGGACTTGTCTGGTGGACACTCGGAGACAACAAACGGGCCTTGCTGGAGCTGCGGGAAGCTCTGGCAATGGCCGAAAAACTTGAGGTGCGCAGTGATGAGGTGGCAACGACCCTGAACAACATAGGTCTTGTTCAGCGGGAGTCCGGAGATTATACGGCTGCCCTTGCAACACTTGGAAAGGCCCTTGTTATTGATCGCAAGCTGGCTTCAAGCTGGGCCATTGGATATGACCTGCGTAATCTGGCCCAGACAAAACTGAAGATGGGGGAGCCAGAAGCTGCCCTGACCATGCTTGCTGAGGCAGCTGAACTGGCTTCAAAAATTGGCGACCAGCTCAATCTTTCAAAAATACTTCTGGCGCGGGGGGATGCAGAATCTGTCCTTAAAAAGCCTGCGGCGGCTCTTGAGAGCTATCGCAGGGCGCTGGAAGGGGCTGACATGATGCTGCTGCGGGAGGTGCGGTGGAGGGCTCTCTTCGGAATGGCCCGTATTCAGCAGGCTGAAGGAAATAGCGCAAAAGCTGTGGAATCATACCGCAAGGCCATTGAAACCGTGGAGGGAATGCGGGCCGAGATACGGCTGGATCAGCTTAAAGACGGATTTCTTTCAAACAAGATGGATCTGTATGCAGGTATGGTTGGCCTGCTGGTGGATCTTAAGCGGAACTCAGAGGCCTTTGCCGTTGCAGAACGCTCCCGTGCCCGCAACCTTATTGATATACTTGGAAGGCAGCGCCTCAATCTTTCCGGCCAGGGGGATCAGGAACTCTATGACCGCCAGAACAGCTTGAAAGAGCAGATACAGGAGCAGGAGGCCCTGGCGTTGCAGGCATCCAGACCACAGGAACGGGCCATGTTCAGCGGGGCACTGGAACGGCTCAGGGCTGATTATCAGAACCTGCTTATTGACATTGAACGTAAACGGCCGGAACTGTTGAGTCTTGTCAAGGTTGAGCCGGTATCCCTTGAAGAGGTGAAGCAACAACTGGAGCCGGGTGTTGTGCTTCTTTCATATTACCAGCTGCCTGACAGAATGCTCTGCTGGAGGATTGAACGTGACAGGGATGAACTGTTCATACTTGACGCTCCGGCCCGTGAACTTGGAGAAGCCATTGCAGGTTACCGCCGGATGCTCCAGAACCTTGAACCCCTTGAAAAGCAGTCGCGGGAACTTTATGAACGCCTTCTGGCCAGACCCCTTAAAGACCTTGGAAAAACAGTGGCCATTGGTATAATTCCACACGGATCGCTCCATTATCTCGCCTTTGCAACCCTGGGAAACGGCAAGGATTATGTTGTGGACAGATATCAGCTGTTCTATCTTCCGGCAGCTTCGGTGTTTCGCTATACCATCTCCAGGCGTCAGTCCGTAAAAAACCACAAGGCCCTGGCAATAGGAAATCCCAATCTGGGTAACCGTTCCCTTGATCTCCCCTTTGCAGAGCGGGAAGCCGGAACACTGCGCTGGAACTATCCGGATGTGACAACTCTCACAGGAGAGAGGGCCACAGAGAGCTGGGTAAGGGAACATATAAACGAGTTTGGCATCATCCACCTTGCCTCACATGGAGAATTTGATCCGATAAATCCCCTGTTCTCATCTGTGCGGCTGGCCCCTGACAAAAACTCAAACGGCAGGCTTCAGGCAGATGAAATAATCGGATTGAAAATTTCCGCAGACCTGGTGGTGTTGAGCGCCTGTCAGACCGGACTTGGAGATATCCGCAGCGGGGATGATGTTGTAGGGATGAACAGGGCCTTCATATTTGCAGGCACCCACTCACTCATATCGAGCCTTTGGAGGGTGAGCGATGTTGCCACGGCCATACTGATGAAACAGTTCTACCGGGACTATGTAAATAATATGAAAGCCGTCAGTTTACGAAAGGCCATGCTGCATGTTAAAAATCGTTATCCCCATCCAGGATATTGGGGAGCATTCGTTTTAACCGGAGATTATCGCTAGTGCAGCGTAACATCTAAATCTCCCCCCCCTGTTTACAGATGGGTAGATGGGTAGGTCGGGTTAGACGTTTTTTGCCGTAACCCAACGGTTTTGGGTTGGATTGCTGGTGTCATGTCGGGTTACGCGATGAGTCCGCTAACCCGACCTACGAAAAATGGATTTTAATGAATTATCGGCGTGCATTCATACCGGGTGGTTCATGGTTCTTTACTCTTGTTACTGAGAATCGCCGTTTGATTTTTGCCTCTCCTGAAAATGTAGAAATACTGCGTGAAGCCTTTCGCGCGGTTAAACAAAAACACCCATTTCACTGGATTCCATTGTGATAATGCCTGACCATCTGCATTCTATCTGGACGTTGCCGCCTGGAGATTCAGACTTTTCTACCCGTTGGCGGCTTATCAAGACCTGGTTCACAAAGCATTGTGATCCTGCCATACGTGTTACTCCTGATATTGCCAGACAAAAGAAGCAGGAACAGGCTATATGGCAGCATCGTTATTGGGAACATTTGTTACGGGATGAGGAAGATTACAGACGCCATGTTGAATATATCCATTACAATCCGGTGAAACATGGGTATGTTGCAGCCCCAGTTGATTGGGCATCTACAAGCTTTCACCGTTATGTAAGCCATGGTATTTATTCGGCTGATTGGGGTAGCAGTGAGTTGGATTTTGAAGGTATTGGTAAGGAATGAAACCATGTAGATGGGTAGGTCGGGTTAGCCGTTTTTTGCCGTAACCCGACAATTTTGGCTTAAACCATGAGCTAACAAAAACTTATGGCATCATCTTTTCGTTAGCTATACCGTAACGAAAAGTTTTTTCTTACGGAGGAAACATGCTCCGCACAACCGGACAATACATAACAACAGCATCGGCAGGCGAACGCTTCCAGTCATTTGTGCCTGATCCGCTCCCCGAACAGTCTTACCTTGAACTGACACCACGTCATTACGAGCTGATGGAAAAGGCCAACTGGGCGCTTGGCCGTCTGGACGGGGTAGCGGCGCTGCTTCCCGATACATCGCTGTTCCTCTATTTCTACATTCGTAAAGAAGCTCTCCTCTCATCACAGATTGAAGGCACGCAATCCTCCTTTTCCGACCTGTTGCTGCACGAAAGCCGGGAAGTTCCCGGTGTGCCGCTGGATGACGTGGCAGAAGTCTCCAGCTATGTAGCTGCCATGGAACATGGGCTGAAGCGGCTGAAAGAAGACTTTCCCCTCTCATTGAGGCTCATCTCTGAGATCCACGAGATTCTCCTCTCCACCGGTCGCGGCAGCACCAAGAATCCGGGTGAGTTTCGCCGCAGCCAAAACTGGATCGGAGGCAGTCGCCCCGGTAATGCCCGT
>CAZXTZ010000039.1:0-18720 GCA_964643645.1 uncultured Geobacteraceae bacterium
AACTTCCCCTGGCCGGAAACGCCCTCATCCCCAACCCTTCTCCCCGAGGGAGAAGGGAGTACAACTAACCCTCGCCCTTTGGGAGAGGGTGGCGCAAAGCGCCGGGTGAGGGAAACCATCGAAGCCGCCGCCCAAAAGGTACTGGACACCCGCGCCAACTACCCGTCCGCAACCTTGGCTGACCTGTACGATCCCCTGACCATGCCGCCTGACCTCGTCAAGGCTCATCGGGCCCTTGATAAAGCGGTAGATGCTGCCTACGGCAAGACCAGCTTCAAGACCGAGGCCGAGCGGGTGGCCTTTCTGTTTGAACGCTATCAGCAGCTTACCTCGCCGCTGGTAACGACACAGAAATCAGAAAAGAAGAAAAAACGGGGAGTGTAGCCATGACCCAGGAATCGGCAATCAAACTGTTTGAATCAAAAAAAGTACGTTCAGTATGGGATACGGAAAAAGAGAAATGGTATTTTTACATAATTGATGTTGTTGAGATACTGACCGATAGCCCTCGCCCTAGAAAATACTGGAATGCCTTAAAAACGAAGCTGATCAGTGAAGGAAGTGAGTTGTCCTAAAAAATGGGACAACTGAAGATGGAGGCGGCAGACGGAAAATTTTATCTTACTGATGTAGCTGATACAGAACATCTGTTACGTCTGATTCAATCCATCCCTTCACCCAAAGCAGAACCTTGATGCCGCTGCTGAAGGTGGCGCGGTTGCCGGCAGCGCCCGGCTTGATCTGGAGAAAAAATCAGGCCGTAAAGTATCCAGCAGAGATAATTTTAAGGAACTACCGGAGGCAGTGAAACGTAAGAAGCTGAAGGAGTGAATGCTGTATGCAAAGCCCATTGGCTGAAATACCTGTCAAAACCGAGGCCGAGCGGGTGGCGTTTCTGTTTGAGCGGTATCAGCAACTGACCGTTCCGCTGGTAACGGCAGGGAAAACAGTGAAGAAAAAATCACCAAAGGTACAACCATGAACAGCGCTGAATTGAGCAGTTATCATGATTTTCTGCATGAACTGAAGAATCGAATCCGCACAGCCAGAACACGGGCTGCGCTGGCAGTCAACCGTGAGCTGGTGCTGCTCTACTGGCAGATCGGTCGCGACATCCTGGAGCGGCAGGAACGGGAGGGCTGGGGGGCCAAGGTGATTGATCGCCTGTCCCGCGATCTGAGAAGCGAGTTTCCCGATATGAAGGGGTTTTCCCGAGCCAATTTGATGTACATGCGGAGCTTTGCGGCTGCCTGGGAAACAGAGGAAATTGTCCAACAGCTTGTTGGACAAATCCCCTGGGGGCACAATATTGTGCTTCTTACCAAGATCAAAGACCAGGAAGAAAGAGAATGGTACGCCCGTACTGTTGTTGAAAAAGGTTGGAGCCGGGTAGTTCTTGAGCATCAGATTGATACAAGGTTGATGCATCGTACAGGCAAGGCAGTTACCAACTTTCATCTGACTCTTCCTTCACCGTTATCTGAACTTGCCAAAGAAACACTCAAGGACCCGTATGTCTTTGATTTTCTATCTGTTGGTGATGAAGCTCACGAGCGGGAGATCGAGCGCGAACTGGTCAAGCATATCACTAACTTCCTGCTGGAATTGGGGGCCGGTTTTTCCTTTGTCGGCAAACAGGTGCCGCTGGAGGTTGAAGGAGAGGACTTTTTTATTGATCTGCTTTTCTACCACCTGAAACTGCGTTGCTATGTGGTGATTGAACTGAAGGCAACCAGATTCAAGCCTGAATACGCCGGAAAGCTGAACTTCTACCTTTCTGCGGTTGACGCCACCATGCGCCACGAGAGCGACAATCCTTCCATCGGCCTGATCCTCTGCAAAGACCGCAAAGGATTGATTGCCGAATATGCCCTGAAGGATATCTCGAAACCGGTCGGCGTGTCTGAATATCAGCTGATGGCATCGATCCCTGAAAATCTGAAGGGTAGCCTGCCCACTATTGAGGAGTTGGAGGCTGCATTTGCGGATGACTCAAATCCTGGATAAAGCGGTTGATGCCGCCTATCTCTGTAGAGACGCAAAATCTTGCGTCTCTACCTTCAAAACCGAAGCCGAGCGGATGGCGTTTCTATTTGAGCGGTATCAGCAGTTGACTGCGCTGCCGGTAACGACAGATAAATCACCAAAGGCACAACCATGAAAAACGACCTCATCATCCAGCTTCACAAAAATTTTGAAAGCTGAGCCTTTCAGAAAAAGAGCTTTCCGGCTGCTTGCAGCCCTACTTACACAGAAGCAACAACAGCACAAAAGGAGGCATAATTATGCAAAGACTATTCAAGACAAAGAGTTTACTGCTGTTCATCATGGCATCGTTTTTCTGCGCCCAGCTGGCATACGGGGCAGGCCACAGGGATGAGTGCAACCTTGCCCAGGCAAAGCTTAAGCCGTCGGTAAATGAGCTTAAGCAGCTTATTGACTCCGACCCGGTTGTGCGGATGAACTTTACGCAGATGATTGATCAGGTGCCTGCATACTACAGGCAGAAGCCCAATATAAACCTGACCAGTGTTGACCAGATGCTCTGCCTTATGAACAGGGCTATGGACAAGGCTCCGTCATACGATGAGACAGATCTTGTGGGCTTTCCGATAAATGTGCTTCTCAACTGGACAATGGGTGTTCCCGGCGGTTTTGCAGCCTATCGCAACGACAAGGTTAACGCGGCGTTCCGCAAAATACTTGATGAATACGGCGCCTACCTGGACAGCCCGGCATCGCTCTCTGTCTTTCACGATGGCCCGGACGGCTGGAAATCAAAGGCTGCTACGGCAAAGCTGAAGATGGAGCAGTATCAGCACGACCCCAATGACAAGCACTGGGGATTCAAATCGTGGAACGATTTTTTCACAAGGAAGCTGAAGCCGGGGATGCGCCCGGTAGCGGAGCCGGAGAACAACAAGCTGATAGTAAGCGCGGCAGACTCAGGGGTGTACAAGATCCAGAAAGGGGTGAAAAAGACAGACTGGTTCTGGCTCAAATCCCAGCCGTATTCGCTTAACGACATGCTGAACAATGACCAGTCCGTTGTGGACAGGTTTGTCGGTGGAGATGTCTATCAGGCGTTCCTCTCGGCCACAAAATACCACCGCTGGCACAGCCCGGTTTCAGGCACCATCAAAAAGGCATACATAAAGCAGGGGAGCTACTATTCGGCAACCGAGGCCATTGATATGGATCCCGCAAGCCCCAATGATTCCCAGGGGTATATCTCCCATGTGGCCACAAGGGCTATCATATACATAGAGGCCGATGACCCGAAGATAGGGCTTATGGTGATGATGCCGATCGGAATGGCCGAAGTATCCTCCTGCGTGCTGGGAGACAAGATAAAGGCAGGGTACAGGGTAAAGAAGGGTGAGGAGCTGGGCTACTTCCAGTACGGCGGATCAACATACGTTCTTGTCTTCAGGCCGGGAGTAATAAAGAAGTTTCTTGTAAAGGAAAATGACGATATGAAGATGGGGCAGGCGATAGCTGTTGCCAACTGAGAAATATTTATATGCACCATATCCACCAAGCCGAATTTGCAGACAAGATATGAGCCGACTGCTGATCCGTTAAAGGAGATGTAACGTGGATAATGAAATAAAGCCTGAACAGGAGATACAGGAACAGCCTCCATCTTCCGCAGATGGGGCTGCAATTGAAACAACTCCGGCGGTCGAGCCACCCCTGCCCGGGAAGGAACCTGAAGAGCCTGTAACAGCCGAAGAAATTGATCAGGCCCCAGAGCCAGAGCTATCGGAAGAGAAGACTGATGATGAAGCTGTCCTTAACGAAGCTGAACCGGTTCAACCGGAAGTGGAGCCCGCGGAGTATGAGAAACCCGTTATTACACTTGCGGAATCACCGGTAATTCAGCAGGTCTTTGACACCAGTTCCCTTGAAGAGGGGCATGACAATCTATCTCAAAAGTTGTTCGACCTCACGGAGCGGGTGAACAGCCTCTCAAATTCAACATCCGGCATTGTTGTCCAAATGCACAGCGTTTCCGAAGAGACCGGCAAGCTGGTTGCATGGTCAGAGGGTGTCCAGGTTATAACCATCCTTTCACGGGGATTTATGATCATCTCAATCTGTATCCTGGTCGCTCTTCTTGGGGGAATATCGTATCTGGGCTACCTTCAATACAATGCCCATGCCCGCTTGAATGCGGCAGAGTCGACCCTTGCAGAGGCGTTGAAGGTACAGCAGAAACGTCTGGCAGACTATGACAAACACTTTGCCGAACTTGTTGGCAATGAGCTGAAAAGTAAAATGGAGTCAAACCATAATTCATCCATTCATGAGCGACTCAACAGACTGCGGGGAGGAAATGCCGAACAACGGATATTCCGTAAAAGCAATGGCGACTGGTTTGTTGCACTGGGCAATGCGGAGCATCATATTGTAGACCATGACGTAATCGAGCATCTTAACCAGTTATTTGTAAAATCAGGAAGACAGCTCGATCCTAAGACCCCCGCTCCTCCGCACAAACTATGGGGAATACTGCGCTCCAACGGGCATGGTGGCACCGAGGTGATAATTACTTCGGAAGTTACTTCATAACAGCAGACAGAATTTCAATATGAACAATGAACAATCAACTATCCACTGAATCCAGAGATACTCCCCCTCCGGAATCCCAGGCCTGGCGTCAGGAGAAGGCGGTTCGCCTCAATCTGCTGCTGGATCTGGGGATGTTTATCCCTGTGCTGACGGTTGCAGTGCTGGCGAATTCCATGCTGCTGATGACCGATTTCTTTGAATATGCCAAGTGGATCACCGGCTCGCTTGTTTCAATGCTGATCCTGCGACGGATACGACAGGGGCGAACCGAATCATACGAGTACGGCCCTGAGAAGATTGAGGTGCTTGGCGGCGCCTTTATCGCCTCTCTGATGCTTGCGGGAATTGTTCTTATGGTGGGGGTGATCATCGGGCGGATCATCAGCCCGGAGGAACTGGTGCCCGGTTTCGGTCTGCTTGGTATGCTGGTGCATCTTGCCAGTACCGGCATGAACGGCTGGCTCTGGTTCCGCAACAAGAGGATCGCCACAGAGACCGGCGGGCCTATTCTGGAGGCTACCTGGCGGGCTCACCGTGCAGACACCTTCATGAACATCGGCGTTATCATCTCCCTGGGGCTCTCCCTTTCCCTCCGACAATACCACTGGTCAGTCTACATAGACCCTGTCTGTGCCCTGGCAGCCCTTATCTACCCGATCGGCGGCTTTGTCACAATGCTCCGGCGCTCCCTCGATGAACTTACCGACAAGACACTGGAAGAAGCAGTGCAGATGAAGATCATGAAGCGCCTGGCCGACTGTTTTGATGGCTATGAGAGCTTCCACGGCATCAGAACCAGACGGGCAGGACGACGCTCATTTGTAGAGATCAGGCTGGGATTCCACACAGACAGAACTGTGGGCGAGGTGATGGACACAATAGAACAGTTGAAATCAGCTCTTGAAAGCGATATTCCTGATGCAGAGGTTACGGTTATCCTTGCTACGGCTGAAAAACTGTTTGAGGGTCATGGGGGCAGGACTCAGATAAAGATCGTGCCTCTGTCACCTGCCACCCTCAGGCAAGCCGTAGAGCTTATCACAACAACATTCAGCCTTACCCCGGACGAAGCGCCACTACAGGAGCTTGAAGAAAGCGTAGAGCCTGGACGCCATACCGCTGTCCTTGCAGACAAGGGGATAAGCGATCCCCGTTACTGGGTGGCTCTGTATCACGGACATGTTGCCGGACTTACCGGAATCTATTTCAACTCCAGTGACCGGAATGAAGCCGTATGGGGGGGCTGGACCGTATATGACGCTAAGCTGCGTTCTTCCATGTCACGTGCCAAGAAGCTTATGCTTGAAAAAATGTTGATAGAGGCAAGGGGAACGGGCCGCAGACTTTTGCGTCTATACACATCAACAGCCCCTGCGGAGGCTGCTGCAAATCGCCTGTATGACAGGACTGGCCTGAAGGTATACAAGACCGGGCCTCTTCCGGATGGCACTGGAATGATTCTCTACAGACAGGCGGAGATTGACCTGCTGTGTAAGCAGTTGGGGATTTAAAATTGCAAGCGTATCAAAGAAAGGATTCCCGTGACAGCTGAGTTAAGCAGTCCTTTACTGCTACGACTGAAATCAGACCGTCTGTTTGACGGTGTTACAGACAGCATGTTTGCACGATTGCTCGGTTCTATTGAAGAGGTTTGCTGTGACGCCGGGAACAGACTTTACTGCTTTGGTGATCAGGCTGCGAACATGTACCTGATTGAAGAGGGCACAGTGCAGCTGACCACTCCGGCAGGCCGCATCATTGAACTTAAGGAACAACGCCTGGGTGAAGAAGCTATAGTTATGACAGGCTATGCCTGCACAGCCACAGCCCTGACTGCCGTTCGGGCTCTGCGGATACCGAGGGAAGCCCTTGCCGAGGTTGCCAGAGGAAAAACCTCCTTTGCCTCTGAGGCAACGCAGTCGCTTTTGTCACGAATCGGGGGTGAAGCGATTGATCTGCCGGTCAAGGCCAAGGCTGCAAAAAAAACAACCGTATCCATGATTGAAATAATCGGCTGGATAGCCCTTATAATTCTGCCTCCTGCCCTGTACTGCCTCTGCAAGGGTGCAGGTTTCACCACCCAGGCAGCCATCTTTTCTGCAATCCTGGCTGCAACTGTTATTATGTGGGTCTTTACTCTTGTTGATGAATTCATTCCACCCATCATCACCGTGGTGGCGGCCCTGTTTATAGGGCTTGCCCCGGCGCCGGTCGCTTTGGCAGGGTTTTCCTCACCTGGCATGATGACTCTTGTAGGGGTTTTTGCCCTGTCCGCCTCCATCGGATCATCAGGTTTAAGTTACCGTTTTATGCTCTGGCTGTTATACAAGCTGCCGGACAGACCGGTTTACCAGCAGTCGGCAATGCTTGTGGGCGGCTACCTTCTTTCTCCCATAACTCCCTCCGGCAACAGCCGACTATCGCTGTTGTTACCGTTATTCCGCGATATGATGGATGGTTTGCGGCTTCCAAAGGGTGGAGTGGCAGCAACTGCGCTGATGGCGGCAACTTTCTCAGGTGCGATGCTGTTCTCCCCCATGCTTTCCACCAGTAAATCCTCAAATATCACCGCAGTCAACCTGATGCCGTTGCAGATACAGGAGCAGTTTCTGGGGCTTTACTGGCTGGTGGCGGCACTGGTGGCGGCTGTGGGAATTACCCTTTTCCATCTTCTGGCCTCCCGCCTGCTGTTTACAACGGAACAGCAGGCACCGCTTCCCAAGGACAGGATACGTATGCAGTTACAGCTGCTGGGGCCGATGAACGGCGCCGAGCGGATAGCCCTGACCGGGTTCATCTTCTTTCTTCTGGCCTGCGGCTCGGTAAGCTGGCACCATATCCAGCCTGCCTGGATAGCCGGCTGTGTGCTGATAGGGCTGCTTGTCTCAGGCACCCTGGCAAAAAAGGCATTCCGTGATCAACTTGACTGGCCGATGGTCTTCTTCCTGCTGGGAATGGACGGGATAACCCGCATACTCGAACATCTGGGACTGGATGCGGTGCTGGCAAAGGCGGCGGTGGGCTGCTACGGTTTTGTGGGTGGACGGATCGAACTATTTATTCTGGCTGCCCTGGGAACCACCTTGCTGATCCGTCTGGGATTACCGGTCACCTCAGGGATGCTGGTCTCCGCCATAATTCTGATGCCGGTGGCCGAGGCTCAAGGTATCCATCCATGGATCTGTATCTTTATGACAGCAATGTTCAGTGACATCTGGTTCCGTCCGTACCAGAGTTCAGTCTACACTCAGGTACTGTCTCAGGGGCTTGGAGGCCATTATGACATTCCAGGCTTCATGCGTTACAACCAGCTTATGAACCTTGCGAGGGTAGTTATCGCCTTTGTTTCGATACCATACTGGAAATGGCTGGGACTGCTATGAACAGATCACTACTCAAAAAGCTGCTTATCGGCCTTTTTCTGGGGATTTTCCTTATTCTGCTCGGTCTGTTCAACGCATCCAAGCCTCGCATACTGGTGCTGCACTCATTTGCAGCGGATGATCCCTGGGTTATCGAACTAAACAAGGGAATCAAAACAGTCTTGAAGGGAAACCGCCATCCTGTAACGGTTAAGTATCATTATCTCGATGTTCTCAAAAATGAAAAGTCCGGAGGTATGGCGGTTGCCGTTAATGAAGCCAGGCAGGCTATAAGACGACTTAATCCCGATGTGGTGATTGCCGTTGATGATGAGTCTAACGAGCTGGTTGCAAAAAGCTATGCCGGAAAGATGCGGCCCAGGATCGTATTTGCATCAACTCTGCAAACTCCGGAAAGCTATGGCTATGCAGGGGCTGTTAATGTCTCGGGCATTCAAGAGCAACTTCCCCTGGACGCAGTGCGTGACACCCTGCTTACAGCCCGTGGCGGCAAACCGGCCCGCATTGCCGTTCTAGGCATGCAGATACCAACCTGCAAGGCAGAACTGAGGCAGGTTCAGTCCTTCAACTGGGCTCCACATCAGTTGGTGGCAACACAAATGGCCAATGATTTTACAACCTGGCAGCAGTTCACCGCCCGGATGGCAGAACAGGCTGATGTCCTGCTGATTTTGAGTTATGGTGCGCTGGAGCGTGGTGGCGGAGAAAAACGGGAGGTGTCAGGCACCGAAATGGCTTCGTGGATTGAAAAGAATGCGAAGCCCTTACCGATCTCCATCTACCCAACCTACGTAGAAGATGGCGGCGGGCTGGAAATATCTCCTGCCCCGGCCGACTTTGGAAAGGAGGGGATGCAGATGGCCCTTAAGTGGGTGGCCGCCCGTAAAGGAGCCGCTCCGCCGCCGGTCAGTTCTTCACCCCACTTCAAGGTGGGTATCAGACAGTCACTCCTTGATGCAAGGGGGATAACCATGCCGCCGATCTACATTGAAGCTGCCAGAATCGGGGATGACTATTTTCCGTAGAAAATATCGGGACTAATGCAACTTGATTGAGAGACAGAATGAATCTGAACCATTTACGCTATATAAGCAGGACCATCGGCCAGCAGACGCTGGGAATGTATGTTGCCGATGAAACGGCTGCGCCAAAAAAGAGCCCGCTGCATGATCGTCACCGGTTGCTGAACGCACAGTTTATTCTGTTTGGTGATACGCTCTGGGTTGACTGCTATGGCGACAACCTTAAAAATGAATACCTGCAACTGACCACCAATGTGGCTGTCTGCGATATCACACCGGTAAGCATGATTTCCATCAGCGGGGCCGGTATCATTGACTCCATGCTGCCTTACTTCACCAATCAGAAACTCGTTTCAAAAAAGCCGGGAACCATGATTTATGGGGGATTTGTCCGCAACGGCAAACTGGTTGACGACGGCATGATATTCATTGTCTCCGACCACGAAATATTTTTGACAATAAACCTTGCTATTGGTGAATTTCAGGAGATTTTCAGCCCGGAATTTCTGACTGCATTTCAGTTTACAGACCTGACCAACCGTTTTATAAAGCTGCAAATACAGGGGCCAGGGGCGGATAAGCTGCTGCATGAGATGTTCCGGATCAGCCCGCTGCCGTTCTTTCATTTTCAGACCGTTGATGACGTTATCTTTGCCCGCTGCGGCTTCACCCTGCCAGGCGGATATGAACTGTACCTGCCCATCGAAAAAGGGGTGGCCTGCTGGGAGGAGCTGATCAGGCGGGGGGTGACACCCTACGGTATCAGCGTGATGGAAATATCACGGGTGGAGTCCCTGAAGATCTGCCATGGACAGGAGTTTGGCGCCGAGATATTTACCCCTGTAGAGGTGGGACTGGCAGATGACACAGCAGAGGATGGAACAGCTGAATCTATGCGGATAAGACTGGCCTATCTGCTTTCTGATCCTATTGATGAAACCGTGGAGCCTGCATTGCCGGAGATCGGCCAGGTTTTGCACAACGGGGCCGGAACTCCCTGCGGCATTATAACCAGCTTTGTCTACAGCCCCTGGTACGATCGCTATGTCGGGTTCTGCCAGATGCAGGGCGACGTAGCCTGCCACCGTGTCCCGTTCCGGAGTAACGGCCTCAATCTTATTGTTACAAGCCTGCGGGATGCAAAAATCCTGCTGGCTGAATTGCAAAAAGCAGAAAGGCAATAAATTACTTATTATAGAGGGAACTTATGGAAATTCTTGGAATTGATATCGGCGGATCAGGAATAAAAGGGGCAACCGTTGAAACAACAACCGGCGAACTGACAGCGGAGCGTCACAGGATTGATACTCCACAGCCCTCGAACCCTGATGCGATCATCGAAATCGTAGCCGGAATAGCCCGGCATTTTAACTGGACAGGCCGTCCCATTGGATGCACCTTTCCTGGTGTAATAAAGCAGGGGATTACTCTTACAGCGGCAAACCTTGACAAGGGTTGGGTGGGTATTGATGCTGCAAACCGTATATCAGGCAGCGTCAAATCTCCAATTGTTCTGCTTAATGATGCAGATGCAGCAGGTATGGCGGAGACAGAACTGGGTGCTGGCAAGGGGGTTAGTGGCACAGTAATCATGCTTACCCTGGGAACAGGAATTGGCAGTGCGGTCTTTTATAATGGCTGTCTGCTGCCTAACACTGAATTCGGGCATCTGGAAATCAGGGGGAGAGAGGCGGAGCAACGAGCATCGGCGCTTGTAAAAAACGAGAAAAATCTTACCTGGAAAGAGTGGTGCATAAGACTGAATGAATTTCTCGAAAGGATGGAACTGCTTTTTTCACCGGACCTCTTCATTATAGGTGGGGGTGTGACTAAAAAAGCAGACAGCTTCATTCATCTGTTAAAAGCCAGGGCGACCATAGTCCCTGCCAGATTCCAGAATCAGGCAGGGATTATCGGAGCAGCACTTGTTGCGGAAAAAAAACTGTCAACATCTGCTTTAGCGTAGAACAGGCTGTCCGGAAAAGTTGAAGGGATTGAAGCATGACAACCGTATTCAATAAAATCTCGGTATTCATGGAGATGATAAAGTTTGCCCACACCATTTTCGCGCTGCCGTTTGCTCTTTCCGGGGCACTTCTGGCCAACCGGGCCCTGCCAAACGGGCGTCAGCTGCTTTTCATAGTGATTGCAATGGTTGGAGCCCGCACCGCTGCAATGGCAATGAACCGCCTTATAGATGCTGATATTGACGCGAAAAATCCACGAACCGCCAGCCGCGCCATTCCTGCGGGCCTGCTGTCAAGAGGGGCTGTTTTAGCAGCAATACTCCTGTCGGTTGCCCTTATGCTCTGGGCCGCTGCAATGCTTAATCCCCTCTGTCTGAAGCTATCCCCAGTTGCCCTGTTTTTTCTGGTTCTTTACTCATATTGCAAGCGCTTCACAGCCCTGGCCCACATTGTGCTGGGCATCTGCCTGGCAGCCGCGCCCATAGGAGCCTGGGCAGCCATGACCGGAAAGATTGAGCTGCCTGCAATAGTACTTGGCCTTATCGTGCTTTTCTGGGTTTCCGCCTTTGATATCCTGTACGCCCTCCAGGATATTGATTACGACCGATCCGCAGGGCTTCATTCCATTCCGGTTGCCCTGGGGGTAAACAGATCCCTCTGGCTTGCCCGGCTGTTTCACGTTATTACAGTTGGCCTGCTGGTTTGCCTGATTGTATTGCTTGGCCTGGGGATATGGTTCTGGATCGGCTGCGCAGCAATGTCTGCCATGCTTCTTTATGAACACTGGCTGCTGCGCGGTGGAGATCTGACAAAACTGGATGCCGCCTTCTTCACCATGAACGGCTACATCAGTCTGACCTTTCTTGCTGCTACAGCAGCGGATGTTTTTATGGGGATAACAGTATGACCATCCTGCTTGCCATAACCGGAGCATCAGGCAGCATCTACGGACTCCGTCTTGCTTCAGAACTATTGCGTTGCGGACATAAGGTAACACTGGTTGCAAGCAGTAGCGGCGCTCAGGTCTGTAAATATGAAACAGGAACGTTGCTTGACAATGCCGATGTATTGAAAAACAGCTGGAGTGTGCCTGATGCAGAGCTGATAATCCGGGACGTAAACGATCTCTGGGCGCCGGAGGCCAGCGGATCAGCCGCACCGGAAGCTATGGTGATAGCTCCGTGCAGTATGGGTACAGCAGGACGCATTGCAGCCGGAATATCCGGTAACCTGATAGAACGTGCAGCCGATGTCATGCTTAAAGAGAACCGGCCACTTCTGATGCTTCCTCGCGAGACCCCCTTTTCTTCCATACATCTTGAGAATCTTCTCAAGCTCTCCCGCTGCGGAGCGCGGATAATTCCGGCAATGCCCGCCTTCTACCAGAAGCCGGAAACGGTGGACGACATGATAAACTTTGTAACAGGTAAACTTCTTGACCAGTTGGGTGTTAAACACTGTCTGTTCGTGAGGTGGGGAGAATAAGACAGCAGTTTATATGGGGATGTAAAGCAACACCCCCAAACTCATTTTAAGTCGCGGCAAACTTTTATTAAAAGCCCCTTTGTTATTGACATTGCCTCTCTCCACTGATTTAATAAAAAATCGTTATAGAGTTTTGTTTTCAGCTTCAGCTTTCTCAAACAAGGAATTCCATCTCCGAGTCACATTGCCTAAGGAAGCGGTTTCTATGGCGTGTGACCGCGGGTGTCGCGGGAAACGGCGGCGCCCTCCTTTTCTTGAAAAGGGGATGGTTGACATCGGTAGCTACGATAACAACCAGAAAAGGAGGAACCAGATGACGGTATCCAGGCGGGATTTTTTCAAGCTCTCCGGCACCGGTCTGGCTGCGGCTGCGTTCGGCTTCAGCCTGGCTCCGGTGGAGGCGAAGGCGGCGGATCTGCCGATCCTGTACGCCAAACAGACCACCAGCATCTGTCCTTACTGCGGTGTGGGCTGCGGCCTGATTGTCCACACACAGCGGGGAGAGATCATCAATGTAGAGGGGGATCCGGATCACCCGATCAATGAAGGAGCACTCTGTCCCAAAGGCGCTTCAATCTACCAGTTGCGTGACAACAAGGCCCGTCTGACCAAGCCTCTCTACCGTGCGGCTGGCGCAAAGGAGTGGTCGGAAGTATCATGGGACTGGGCCCTTGACGAGATCGCCAAGAAGGTAAAGAAGACCCGCGACACCACATTCATGCCCACCAGCAAGATCAAGGTTAACGATCTGGAGGTTGAAGCGGTGGTGAACCGCACCATGGGGATGGCCTCTATCGGCAGCGCCGCGCTGGACAACGAAGAATGCTACGTCTATCAAAAATTCTTAAGGGGGTTAGGCCTGGTCTACATTGAACATCAGGCCCGTATTTGACACAGTGCAACTGTGGCGGCTCTGGCAGAGTCGTTTGGACGCGGTGCAATGACGAACCACTGGATTGACCTGAAGAACTCCGATGTAATTCTTATAATGGGTGCAAACCCTGCCGAAAATCATCCGCTTTCCTTCCGCTGGATCATGAAGGCCAAGGATGCAGGGGCAAAGGTTATTGTTGTAGATCCACGCTTCACACGCAGCGCCTCAAAGGCTGACCTGTACGCCCCCTTGCGTTCTGGAACCGATATTGCCGTTCTTGGCGGCATGATTAACTATATCATCCAGAACAAGGCATGGTTCGACGAGTACGTAAAGAACTATACCAACGCAACATATCTGGTAAACGGTGATTTCAAGATGCCTGGCGAACTTGCCGGCCTCTTCTCCGGATACGACCCCAAGAAACGCAGCTATGACACAAAGGCATGGTCATTCCAGAAAAATGCTGACGAAAGCCTTAAGAAGGATATGACCCTGCAGGATCCGAACTGCGTATTCCAGCTCCTGAAAAAACATTACTCCCGTTATACTCCGGAACTGGTTTCACGCATCAGCGGCATGCCCAAGGACAAGCTGCTGGAGATCTACAAGCTTTACACATCAACCGGCGCACCGGACAAGGCCGGAACCTCCATGTACGCAATGGGCTGGACCCAGCATACTGTTGGCAGTCAGAACATCCGCGCCATGTCAATTATCCAGTTGCTTCTTGGCAATATGGGTGTGGCTGGCGGTGGTATCAACGCACTGCGCGGAGAGGCCAATGTTCAGGGCTCAACAGATCAGGGGCTCCTGTTTCATATTCTGCCCGGATATCTGCCGGTTCCTACGGCCGACCTCAAAGACCTTGCAGCCTACAACGAAAAGCATACCCCAAAAAGCAAGGACCCCAAGAGCGCCAACTGGTGGCAGAATCGTCCCAAGTACATCACAAGTTATCTGAAGGCTATTTACGGAGCCAAGGCAACAAAAGAGAATGATTTTGCCTACTCACTGCTCCCCAAGCTAGATCCGGGCATGAACGGTTCCTGGATGACCATCTTTGACAATATGTACAAGGGAAAACTAAAGGGATTCTTTGCCTGGGGCCAGAACCCTGCCTGCTCGGGACCTAACTCCAACAAGACCCGCAAGGCGCTCTCAAAACTTGAGTGGATGGTTACGGTAAATATCTTTGACAACGAGACAGCCTCTTTCTGGAAAGGCCCAGGAATGGATCCGGCCCAGATCAAGACTGAGGTGTTCCTGCTGCCTGCAGCAGCCTCCTTTGAAAAGGAGGGAAGTGTATCCAACTCAGGTCGTTGGGCCCAGTGGCGTTATGCTGCGGTAAAGCCCCTTGGAAAGAGCAAGCCTGATGCAGAGATCATCCACGAGCTGTTCCAAAAACTTAAGGCCATGTATGCCAAGGAAGGCGGGGCGCTGCCTGAGCAGTTACTGAATCTTACCTGGAACTACGGATTCAAGAGTGCAGACGGTTCAATGCGTTCTCTGGATCCACATCTGGTTGCCAAAGAGATAAACGGCTACTTCCTCGATGATGTTGAAGAAAAGCCCAAACCTGGTGCGCCGCCCGCAAAGCCGGCTCCTGGCGCTGTTCCTGGGGCCAAGAAGATGCTTGGCAAGAAGGGAGAGCTGGTGGCTGGATTTGCCGCATTGCAGGCTGATGGCACAACATCCTGCGGCAACTGGATCTACTGTCAGAGCTACAACGAGAAGGGCAACATGATGGCCCGAAGAGGCAAGAAAGATCCAACCGGTCTTGGCCTTTTCCCTGAGTGGTCCTGGTGCTGGCCAGTTAACCGCCGTATCATCTACAATCGCGCATCCTGCAACATGGACGGAAAACCGTACAACCCCAAACGGGCAATCGTATACTGGAATCCGGCAGCAGGTGCATCCGGCGCATGGGTGGGTGATATTCCCGACGGGCCATGGCCTCCGATGTCAAATGAGAAAGAGGGTAAAAAACCTTTCATAATGAAGGCAGACGGAGTTGCCTCCATCTTTGGCACAGGGATGAGAGAAGGCCCCTTCCCTGAGCATTATGAACCCCTTGAGTGCCCTATTGCTGAAAATATGATGTCAAAGCAGATGAACAACCCGGCCATCAAGATTTTCAAGGATGCTGATGTAAAAGAAGATGTGGTGGCATCCTGCGATCCGCGTTTCCCATATGTCTGCAGCACCTATCGGGTTACTGAACATTGGCAGACCGGGGTTATGACCCGCAACACCCCGTGGCTCCTTGAGCTTCAACCTCGTCTTTTCATCGAGATGAGTCAGGAGCTTGCCAAAGAGAAATCCATAAATAGCGGTGATATGATAGAGGTCGCATCGGCCAGGGGAATGGTTGATGCCGTTGCCATAGTTACCCCGCGCTTCCGCCCCTTCAAGATTGGTGATCAGGTTGTCCACCAGGTTGGCATGCCATATTGTTATGGCTGGACCACACCCAATGCTGGTGATTCCGTCAACCTGTTGACCCCGACCGTAGGGGACGCCAACACCATGATACCTGAATCCAAGGCATTCATGGTCGGCATCAAGAGAAAGGGGTAAGCCATGGCCACTACACAAGAACCATTCAATATTGACAAACGCAAAGGTTTTCTTGTTGACACATCCCGCTGCATCGGATGCCGTTCCTGCCAGGTTGCCTGCAAGCAGTGGAACAAGATGCATGCTGATAAAACAACAAACATTGGAACATTCGAGAACCCAAGGGATCTGACGCCGGACCTCTTCAACCGGATCCACTTTATTGAGAAGGCAGCGGCAGATGGCAGCATGACATGGCGTTTCCTTAATGAACGCTGCATGCACTGCGGCGATGCGGGATGTGTAAAGGTATGTCCCTCAGGGGCACTGAGCAAGACAAAGGATGGCATTGTTGTCTACGACAAGACAAAATGCATTTCATGCAAATACTGCGTTTCAGCCTGCCCCTTCAACATTCCGCGTTATGATGATGATGGCAAGGTTTCAAAGTGTCACCTCTGCGTGGACAGAATATCAGGGGGGCTGACCCCTGCCTGCGCAAAGGCATGCCCCACTGAGGCTCTCAAGTTTGGAAACCGGGATGCCCTGATTGCCTCGGCAAAGGCAGCCAAGAAAACACTCTACGGAGAGAGCGACCTTAATGGCCTGGGTGTGGTTTATGCGCTTGAAGGGCCGCCGGAACAGTACGGACTGCCTGAAAAGCCAAGCATACCGTTCTCCATATTCCTCTGGAAAGATGTCATAAAGCCTCTGGGTATCCTCGGTTTCTGGGGCAGTATAGGCGCCATGCTGTTGCACTATGTAACAATAGGCCCCAAAAAGATTGAAGATGATCATAACGAGGATAAGGAGGCCGGCAATGAATAAAAATCGCATAGAACGCTTCAGCACAAAAGAGCGGGTACTGCACTGGGTGGTCACATTATCCTTCTTTACCCTGATGCTTACTGGACTGGGGCTTTTCTCTCCCATGTTCAGAGGTTTTTTTGCCTTTTTCGGAGGCGGTCAGAATGCAATATTGATACACAAGACTGCCGGAGTCCTCTTCTTTTTCACTTCGCTAATGCTTTATATGCAAAACAGGTCGGAGATATCCAACCTGACGGAAAACGACTGGAACTGGATAAGGAAAAAAGGCTGCTATCTCTCGAAGGAAGACTGCCATTTCAATATGGACAAGTTTAACCCTGGACAGAAACTGTTTGCACTTTTCATCGCCGGAGCAACCCTTGTACTTGGCGTAACCGGTGTCTTTATCTGGGAACCGACAATATTTCCAAGGGTTCTCGTACAGCTTTCCCTGATGCTTCACGGACTCATGTTTGTATGTGCAATAATGTTCGTCATTGTGCATATATATCTTGCAACACTGGGAAATCCAGGCACACTCGAATCAATGCTCTGGGGCAATGTCACAAGATCCTGGGCAAAGCATCACCATGCCCGCTGGTATAAGGAAAATTTTGAGAAATAACCCCCGGATGAATGAATTGCTGTTTAATCTGATGAACCCCTCTTCAGTCAGCAGCTGTAGAGGGGTTTGTATTTTCCCAAAGGAGTAAAGACCAATGAACGTAACAGAGACCAAAATAGGGGCATTGAGAGACGCTGCTGTAAAATCACCTGAGTATGCTGAAATAGTGCCTTTTTTTGTTGCCATACAGGAATACCTGCTTGAAATGGAAGGGAAAACCGGTATAACCGCAGAGATCTCTGTAACGCCCAAAATCCGCAATAAAGATGGTTTTCCCCTGATCTCTGCACCGGACATCAAGGTTGACCAGCAGCAGGCACTCATCTTCCTTGCGGGTCTGACTGACGTATTGAAATCAAATGGGCGTGATGCTGATGAACAGCTTCGCAAGCTGATTGCTGCGATTAAAACTCAAAGGATTGACCCAGCGCCGATTTTTGCAGCCATAATTGAACGAAGACGGGAACCGATAGAAGAAACAGCAGCGTCCCTTGAAATTGCAGCGCCACTTGTTGAATTTCTCTTCGAGATCCCTTTGAGGGCCTTTCTGGAAGAGGTTTCCAGACAGTACTCTTTTGAAGATGTTGAAGAATGGCATGAAGGTTTCTGCCCGATATGCGGTTCACGGGCAGGTATGGCTGAAATTTCAGGTGAGGATGGCCGTAGAGCTCTTTCATGCTCCGCATGCAACTTCAAATGGCTTTTCAGAAGAATTAAATGTCCATACTGCGGTAACGAAGAAGCGGAGAAGCAATCATACTTTACTGTTGATGAAGGCCCGACAAGAGTTGATATCTGCAGGGAATGCAACTGCTATATTAAAACCCGTGATTCCAGAAAGGGAGATGCCGACATACCTCTGGACATAACGGATGCCCTTACCATACATCTCGACCTGGTTGCTACTCGCGAGGGGTACGAGAGAGGAAAATAGACCCAATGATTCACCGTTACAGAAACGGACAGCTGGTGCCGGAAGATGGAGAGACCGTAAAGGAATTCCCCGTTGTTCTTCATGTAAACGGCCGGGAAATTGCCACACTGGTTGCATCCCCCCACGATCTGCGCCAGCTGGTTGCGGGCTTTCTCCGTCTGCAGGGGTTTGTTGCTTCACTTGCAGATTTCGATATGCTTGCCATCTGCGACGACCACGGAATAGCCAATGTCAGAATCAAGGGCGAACTGCCGGAGCAACTAAGACCTGTTCTAACCTCAGGCTGCGGAACCGGCATCACCTTCACATTGCCGTCGGCCCCTTCTCTCCCCCCAGACATAATATCCGCAACAAAGCCCATAACCCCTGAAACAATCTTCATGCTGATGGATCAGCTTCACAGCCTTACAGAAAAGTACAGCGCCCACGGTGGGATCCACTCAGCAGCAGTGGGGGATGAGGCTGGAATAATACTGCACTGCGAAG
>CAZXTZ010000040.1:0-14661 GCA_964643645.1 uncultured Geobacteraceae bacterium
AAGCTCTTTAGTAGGCTCCTGATCTGCACAATACTTCTCCTGGAACTTCAGGGTCCAGTCGAGAACTTCCTGGTTTGCAAGGCCGTGCAGCGGGCCAGCAAGGCCGTTGAGGCCAGCAGAGTAGGAATAATAAGGGTCGGACAGAGCTGAGTGAACAAGGTGAGTTGTGTGTGCTGAAACGTTGCCTGACTCATGGTCGGAGTGGAGGATGAAGTACATACGGGCAACATCCTTGTACTGCTCGCTCTGGCCGATCATATGGGCGAAGTTTGCGCCCATGTCGAGGCTTGTGTCAGGTGCGATCTGGTAGTCAGCACGATATTTCAGGTTGTAGATGAAAGCTGCAACGATAGGGATACGGGCAACGATGTCGCTTGCATCTTCGTAAACATATTCCCATGCAGTCATCTTGTTGAACTTGCCTGAGCTGTAGAAACCGGCAAATTTTGAATCTTTCTGCATTGCAAGGATACCAACTGAAAGCATTACCATCGGATGGCTGTCACGTGGCAGGGCGCGGATTGCGTCCCATACATATGAAGGAACAACCTGACGGGTCTTGAATTCAGCAACGACTTCATCAACCTGTGCTGCAGTCGGGATTTCACCGGTAAGCAGGAAATACCAGAAGGACTCAACAGTCGGATAGTTTGAGCCGGGAGCTTTTGGCAGCGCCTCAAAGGTCTCAGGGATGGTCTTGCCACGGAAACGGATTCCTTCCTGGGGATCCAGGTAAGAAATGTCTGTTACCAGGCTGCGAATGTCGCGTGCTCCACCGATGCACTGGTCAATGGTGACCTCATCAATTTTTACCTTGCCGAACTCTTTTACAAGTTTGGTGGTACGGGGGCGAAACTCTTCAATCTTCTGCTTGAGGGTTTCCTTCAACGCCATGGTTGTTTCTCCTTTCGGGATGTTTGGTGCAATAGATTTACTGCACGTAATTCACAAGTCTTTTGAAAATACTGTATACAAACACTTTGTTCCTTATAACATCGGCTAAAAGCAATTACAACAGATTTTTTGCGTGAAACACGATTATAAAATTACTAGAGAATCATCTGAAAAAGTCAGCTGCTTAAGGCCTTCATTACTGATATAAAAGGTGTTTTCAATTCCAACAGCCCCTTCTCCGGGGAAAACGAGCTTTGGTTCAAAGGCAAAAGCCATTCCTTGAAGCATTACCTGTTCCTTGAAACCTTTTGCAATGAATGGATATTCGTCAATTTCGATACCCAGTCCATGCCCTATGAATGATACTTGGGCCCCCTTGACACCCATAAAGCTGTCTGCATATCCCATTTCAAGGGCCAATTGAAGACAGCGATCGTAAATTTCACCCCAGGCAACCCCCACTTTTGTAATGTTTTTCATCAATTCCTGAACCTTAAGCATGTCATCAAACCCTCTGGTGAGGCGCTCGGAGAGGGGGCCTATTGAAAATACTCTTGTCTGATCAACAAGATAACCATCAATGCTTCCTGCAAAATCCATTATAACAGGCTCATTGCGGTTAATCAGTTTGTGGCTCGCTCCCTGGCCGAAGCAGGGGGATGGGCCAACTCCGCCAAGCGGTGTATCGGTATATGCGGGAACAGCGCTGTCAACGCCTGAAAATGTGTGCCCGAAACACATCTCACCGTTGAATACACGCATTCTTATCAGGCCGGGATGCCCGTTTTTTCTCGCCACATACTCCAGCTCGGCAGCCAGTTCTATATCAGTTATACCTTCGCGCACAGCCTCCCTGGCCCTCTGGTAGATCTTGTCAACCTGTGTGGCGGCATCCTGCATTAGATGTATCTCGTAGTGGCTCTTAATCATTCTTACTTGACGGATAAGCGGCGTAATATCAACAAATTCAGCATTGGGCCATACCTTTTTGTACCGTTCCATAAAGGTTACAGGAAGGACATCAAACTCAAGCCCGATCCGTTTTGGCTCCTTGCAGCCAAAAGATGAAGCTATGCCAGGCATATCCTTTGGTGATGAAAACGGCACAACCTCTTTAAGCCCGGATTCCATTCTGGCCCTTGCCTGTTCCCGACGGACCATGAAAAGGGGCTGGCCCGCAGATGGAACATACAAACAGCCGTTCTGGACTGTGCCGGTAAAATAGTAGAGGTCAGCATTCTGAGCGATGATGATCGTATCAATATCTGATTCATGCATCAGATCTTGAAGTTTCTTGCAGCGGTATTCTAGCTCTGTGGCTGGTGTCAGTCGCATTTTGTGGATTCCTTTTCAAATTCTTGACTGGACGGAGATAAACATATAGGGTTCCGCACCATGTCAGGAAGAGTGTTTACATCATTATCAACCGGTATCTTTACCATTATTCCGGCCGGCAATCCATATCCAAATCCATGCGGCCTGCCAATTGTGCTGGGCAAGAAGGGGGCCTTCGGTTCAGGAGAACATGAAACCACTGCCTCCTGTCTGGAAATAATGCCTGAGATACCGGGGATTGAAGGGTGTTGCGCCCTTGATCTTGGCAGTGGAACCGGCATACTTGCCATAGCAGCTGCACGGCTTGGGGCTGCGTCAGTGCTGGCAGTGGATCTGGAAGAGGCCGCAGCTGTCTCATGCCGGGAAAATGCAGTGTTTAACGGGCTTGAAGGACGAATAACCACGGTTTGTGGCGAGCTGGCAAGCATAGAGTTGCAGCAGTTTGATCTGGTTCTGGCAAATATATATGCCGATATACTGCTGGCAGTGGCAGATCAGCTGGTTGGAATGACGCGGTCTGGCGGGCATCTTCTTCTGTCCGGCATACCTCTGCAGGACAAGTTTGACATAGTACAGCGCTACACCCGGTTGGGATGCAGCGCTGTTGACAGCAGGATAGGGGAAGAGTTTGCAACCTATCTGTTTGTAAAAATCAAGTAAACCTACTTCTTCAGAACCAGCGCTATCAGTATAAGCACAATAATTACGCCAACTATAGTCAGCGCTATCTTGGCAACAGACCACGGACGTTCGCCCTGTACCTCGCCGGTTGCGCCGTTGATGATGAATCTGTAGCTCTTTCCGCTGTATTTGTAGGCGCTTATCCATACAGGCAGCAGTATGTGCTTGAAGGTTATATCATCAAACTGTGTTCTCACTGTGTTTACACGCTGGTCATCACCGCCGATATCCTTTTCCACCGTCTTTCTGATGGCATCGTCCATAACCTTCTTGGCCCGCTCAAAACCATCACCAAGATCAACCTGATAGGCTTCTGCCTGGAAGCCGCTCATGAATTCATCCTGATAGGGGACAAGCTGTTTTGTGTCCCATGTCTGAAGCTTCTCCATAATATCAGGCGGCAGTGAGCGTCCTGCAAGCACAAGTATGTCATCAAAGTTCTGCCAGACAGTGCCGTTTACATTATACCAGCGGGTGTGGGTAACGGTTCTTGATCTGGTTACAGTATTGCCGTTGCTGTCCTCTTCATCGTACTGTTCTGTAACGTGATAGTTCTCTCCACGCTCACCGTCGTACCAGGTGGTTGATTTTGAATCAAAGGTCCAGTAAGGGATGTACATCCCCTTTATCCCCCCATCCTTGACAGCCTGTTCCTTCAGACCACCGGGGGCAAACCACAGCCCCCCAAGCCAGTCTCTGAAGAGCTGGGTCGCCTTGTTTTTAGGGATCTTGAACGGAAGAAGGGCGCCGGGCTTTATAAGTCTGGATGACTTTGCCTGTGCGTGCATCTGGGTGCCGCAGAATGGACAGTGGCTCATCGAGATGTTTGGCTGGACAGTGGATGTTGCCCCGCATGACTGGCATTTTACAGTCTGGACATCCTGGGAGTCTCCCTGCTCTGTCGCCCTTGCAAAATGTTCGTAAAAATCCAGCTCTTTTATTTCCTCAGCAGACTGCGGAATTTTGTTTTCATGGCCGCAATAGGGACATTTAAGCCCTGAAGCTCCTGGAGAAAACTCAAGTTTTGCCCCACACGAACCGCATGGGAAAAGTTTTGTAGCTGTATTTGCTGTTTGTTGTGTTTGATCGCTCATGGTCATCTCCCGCTACGCCGGAGGCATTGGCGGCGGAACAGAGCCGAATACCGGAGCCATTTCAGCGACTGTTCCGGCAGCGGACCACGCGGCCATCCCCTGTTTCCATACCAGGGTTTCACGGGTAAGCTGACCGCTCATGGCCATCTGCTGAAGGGCCGGAACATCAAAAGGCCCGGTCTGCTGGCCGTTTATGGCTACAAACATCTGGATTGCCGCTGGCAGTGGCGGAGGGCCCGGCATTGGAGGTGGTTGTGGCGCGGCTGTCTGGGGCGCTCCACCAGAATACCCAGGGTTTATGCCTGGTTGCTGCACCATGTTTGTGAAGGCGCCGCCCATTGAACCTGCCATCTGACCGCCCATGCCGAAGCCCATGCCGATCCCTACGCCGGCAGCAGCAAGACCACCGGGGTTGTTGGCAGCATCATTGATTGAGTTTGCTGTTTCATATTGGGTATACATCTGCATGTTGCCTATGGCCTTCATGGCTCCGGCCTTATCTATGGCCCGTTCAACCTCTTCAGGCAGGCCCACGTCCTGCACCTGCACCTCGGTAAGCGCCAGCCCCATCCCTTCAAATGCAGGCGCTATACGCTCCTTCAGCATCTCACCCAGGGTAAACACCTTGCTCTCAAGGTCAATAACCGGGATTTTAAGCTCCGGCATAACCTCCTTGATCCGCATTCCTATCTTGCCCTTCAGGTTCTCCTGGATTTCTTCGGTGCTGAATTCTCCATCAGTACCGGCTATTTCCCTTATGAATACAGCAGGATCCTTCATCTTTATGGAATAGATGCCAAAGGCCGTAACCCGAACAGCTCCAAACTCCGGATCACGCATGGTGCATGGGCCAGGGGTGCCCCACTTAAGGTTAGTGAACTGGCGGGTTGAACAGAAATAAACCTCTGCCTTGAAGGGGGATTCAAAACCGTACTTCCAGCCTTTGAGAGTTGCCAGAATAGGGAGGTTCTGAGTAGTCAGGTCGTATGTGCCGGGCCTGAATACATCTGCCAGTTGGCCCTCATTGATGAAAACTGCCGCCTGTCCTTCACGCACAACCAGTTTTGCTCCGTTTTTGATCTCGTTTCCATATCTTTCAAAACGATAGATCATTGTGTCGTTTGTGTCGTCCAGCCACTGGACGATGTCAATAAGTTCGCCTTTCAGCTTGTCCCAAAGTGCCATTTACTGCCTCCTTGACGGGGGTGTCTGTATTGGATCGTAGTCATACAGTTTAGATTGTTTTGAATACAATGCAAGTGGCTGAAGGAATAAAATTTCAAACCGGCAGAAAATTGTCTGCCTGTTGACTGGCGATAATGTGGCTCTTCATGTATACTTCGGATCATTATATGTTCCGGTGATTAAATATGTGAATCGTAGGGGCGAACTTTATGTTCGCCCAAACCGGGCGATCACAAGGATCGCCCCTACGGCAGGATTTAAATATTTAAACACCAGGTAATTATATGTTTGAATCCTGTCCGGAGATATTTTTAATGTCCATGACCGACTACATTGATGAACGCTATGAAGATACTTTTGAATCGGTGTATGCAGTGCTGACTGAAATGGCGAAGAAAAATCCGGAACAGGCCCAGCGCCATATACGGGAAACATTGAAGAGCCTTTATGTAAGACAGGGCAATGACTGGACAGGTCGGGGGGCCATAGGCAATGCGGGGCTGGATGCCTCGGTTGCTGCCCATGAAGCGGCGCTTGCCGATCTGGCTGACTACGCAGGTAGCAAGAAAGGAGACTAACGCAATGAAAGAAAAGCTCGAACAACTGTTTTATTTTGGTCTGGGCAGTGCATTGATGGCTAAGGAGAAGCTGGAGCAGGCTGGAGAAAACGCCAAGAATATGAAGGATGAGAACGAGCAGAAAGCACGCGAATTCTTTGACCAGGCTGTGGCCAGAGGCAGCGAGGAGCGGGGGCAGGTAAAGGGGAGCATACGGGAACTGCTTAAAGAGGCCATGGATGAGTTGGGACTCGCCACAAAGGCTGACCTGGATGCCTTGAAAGAGGAAATTGCAAGGATGCGTCAGGGACAGTCTTAAAACCGGTGACAGCAATATCCTTAATCATCAGACAGTACCATCCGGCAAGGGTATACACCATATTCCGGGTGCTTCTCACAGTATTTCTTCTGATCAGGAAACGTAAAAGCTGGGTGGGCATAGAGCCGCTGGCGCCCCTTGATCTGGTTTCTGCAATTGAAAGCCTTGGGGCCAGTTTCATCAAGCTTGCCCAGGTGCTGGCCACCAGGGCCGATTTTTTTGATATCACCTATCTGGAACCGCTGCGCCATCTTCACGACCATCTGCCGGGCATGTCTGAAATGGACTTCCGAAAGGTCTTTTACAGGGCCTTCGGCAATGGTGATACCTTCTCCGGTTTTGAACAGCAACCGCTGGCCTGTGCCTCCATAGGTCAGGTACACAGGGCTGTTTTGCAGGATGGTCGGCAGGTGGCTGTAAAACTTCGCCGAAACAGGATAGAGCAGGTGGTGCGTGAAGATATCCGTCTGCTTGGCTGGTTTCTTGCCATGCTGCATCCGCTTTTCTCCGAATACACCCGCAACTCCATAGAGTCCGTTCTCGTAGCCTTTCGTCGTACAATCCTGCAGGAAGTTGACATGCTTGCCGAACTCTCCAACCTTGAGCGGTTCCGTCAGGCATACCCGGATTCAGGAGTCAGGCTTCCTCTGCCATATCCTCAATTCTGCTCGCACGATGCCCTGGTTATGAGCTTTGAAGAGGGAATTCGTTTTGACGATCAGGAACGGATGCTCAAACTGAAAGTTCCATTCCAGTCTTTGATGGAAAAGCTGGTGCTGTTTTACACAGAGCAGATGCTGGTGAAGGGGTTCTTCCATGCCGACCCACATCCGGGCAACCTTCTTGTAACCACAAGCGGAGAGCTGGTTCTGCTGGACTTCGGCATGGTAAGCCGGATTCCCAACGCCACCCGCCTTGCCATGATAAATGCGGTAAAGGCCGCATATGAGCGGGATTTTGAACTGTTGGTGAATGCAACCCGCAAGCTGGGAATAATAACAGATACCGCGCCCCAGGATGAGCTGACCGGACTTGCGGAGGAGATTTTCCGGATATTCGACAACAACCAGTTGAGTGCCACCAGCATGCAGGATCTGGCCTTCGGCGTAATGGATGCCCTCAAGGAATATCCGTTCAAGCTGCCCCAGGAGATAATCTACGTCATGCGGGCAAGTTCAATAATTGAAGGGCTTGGCACCAGCTACATCGAAAACTACAACGGCATAAAGGATGTCCTTCCGGTACTCAAGTCCAACCTGACCCGCGCCCTGGGTGAACGTGACAGCATACTCGGGGTTGTTGCCCATGAACTGGCCCAGCTTCCACTAACACTTGTCAAGGCACGGCATCTGGTTGACACCCTGCAGCAGGGCGACCTGACCGTTCATCTTTCAGAAGAAGACCGCAGGGCTTTACTCAGGCCGGCCCACAGATGGTTGCTGCAGATGACATGGATAGGCGTGCTTGTTGCGCTGGCCTTCTATCTGCGTGGAATGCCACATCCGGCAGCGTACTGGCTGTCCATTTCCTGTTTCGTCCTGGCCTTTGTCAGACTTATCTGGTGGAAAAAACAGTATTGAACCGGGAAAAGTTCTGAAAACCGCTGACTCCATCTGATCTCAGCGCCTGCCCCCAAAGATAGACCCCATTACACCTCTGATAATAGCTCTCCCCAGCTGATTACCCATGGAGCGGACAGTGCTTTTTGCCAGCGCTTCCACTACCCCTTCGCGGCGGCTGCCGTTACCGCTCTGGCTCCCGAACAGTCCCCCCAGCATTTCTCCAATGCCGCCTCCTGCCCCTGGATTGTCAGGCGGAGAAGAGTGTCTGGAGGCTCTTGTCTTCAGCATTTCGTATGCAGATTCACGATCCACAGCAGTATCGTATACCCCTGCCACCAGTGAGCCCTGCATTAACTGCTGGCGTTCCTCTGGCTCGATTGGGCCGATATGTCCAAAGGGGGGTATTACGAAGGCTCTCTCAACCACACCGGGACGCCCCTCTGCATCAAGGAATGACACCAGCGCCTCCCCGACACCCAGTTCGGTAATGGCTGCTGCCTCGTCAAGAGCAGGGTTGTCCCGCATGGTCTCGGCAGCGGCTCGCACAGCCTTCTGATCCCTTGGGCTGAATGCTCTGAGCGCGTGCTGAACCCGGTTGCCAAGCTGTGAGAGCACCTTGTCTGGTATGTCCGCCGGATTCTGGGTCACGAAATAAACCCCCACACCTTTTGAGCGGATAAGCCGCACCACCTGTTCTATCTTGTCAACAAGGGCAGTCGGCGCATCGCTGAACAAAAGGTGCGCCTCGTCAAAGAAGAACACCAGCCTGGGTTTGTCCAGATCGCCAGCCTCAGGCAGATTCTCAAGCAGTTCCGACAGAAGCCATAAAAGCAGGGTGGAGTACATCCTGGGCGCCTGCATCAGACGATCCGCAGACAGGATATTGATGACCCCGAACCCTTTGTCGGTCTGCATCAGGTCGTTTATATCCAGCATCGGTTCGCCCAGTATCCTGTCGCCTCCCTGGGTTTCCAGCGCCAGCAGCCCCCTCTGTATAGCCCCCACACTGGCTGATGAAACATTCCCGTAGTCTGTGACAAGGGATTTTGAATTCTCTCCCACAAACTGGAGCATGGCTCGAAGATCCTTAAGATCAAGCAGCAACATGCCGTTGTCGTCAGCCACCTTGAACACGATGTTCAAAACACCGGACTGGGTCTCGTTAAGCTCCAGCATCCTGGATAAAAGCAGCGGACCCAGATCTGAAACCGTGGCTCTTACCGGATGCCCCTGCTCGCCGAACGGATCCCATAATGTCACAGGAAAGGGGCGGAAGGGATGCCCTTCTATCCCCAGCAGATCAAGGCGCTCCGCAACCTTGGAATTGTTCCCCCCGGCCTTTGAAACGCCGGAGAGATCCCCCTTTATGTCAGACATGAAGCAGGGGACACCTATGGATGAGAACTGCTCGGCAATGGTCTGGAGTGTGACGGTCTTCCCTGTGCCGGTGGCGCCAGTTATCAGTCCGTGCCGGTTGGCCATCCGTGGCAGAATATGCAGGTCAGCGCTTCTGTTCTTCGCAATCAGTAAAGGTTCAGGCATGGCAACTCTCTATCTTCTTGTTTATTCGTCCTCGGTTTCATCCCACATTGTCTTAGTAAAGCCAAGCCCCATGGCTGCGGTCTGCTCCCTGCTGCTCAGATCATCCCAGCATTTGTCTGCGCTTGGGGGTGGGCTGTTTCTGTCCCAGGCCGCCTCGCTCCAACCCAGGGCTGACCATAGCTCCTGCTCCTCGCCGCTCATATCCGACCACTCAAGATCTTCCCATCCACCTGGATTACTGCTCATGTTACGTACGCTCATGGCTGCCTCCTGTGAAATGCTGTAACTGGCCGGATGCTATAGCAAGCCACTTTCCATGTCAACCGGAGCGTCTCCAAGCGGTTTCTCTTGCTGGAGTATGGGAAACCGTTTAGGGAAATTAGGTGATTAGGGACACTTCCTTTATTTCCGGGGTGTTTCTGCTTTGGCTTCTGTTTTTAGATTCTTTGCCTTGCTTGTGTCACCTGGCCTTTATTGAGTATTTTTGTAACTCAATAAAGTGAATACGAAACACACAAAAATACTATGTCTGCGTGAAATTACTCCTCTAAAAATCCCCCCTTCAATCATCCAATCCTCTCTTGCTGCCCTGAATTCATGCCTGCCTGCCATTAAATTAGCCACAAAGCTTTTTTCGGTCTGCTGTGTGCATAAATAACAGGCTTAAATATGTCGGTTACGGCTGAAACCAAGGGGAAATCATGAAAAACTGCCTTAAAAATGTGCTTATGCTTGTTGCTTTGCTCTTTGCAACCTCTGCAACCGTCTTTGCCGCTGAAGCGCCGGACGCAAGCGTTGCAGCGCTTGCCGATGTACAGAAGTACGAACGGGCCATTCATATCATGGCTATGCTGCTGGTTGGGTTCGGGTTTCTTATGGTGTTTGTAAAAAAGTACGGGCGTTCGGCGCTTACGGCAACCTATCTGCTGGTAAGCGTTTCAATCCCCTTGTATTTTCTGAAGGAAAGCTTTCATGGCGCAGGTAGTTCAGCGGCGATTATTGACAAGATGATTCTGGCTGAGTTTGCCGCTGCCAGCCTTTTGATATCTGCCGGAGCTGTGTTGGGGCGCCTGAAAATGGGGCAATACATCCTGCTGGGCCTGCTCTTTATCCCGTTTTATGCACTTAATGAATGGATTGTCCTTAACGGAGGCCTGGGGCTTATTACGGGCAAGGTGGTGGACACCGGCGGATCAATCGTTATTCATGCCTTTGGCGCTATCTTTGGCCTGGCCGTAGCTGCTTCCATGACAACTCAGAAGGAATATGAAACAGCAATCGAGTGTGACGATACCAGCGACCGTTATTCCCTGCTGGGAAGTATGGTGCTGTGGGTGTTCTGGCCCAGTTTCTGTGCGGCATTGGTTGCCCCTGCTGATGTGCCCCGAACCGCCGTCAACGTCATCCTCGCGCTGTGCGGGTCAACCCTTGCCACCTATTTTGCTTCGGTAAAGCTGAGGGGCAAGATATCTGCCGCCGACATAGCCAATGCAGCGCTTGCTGGCGGTGTTGCCATAGGATCAACCTGCGATCTGGCGGTTCCTGGCGTCGCCTTTGGAATTGGCATTCTGGCCGGTATGGTTTCCACCTTCGGCTTTGCAGTAATCCAGTCGCGATTAACCGATGCGATTCAAAAAGTGGATACATGCGGTGTGCTGTATCTGCATGGTCTGCCTGGTCTACTGGGTGGTGTGGCCGCCCTTTTAGTGGCAAACGGCATAAATATCAGGGCGCAGCTGACCGGGATAGCAATAACCGTAGTTATGGCTGCAGTGGGTGGTCTGGTAAGCGGCAAGGTGATAGCTGTGCTTGGCAGGCGATCTGTTCCCTACGCCGATGCGGAAGAGTTTGAAGGGGAAGAAGAGGGGCTGGATGCCGATGTTTACTGTATTCCGGCCAAAGAAAGCCTGTAGGGCAGTGTGCTTTTCAAGGAGGCTTTCAGTCTCTATTGCCAATTATTGCTCCAGCAAAACGGCAGGCATAATCAGCCTGCCGTCCATTTGAAATAGATTTTTTGTAGGGGCGGTGCCTTGTGCCCGCCCTGTTGCCGTATAACCGTGATTGCCTTAGCTGCTCGCTGCTCAGGGCACCCACAAGGGGATGTCCCTACAAAATCGTAATTTTTGACCGTTTGCATTATGTCTTAAAACCTTATCCCCGATAAAAGGATTCGGGGATGACACTCTGGTAGAGACGCAAGATTTTGCGTCTCTACTGGAATATTTTATATCTGCTGTTCGCCTTACGCCGTAGGCCCGGCATCCTCCAGATGCAGCTCCTTTATCGCCATTTCCCTCAGCTTGAACTTCTGTATCTTGCCGCTTGCGGTCATCGGGTAGCCGTCAACAAACTTCACATATTTCGGTATCTTGTAGTTTGCTATCCTGTCCTTGCAGAACTCCTTCACCTCTTCTTCCGTCATCTCCATCCCCTTTTTCAGGATGATGGCGGCCATTACCTGCTCGCCGTACTTCTTGTCCGGCACGCCGTACACCTGGATATCGGAGACCTTGGGATGGGTGTAGAGGAACTCTTCAATCTCACGGGGGTAGATGTTCTCGCCGCCCCGGATGATCATCTGCTTTATCCGGCCTGTTATCTTGCAGTAGCCGTTTTCATCCATTATGGCCAGGTCGCCTGTGTGCAGCCAGTTATCCTTATCTATGGCGCGGGCCGTTTCATCCGGCATCTTGTAGTATCCCTTCATCACCAGATAGCCCCGTGTGCATAGTTCCCCCTGCTTTCCGGGGGGCAGCGCAGCGCCGGTCTCGATATCCACAATCTTCACCTCCACATCAGGCAGGGCGCGGCCTACCGTCGCCACGCGAAGTTCAATCGGGTCATCGGTGCGGGTCTGGGTGATTACCGGCGATGCCTCGGTCTGGCCGTATGCGATGGTGATTTCTGATGCGTTCATGTCCTTTATCACCCTCTTCATCACCTCGATGGGGCAGGGTGAGCCGGCCATTATGCCAGAACGGAGCGAGGAAAGGTCGAACTTCGAGAATTCCGGATGCTCCAGCTCAGCGATGAACATGGTGGGTACGCCGTGGACCGCGGTGCATTTCTCCTTCTCTATGGTCTGCAGCACCTTGAACGGGTCGAAGATCTCCACCGGAACCATTGTTGAACCGTGGGTCACGCATGCCAGGACTCCAAGCACGCAGCCGAAGCAGTGGAAGAACGGCACCGGGATGCAGAGCCTGTCCTTCTCTGTGAACTTCATGCACTCGCCTATGTTGAATCCGTTGTTTATGATGTTGTAGTGGGTAAGCATTACCCCTTTGGGGAAGCCGGTGGTGCCGGAGGTGTACTGCATGTTGATGGTCTCATGGCAGTTGAGGGTATCTTCCACGGCCTTGAGTTCGGCGTCTGAAACATCCTTGCCGGTTTCAATTATTTTGCTGAAGTTTGTCATTCCGGCAGGGGTGTCATCACCTATGAATACCACTGTCTTGAGGAACGGCAGCTTTTCAGAGTGAAGTTTTCCCGGCTCCGAGTCATGTATGGAAGGAACCACATCGCTCAAGGTCTTGACGTAGTCTGTATCCTTGAACGATTTCACCATGAAAAGGGTTGTGGAGTCTGACTGGTTAAGGACGTACTCAAGCTCCGCAGACCTGTATGCGGTGTTGATGGTTACCAGCACCGCCCCGATCTTGGCGGTTGCAAACTGGAGAACAACCCACTCCGGCACGTTGTAGGCCCAGATGGAGAGATTGTCCCCCTTTTTAACCCCCATTTTGAGCAGCCCTTTTGCAACCTGGCGGCACAGTTCGTTAAACTGCCCGTAGCTGTAGCGGATCCCCCGCTCGGGATATACAAGGGCATCGTTGTCCGGGAAGCGGCTGGCTATGTCGTCAAGAAGTCCGCCGATTGTAAGGTTTATTGCATTAGACATGGTTTTACCTCTTTTCTGTGTAGTGTTGTCCGGTCAAATTATTGTTTGATGAGCTTGATCTTGTCGGTTCATAAACATCTGTTTTCTGGAAGTTTTACTGGATAACACAGAGGCGCTCTCGTCGTCAAGTATGTCCGGTTTTAAGGTGTTTTGTCTTTTTGAGAATTGTGTGTAGCCAAAATACTCTCAGTTGAATATTAATACTGCCCGCTACTGCAAATAATCTGTGCTTGTCTGGATTTCATGGACTTTCTGCTTGCCTCTGATTAAGGCATAAATGTGCAACAGCTTGAAAATGCGTATGAAAACATGCTATGAAATCAGGCATTGTCCGAAGGTGGCATCTTGGCATGTCTGTTGCTAAATCCTTTTGCGCCAACAACACAGGGCTACCCGATATCCGGGGGAGGTAGAACGTGCTTTATAAATCTGTTAACGAATCATTCAATGAGTATATTGTCCATCGCAGCGATCCCAAGTGTATCCGTTGCAAGGTTTGCGAGAGACAGTGCGCCTACGGGGTTCACCGCTATATCGGCGAGTCGGACTGTCTTGTGGAGGACAGCTCACTCTGTATAGGCTGTCGTCGCTGCTCGGCCCTCTGTCCGACCGGAGCCATACTGATAGACAAGAATCCGGAGGCGTTCAAGGATAACGCTTCATGGTCAACCAGCCATATCCGCAATCTGTATGCCCAGGCAGATACCGGCGGAATCCTGCTGGCTGCAATGGGAAATCCGCAGCCATACCGGATCTACTGGGATCATCTGCTGCTTGACGCCTCTCAGGTGACAAACCCTTCCATTGACCCACTGCGGGAGCCGATGGAGTTGAGGACTTATCTGGGCAAAAAGCCGGATTATATAACTGTTGTTAATAATCCCGACACAGGCAAGCCGGAGCTTAAGACGAAGCTTACCCCACAGATAAAGATGGAGTATCCGTTCATCTTCTCGGCCATGAGCTACGGAGCCCTTAACCTGAACGCACACCGCGCAATGGCCATGGCCGCTGCCGAGCTGGGCACCCTTTATAATACCGGGGAGGGTGGACTTCACAAGGATCTGTACCAGTATGGCGGAAATGTAATGGTGCAGGTTGCTTCGGGCCGTTTCGGGGTGTCGGAGCAGTACTTGAACGCCGGTGTGGCAATCGAGATAAAGATAGGTCAGGGAGCAAAGCCCGGCATTGGCGGTCACCTTCCAGGTGAGAAGGTTAATCCGGCAATCTCTGAAACAAGGATGATTCCGGAGGGCTCTGACGCAATATCTCCTGCGCCCCACCATGACATATATTCCATAGAAGACCTCCGCCAGTTGATCTATGCGCTTAAGGAGGCAACCAACTATACCAAGCCTGTCTCTGTAAAGATTGCGGCGGTACACCATATCGCAGCCATCGCCTCCGGTGTGGCCCGTGCCGGGGCGGATATAATAACCATTGACGGTTTCCGTGGGGGGACAGGGGCTGCGCCGCAGGTTATCCGCGATAACGTCGGCATTCCGATGGAACTTGCCCTGGCCGCCGTAGATGCCCGTCTGCGTGACGAAGGTATCCGCAACCAGGTATCCATAGTTGTGGGGGGCGGAGT
>CAZXTZ010000040.1:14671-15758 GCA_964643645.1 uncultured Geobacteraceae bacterium
GGGAACATCCACCCTTCTGGCCCTGGGCTGTACCCTCTGCCAGCGCTGTTACACCGGAAAATGCCCCTGGGGAATAACAACCAACACCCCCTATCTGGCAAAACGTCTTAACCCTGAAATAGGGGCGGAGAAGCTTGTAAACCTTGTAAAGGCATGGAGCCACGAGATGCAGGAGATTCTCGGAGGCATGGGACTTAACGCCCTTGAGTCGCTTCGTGGAAACCGCTACAAGCTGAGGGCTGTCAACCTTACCGAGAAGGATATGTATCTGCTGGGCGTGATCCCGGCTGGAGAGTAACAATGAAACGAATATATTCCATTGAAGAAGCCTGCATCGGCTGCCATCTCTGTGAGGTGGGCTGCATAACCGAACATTCCGCTTCCAAGGATCCGGTAAGGGCCTTTCTGCATGAGCCGGACCGTCCCATTGCCCGTTGTACGGTTGAAGAGTTTGACGGCGGAGTGATTTCAATATCCACAAATTGCCGACACTGCGATCAGCCCGATTGTCTGCAGGCCTGCATTTCCGGCGCAATCCAGAAGCAGGCTGATGGCCGGGTTCTCATAGACACCTTCAAGTGCGTCGGATGCTGGTCATGTGTAATGGCCTGTCCATTTGGCGCTGTGCAGCGCAATCTGAAGAAGAAAAAAGCCAGCAAGTGCGACCTCTGTCCTGACCGTGAGGTTCCGGCCTGCGTCGCCGCCTGCCCCAACCGGGCATTGGTATACAGGGAGGGCCTGTAATGAACTACCTTATCGTTGGCAACTCCGTTGCTGCAGTGGGGGCCATCCGTGCCATACGTACCCAGGATCAGAAGGGGAACATAACGGTAATTTCCCGTGAGAGTCATACTGCATATGGCCGTCCTCTGATTTCTTATCTGCTTGGCGGCCTGATAACAGAAAAAGGGATGCCTTATCTGCCTGAGGGTTTTTATGAACAGAACAGGGTAAACCTTTTGCTCTCCAGCGAAGTTACAAAGGTTGATGCCAAAGCCAGAAAGATCTTTCTGACTGATGGTGAATCAATATCCTACGACAGACTGCTGCTTGCAACCGGCGGAGACCCCTTTGTTCCACCCATAGA
>CAZXTZ010000040.1:15768-18662 GCA_964643645.1 uncultured Geobacteraceae bacterium
TTCATGCGATATAGAACGGGCCGTGGTTATAGGTGGAGGGCTTATTGGCCTTAAGGCAGCGGAGGGTTTGAATCTGCTGGGCAAGAGCGTAACTGTTGTTGAGCTTGCAGACCGTGTGCTTTCATCGGCATTTGACCGCCCGGCAGGAAAGATCGTTGCCCGAAAGATGAGGGCAAACGGCATTGATGTCATAACCGAGGATACTGTTGTAAAGATCGAAGGAGATGGCGCTGCCATTACTGGAGTTACCCTTAAATCCGGCGACTTTATCCCCTGCGACACAGTGGTTGTAGCCATAGGGGTTCGCCCTGCTGCCGGGTTCCTCAAAGGGAGCGGTGTTGAGGTGAACCGGGGTATAGTTGTGGATGAGAGGATGCAGACATCTGATCCTGATATCTTTGCCGCCGGTGATGTGGCAGAGGCCAGGGACTTTTTTTCAAACGATAAGAACCCGATGCCTATCTGGCCCGATGCCTACATTCAGGGCGATATTGCCGGGACTGCAATGGCAGGCGGGGAAAAGGGGTATGAAGGAGGTCTTGCAATGAACTCCATCGAGTTTTTCAAGGTTTCCACCATCTCAATGGGGGTTACAAACCCTCGTGATCCTTCCATGTACGATATTATGACCTATCAGGATATAGAGAATTACCAGTACCGCAAGATGGTTATGGACAAGGACGGACACCTTGCCGGAGCCGTGCTTGTGGGGGCGGTGGACAGGGCAGGGATTTTCTCCGGCCTTATCCGAAACCGTGTTGATGTAACACCGTACCGTGACCAGCTTCTCAATCCGGAGTTCGGCTTCATACACTTATCACCGCAGATGCGCAGGCAACTGTTCGGCCAGCAGAATTATACATGGCCCCAGCCATCATTTGGCGGCCACGGCGGCGGACACTGACTCTTCTTTATTACGGAAAATCAGGCAGAACAAGGAACCACCCATGAAACAGCTAAACAGCCTCTTCTACGAAAAAGAGATATCCAACTGCGGCCTTACCGGGTTCATCTCCAAAAAGGGCCGCCGGATAGGTGGCGAGACCATCATAAAATCCATCGCACTCATGCATGATCGTGGAAACGGTCTGGGTGGCGGATTCGGCGCCTACGGCATATATCCGGAATACAGTGATTTCTATGCATTCCACCTGATGTATGAAAGCGGGATTGCCCAGCAGTTGACGGAAGAATACCTTGAGTCAAACTTCCATATTGAACAGCAGGAAGATATACCGACCCGCCGGATAAGGGCCATAGCCAATCCTCCGGCTTTCAAGCGGTATTTCATAAAGCCCCTTATAAATTATGACTACCAGGAGGCCCTTGAATATCAGGGGCTTACCGAGGAAGACCTGATAGTGCGCCATGTAATGGCCATAAACCATGAGATAGATGGAGCCTTTGTTGTCTCTTCAGGCAAAAACATGGGGGCATTCAAGGGTGTGGGGTTCCCTGAGGAGATTGCTGATTTCTTTATGCTTGAGCAGTACGAAGGGCATATCTGGACAGCCCACAACCGCTTTCCCACAAATACCCCCGGATGGTGGGGCGGCGCCCACCCGTTCACTCTTCTTGACTGGTCAATCGTCCACAACGGCGAGATATCATCCTACGGCATAAACAAGCGCTACCTTGAAATGTATGGCTACCTCTGCACCATGCTTACAGATACCGAGGTTGTCGCTTACATGCTTGACCTGCTGATACGGAAGCATGGTCTGCCACCTGAACTGGCCTGCACTGCGCTTGCGCCCCCTTTCTGGTCTTTGATAGATCAGCTGCCTGAGAAGGAGAGGGAGCTTTACACCGCAGTGCGCCAGGTTTACGGCAGCGGACTCTTAAACGGCCCGTTTGCCATACTTTTTGCCAGCAACAAAGGGCTTATAGGCCTTAATGACAGGGTAAAACTCCGACCGCTGGTATGTGCCGAGCATGAGGACATGGTTTACATGGCCTCCGAAGAGGCTGCAATCCGTGAGATCTGTCCCCAGCCGACACGCATCTGGTCTCCACGCGGCGGCGAGCCGGTTATTGTGAAGATGGAGAACTGACATGAAGATAGACGCTCAAGGACTCTACTATAAGGATCTGAACCTGAAGATACGTGATGCCGTTGCAGCAGGGGTCAGCGAGATTGAACTGGAAAACGTGAACGGCCAGTATTTCATTGGCGACGGAATCAACAGACCTGTCACCATAACCGTAAACGGTGTTCCGGGAAATGACCTGGCTGCCTTCATGAACGGCGCCACCATAATCGTGAATGAAAATGCCCAGGATAACATCGGAAACACCATGAACGCCGGCAAGGTGATAGTTCACGGACATGCAGGCGATGTCCTGGGGTACGGCATGCGCGGAGGCAGGCTGCATATTCGCAGGGATGTGGGCTACAGGGTCGGCATCCATATGAAGTCCTACCAGGACAACAAGCCGGTTCTTGTAGCTGGCGGCAAGGCCGGTGATTTCTTTGGCGAGTACATGGCTGGCGGGGTGCTGATCCTTCTGGGGATGTACAGCGAAGAACCGGACAGGGCAAAGCATGGCTACCTGTTCGGCACAGGGATGCACGGCGGCACAATCTATGTGCGTGGCGGGGTTGATGAATCACGTCTGGCCAAAGAAGTTGGAGTGTTTGAACTGGATTCCGAAGACATGGCTGAACTTGAGGCACACCTTAAAAACTACTGTGAAGATTTTGGCCTTGACCTTGCTGATGTAATGGCTGAGCCCTTTGTAAAGGTGCTTCCCAAAAGCAAACGGCCTTACGGAAACATGTACTGCCCTATGCCCAAGTAGGCAGGTTTTAGCAGAAAGTTTTACAGCGGGGAGCGATACAATATGTCGCTCCCCGTTTTTTTGAGTATCGTTCCCACGCCCCAGCTTCACAA
>CAZXTZ010000041.1:0-18339 GCA_964643645.1 uncultured Geobacteraceae bacterium
TTGCCTCTACCACATAAATGCCAATATTGCAAGCCTGACCCCATAGGTTTCCCGTTGGTACAAGGGAGTAAGGGGAAAGAAAGGGAGGCAGGAGGGGCTAAGATATTGAAATTGTTTGTAAATACAGGTGTTAGTGGTGACGCAAACTGTAAACTTAAATAGCATTCCATCCCCTGTTTTATTTACCCCAGTCCCGTGAATACCTGAAATCCCTGTCAATTGTCCTGTTTGAGACCTTTGCAATAACAGGCAGACGCCTCTTGAAGTGGGAGTTCTGAACCTTCTGATAAATCTTGTCAACAAACGCCCTGTCAAAACCGCCAGCCACCAGTTCATCAGCAGTTGCGCGCCTGTCAACCATCATATAAAGCAACTCATCAACATCACGGTAGGTGAAACCCAGCTCTTCCTCGTCTGTCTGTCCGGCCCAGAGATCTGCGGAGGGTTTTTTATCAATAACCGGCCTTGCAACCCCCACCTCTTCGGATAACTGCCATATCTGGGTCTTGTACAGGTCGCCTATTGGATTAAGGGCCGAGGCCATATCCCCGTAAAGAGTTCCATAGCCAAGTAAAAGCTCGGTCTTGTTGCTGGTGCCAAGAACCAGAGCGCCATACAGGGCCGAATGATCAAACAGAATGGTCATCCGTTCGCGGGCCATCTTGTTGCCACGCCGCATGTTGTCTGCATCAGGAAACTGGTCAAAATAGGCGTCAACCATCGGTGTAATAGGAATTACGGAAAAGTTTACGCCACAAGCCCCGGCAACAAGCCTCGCATGGGCTTCGCTCTCCGGATTGCTGCTCTTGTATGGCATACAGATGGCATAAACATTTTCAGGCCCCAGGGCCTCTGCGGCAAGATGGCAGACAATAGCTGAATCTATGCCTCCTGAGAGCCCCAGAACCGCTTTGGCTGCCCCCACCTTGAGTATCTCATCCCTTAAAAATCCAACCAGTATCTTTCTTGCCAGAGGCGCATTTATCTCAAGGGTTGACATCAGCGGTTCCTTTCCGTTTCAATTCTCTGAAGCTCCCTCAAGGTTATGCAGAGGTTTTCATCACGAAGCAGCGGCGAAGCAATCCTCTCCCTCCTCAGGTCAGAATCTGAAATATTTGCAATCAGCAGATATTCTTCAAATTCCGGGGCTGCGGCTATCAGTTCACCGGAGGGTAAAACCGCATGGGAACCGCCCCAGAAGGCGACACCATCCTCATAACCCACCCTGTTTGCATATAAAACCCGGCAGGTCAGAAAACGGGCGGTTGCAACAGTAAGACTGCGCCATGCCGAGGCGGTGCCAAGCTCGCCTTCGCCAACTCCGCGCCCTGGGCTGCTGGATAGGCAGACAAGGGTTGTTGCCCCGTCCATGGCAAGCAGATAAGGGGCTGAGAGATGCCACATATCCTCGCAGACCAGCATGCCAACCCTGCCAAACTTTGTATCAAAAGCGCGGAAACGGTCACCTCTGCCAAGGTAGCGCTGCTCATCAAAAAGGCCGTAGGTGGGTAGATATACCTTTCTGTGCAAATGCCTCAACTCGCCATCCTCAAACCAGACAGCGCTGTTGTAGAACTGGTAGTCACTGGTCACCTCCACAAAACCAGCGGCAATGCTGATTCTTTTGGATAACTCCTTCAGAGCTGCAATCTCCGGGCTATCCAGCGGAATCGCCACCTCCGGCACCAGATCCTTCAGAAAATAGCCGGTCAAGGCCAGTTCCGGCAGAACAGCCAGATCAGCCTTTTGGAGAATGGCCTGTTCAACCTGTTCCTGAATCAGAGCCAGATTATCGGCAACACGGCCAAGTTTAGGTTTTATCTGTAGCAGGGCTGCGGTAAAATTCATACAAGCTTACCTCATAAAATTAGTATAGAAACTCCGGCGTCCGGTCACGACATTACTAGCGAGAGTCCGGGGATCTTCTGGAAGTGGGCATCAATGGTCAATATGGTCAGTTTGTTTTCAACTGCAACAGTGGCAATCAGTATATCTGAAAGCGGCAGTGTAATGCCCTGTCTTCTCAAGTTTGAGGAGAACCTTGCAGCGGCAACCCAGGTTGCGGCAGATATCTCAAGCATTGTCAGGGCATCAAACGCAGTGCAAACCTGCTCATCTTCACCGGGGTTGCGTATCCCCTGTAGCAGTTCATACAGCACCACGCCGCAGGTGTACACCTCCCCCTGTAGCAGCGCCTGTTCAAGCTGGAGCGTCAGGACAGTTTTCCTGTTTCGCAGAAAATCAATCCAGACACAGGTATCAGGCAGTAGTTTAACCGGCATGGTACGCTTCCCGCTCTTCTGCTGCCTTCAGCTCCCTTTCTTCCTCAGCCTGCCAGTCATATTCAACCGTCACGTTGCCGCGTAACGCAAGCAGAGCATCAACTTTTTTACGGCGCACATATTCCTCCATTACATGAATAATTGCGCCAGTCTTTGTTTTTTGACCGGACATCTGCTGCACTTCATTTATAAGCTCATCAGGTATGCTTAATGTTGCACGCATTAAATGCACCTCCAGTTGGTGCTTTAAGTTTATGCTTATTTGTATTACCGGTCAAGGTTGCTGTGACAGTAGCATGGGCGGGTTTGGAACCCGCCCATACGGATATCAGGCCAGAGGCAGGGTGAGGGGAAAAGGGGGGTGTCCCCGGTTTTTTCCCAAAGTGGAGTGTAAGTTAATACGCCAGATCAAAGGCATTCACAATATGCTCGATCTGATGCGTCATGCCTTCATGCAGCAGCACTGCGATCACATCAAACCGCGCATTATGGTCATGCAGCCGGTTGCGGGAAAGCCAGGAGAGCGCCCCCTTGGCAATCTGACGCTGTTTGCGCTGGGTTACGGCCATCTGCGGCAGGCCGTAGGCCAGGTTACGGCGTGTCTTTACCTCCACAAAAACAATGCAGCCATCACGATCCTTTGCAACAATGTCAACCTCCCCGCCTTTACTTCTATAGTTACACTCTAATATGCTGTAACCATTGCGTACAAGATAAGACGCAGCCAGTTCTTCGCCTTTGCTTCCGATATTTTTATTTTCAAAACCGGACAAGATTTTTCAGACAGGAAGAACAAGTTTTGGCTCTTCTGCAGGGCGGTACAGCAGAAAAGTTTTACCAAGAACCTGAGCTATCTCAGCGCCGCAGGCAGCGGCCAGTTGCTCTGCTGCCTCGTGTCTGTCAAGCATGCAGCTTTCCAGAAGCTTTACCTTTATAAGCTCATGGTGGGCAAGGGCTGCGGATGTCTCGGCAAGAAGGCCGTCTTCAATCTCTTTTTTCCCGATCTGTATCAAAGGCTTAAGGCTGTGTCCCAGCGACCTGAGAAATCTCTTCTGTTTTCCGGTAAGCATAAAATTTTATCTCCCTTGTATAGTTACCTCCCTATAGCACAGAGGCATGAGACTGAACAATCCAAAGCTTGAAAATCAAGAAACAATTGCCGAACAAGAGGGTATACATTTTTTGTTCATTATGCTAGAAAAGCCAAGGTTTGTGGCAGGCTGTATCATTTTAACTACTGTTTAAGCCGCTCAAAACCCCTTAACAAGCCTCCGAGGAGTAAAAATATAACCATGAACTCGAGCAAGCACCCAATTTCCTTCGCTCTGACATCCTTCAACTCCACCGGCCTGCCAGAAAGTGAACATCCGCAGGCACAAGAGCCCGGTCAAAAAGCCTCAAAGGTCCATCGCCTGCCCCACTCCATCTGGAAAAAAATGGAGGGGAGCGCCAAGACCCCACTTGACAAATCAATTGAGAAAACCAGGGATTTTTTCTTTCGCGAACAGCTTCCTGACGGCTACTGGTGGGCGGAGCTTGAGTCAAACTGCACAATCACAGCCGAGTATATCATGCTGTTCCATTTTCTTGGCATGGTTGACAGGGAAAAAGAGCGGAAGATGGCCAACTACCTTCTGCGACAGCAAACCTCTGAAGGCTTCTGGTCACTCTGGCACAATGGCCCGGGCGATCTTTCCACAACCATAGAGTCTTACTTTGCACTTAAACTTGCAGGCTACCCGGCCGACCACATTGCCATGCGAAAGGCCCGCGATTTTATCCTTGCGAATGGCGGTATACTCAAGGCCAGGGTTTTCACAAAGGTATTTCTGGCTCTTTTTGGCGAATTCTCATGGCTTGGCGTTCCATCCATGCCTATTGAGCTTATGCTTTTGCCTGAGTGGGCCTATTTTAACATGTATGAGCTTTCAAGCTGGTCACGGGCCACCATAATTCCGCTTTCGGTTGTAATGACCACAAAACCTGTATACAAGCTGCCTCCAATGGCAAGGGTGCAGGAACTTTTTGTCCGCCCCCCCCGACCCACTGATTACACGTTTACAAAAGAAGACGGAATACTAACCTGGAAAAACTTTTTCATAGGTGTAGATCACCTGCTTAAGGTCTACGAATCCAGCCCTGTTCGTCCTTTCAAAAAAAGCGCCACAGACATTGCAGAACAGTGGATACTTGAACATCAGGAAAAAACCGGCGACTGGGGCGGAATCCAGCCTGCAATGCTCAATTCCGTACTGGCGCTGCACTGTCTTGGTTATGCAAATGATCATCCGCTTGTGGCAAAGGGGCTTGAGGCGCTTGCCAATTTCACCATTGAGGATGATGGTCCGCTGCTTCTTCAATCCTGCGTATCGCCTGTCTGGGATACGGCGCTTGTTCTGGTGGCCATGCAGGAGGCAGGAGTTCCAAACGATCACCCTTCCCTTGTAAAGGCAGCCCAGTGGCTCCTTGACCGGGAAGTAAGAATTCGTGGAGACTGGAAAATCAAATCTCCGGAACTTGAACCTGGTGGCTGGGCCTTCGAGTTTCTCAATGACTGGTACCCTGATGTTGATGATTCAGGTTTTGTCATGATTTCCATCAAGGATATAAAGGTAAAGAATCCGAAGGCAAAGGAAGATGCCATTCGTCGCGGAATCAACTGGTGTCTGGGAATGCAGAGCCAGAACGGCGGATGGGGAGCCTTTGACAAGGACAACACCAAACATCTGCTGAACAAGATACCATTTGCAGACCTGGAAGCGCTTATTGATCCTCCAACTGCCGACCTTACCGGAAGAATGCTGGAACTGATGGGCACATTCGATCATCCGGCAGACAACCAGAAGGCAGTTGATGCGCTGGAATTCCTCAAATCAGAGCAGGAACCGGAAGGCCCCTGGTGGGGTCGCTGGGGTGTTAACTACCTTTACGGGACGTGGTCTGTGCTTTCCGGACTCGAAGCAATAAAAGAAGACATGACCCAGCCATACATAAGAAAAGCTGTGAACTGGCTTAAATCAAAGCAGAACATGGATGGCGGATGGGGTGAGGTTTGCGAGTCGTACTTTGACAGGAGTCTCATGGGTTGCGGCCCCAGCACACCTTCCCAGACAGCATGGGCGCTGCTTGCACTTATGTCAGCCGGTGAAGTTGCTTCCAATACTGTTGAGCGCGGGATACAGCATCTTATAAGTACTCAGAACCCGGATGGGACATGGGACGAAGAAGCTTTTACCGGCACCGGATTCCCCAAGTTTTTCATGATCAGGTATCACATATATCGCAATTGTTTCCCACTGACAGCCCTGGGACGTTTCCGCCGCTTAAGCAGGTCAGCCGAGGCACACTGAAACAGTTTGAATGACTTTAATAGAAGTCCGGGAAGCCCCGAAGATTCCTGTCGGGGCTTTTTATTTCAATTCAGCATATTTAAAAGCAAAGGTGTCTGAAAAAAGAGATGAAGGCATTTGTAACCGGTTCAACCGGCTTCATAGGGGCCAGTATAGTTCGGGAACTTCTGGCTGACGGGCTTGAAGTAAGAGTTCTCACCCGTAAAGGGGCAGATATAAGAAATCTGCACGGACTTGATATTGAGCTTTGCCAGGGTGACCTTCTTGATTCCGGATCCCTTGCAAAATTCATAAACGGATGCCATTGGGTATTCCATGCCGCAGCAGATTACCGGCTCTGGACTAGAACTCCGGAAACGATGTATATGACTAATGTTGAAGGTACTCGCAACATTCTTAAGGCCTCACTGGAAAATAATGTGGAACGTGTGGTCTACACAAGCAGCGTTGGCACTCTAGGCAACCCTGGCAACGGTAATCCGGGGGATGAAGAAACTGCTGTAACACTTGACGATATGGTGGGCCACTACAAGAAAAGCAAGTTTCTTGCCGAACGAGAAGCGGAAAAATTCGTTGACATGGGTCTGCCACTGGTTATAGTCAACCCCTCCACCCCGATAGGGCCATTTGATATAAAACCAACTCCAACCGGCAAAATCATTGTGGATTTCATGAACGGAAAAATGCCGGCCTATCTGGACACGGGCCTTAATCTGATAGCTGTTGAAGACTGCGCCCGTGGGCACATACTTGCAGCGAGTGCAGGGCATACAGGGAGAAAATACATACTGGGAAACCGTAACCTGACGCTTCGCGATATATTTGCGATCCTCGAAAGGATTAGCGGAATGCCTGCTCCAGCTGTAAGACTTCCCTATCTGCCGGTATTAATGGCAGCTTACATTAACGAGGGAATATCAAGAATAACCGGAAAAGAACCACTGATTCCACTTTCAGGGGTACAGATGGCCCGCAAGTTCATGTTTTTTGATTCAAAAAGGGCTGTTGCCGAGCTGGGGCTTCCCCAGACATCCGTGGAATCTGCCCTGGGACGGGCAGTTGACTGGTTCATGGCAAACGGATACATACACAAATAGCTGCTGCTTTTAGAGGATACCAACCATGCTGCTTGAAAAAATAGACAGCCCTGAAGACCTGAAAAAACTTGATGTGTCACAACTCCCTGACCTGGCGGAAGAGGTTCGTAAATTTCTTCTGGATACTGTCTCTGAAACAGGTGGGCATCTGGGGTCAAACCTTGGGGCTGTGGAGCTTACACTGGCGCTGCACTACTGCTTCAAAACACCTGAAGACAAAATTGTGTGGGATGTGGGACATCAGGCCTATATTCACAAAATACTTACGGGCCGCCGTGAAACTTTCGCAACCCAGAGACAGTACAAGGGTCTGTCAGGCTTCCCCAGACGCAGCGAGTCTGTGCATGACGCATTCGGCGTGGGACATGCCTCAACATCCATTTCTGCTGCATTGGGCATGGCTGTTTCTGCTGATCTGGATCATAAAAAGAACAATGTAATTGCAGTGATCGGTGATGGATCACTAACCGGCGGCATTGCCTTTGAAGGACTCAATCAGGCGGGACACCTGAAAAAGAATCTCATTGTGATACTTAATGACAACGAGATGTCCATATCAAAGAATGTCGGCGCATTTTCAGCATTTATATCAAGAAAGATGACCACCCGCTACTTCAGGGACTTGAAGCGTGAAATGCAGGGCCTTATCACAAACATCCCTGCATTCGGTAAAGATATACTTCAGTTTGCAAGAAGGGCTGAAAACTCTTTAAAAGGATTTCTTACACCCGGCGCCCTTTTTGAAGCCCTTGGCTTTGATTATGTTGGTCCCATTGACGGACACGATCTTCCAAACCTTATAGAGGTGTTTTCAAGCGCGAGGGAATTTGACGGGCCTCTGCTTATTCACATTATGACCACAAAAGGGAAAGGTTACAGCCCTGCAGAAGAAACCCCTGACAAGTTTCATGGCGTGGGGGCCTTTGACCTGTCAACAGGCAAGGCGCCTGCAAAAAAATCCGCACTTTCCTATACCGAGGTCTTTGGTAGAACCCTTGTTGACCTTGCCCAGCAGAATCCGAAAGTTGTGGCCATAACTGCTGCCATGCCCGATGGAACAGGCCTTAACTTTTTCGCTGAGGCGCTGCCGGACCGTTTCTTTGATGTGGGGATTGCAGAACAGCATGGCATCTGCTTTGCCGCCGGAATGGCAGCAGACGGCTACAAACCTGTGGCGGCAATATACTCAACATTCATGCAGCGCGCATATGATCAGGTGTTCCACGATGTATGCCTTCAAAATCTGCCGGTTGTAATTGCAATGGACCGTGGCGGTCTTGTTGGTGACGACGGCCCAACCCATCACGGGGTATTCGACTTCTCATTCCTGCGTCATCTGCCCGGACTCACTGTCATGGCTCCAAAGGATGAAAATGAGCTGCGTCATTTGCTTAAAACAGCAATTTCCCTCGAATCCCCTGTTGCACTCCGCTACCCCCGTGGAGCCGGATACGGTGTGGAAATGGACAAAGAGATAAAAATTCTTCCAGTTGGAAAGGGAGAACTTTTGAGAGAAGGCACTGACATCTCAATAATAGCAATAGGCGCAACCGTAATTCCGGCCCTGAATGCCGCAGAAGCCCTTGCAGCCAAAGGAATTTCGGCATCTGTTGTAAATGCCAGATTTGTCAAACCACTGGATGCTGAACTTATCCTCTCCCAGGCCCGTCATACAGGAAGGGTTTTAACTGTAGAAGAAAACGCCCTGCAAGGGGGGTTTGGAAGCGCTGTGCTGGAGCTTCTGTACGACAACGACTGTTCCGCAACAAAGGTAAAACGCCTGGGAATACCAGACCGATACATCGAACACGGTTCCCAGGCCCAACTGCGGAAGGATGTTGGAATTGACGCCGAAGGGATAGAAGCTGCGATAATTGATTTTCTAAAAAACTGAAAGGATCAGAAACAAAATGCGCTTCCCATTGCGTCTAAACTACGACCTTACGAAATATATTGCAAAAAACCGTATCAACAAGATTGAGAAGTTTCCGCTGGTTCTCATGCTGGAGCCCACACACCTCTGCAACCTGGCATGCTCCGGCTGTGGCCGGATACGGGAATATGCCGATACAATATCAGACATGATGTCACTTGAAGACTGCATAAGGTCAGTTGATGAATGCCCTGCTCCGGTTGTAACAATAACCGGCGGTGAACCTTTTCTTTATCCTCATATATTCGAGCTTGTTGATGAAGTGCTGAAGCGTGGCCGGCATATCATGTTCTGCACCAACGCAATTCTGATGGAAAAAGCTCTTGAAAAGATGAAACCGCACTCGAATTTAACCTTCAACGTCCATATGGATGGTCTTGAAGAGACCCACGACAGGATTCTGGAACGAAAAGGCGCTTTCAAGATAGGCATAGAAGCCATAAAAGCTGCTGTATCCCGCGGCTTCAGGGTATGCACAAACACCACCATCTTTAAGGACACAGATCTGGTTGAGATAGAAATGCTATTCACCCAGCTTGAAGAAATAGGGGTTCATGGTCTTCTTGCAGCCCCCGGTTTCAGCTATGAAGCGGTCGAAGAAGAAAAAATGTTCCTTGAGCGACTCGAGATTGAAAAGAAGTTTGTCCATGTTTACGAAATGAGCAAAAAACATCGCTTCTGGTCAACCCCCATGTATCTGAGATTTCTCAAGGGCGAAAAGAAACTCCAATGCACTCCCTGGGGCAACCCGACCCGTAACCCGCAAGGCTGGAAAGCTCCGTGTTATCTTATTACTGACGGCCATTACCCGACATTCAAGGATCTGATGGAAAAGGTAAACTGGGACAGATACGGAGTAGGCAAAGACCCCAGATGCGCCCAATGCATGATGCACTGCGGATTCGAGCCCACAGTGGTGACAGAAATAGGGAAAAGTCCGGCTGACATGCTGGAAATGCTTTTCTGGAACCTTACCTGATATTTTTGCTGCCGCAAGAAGGACTTTTCAGTGCCAGAGCGTAACCTGGGGCATCCATTCCAAGTATCAGATGCAACACGTTTCCGGGCAACTGCATAACAGAAATATTTCCCAATCCCCCAATGGCCGTCCGGTTTATGGCGGACGGATCGCGCAGTAGCACCCGCAGTCTGGTAAGAGCCACCAGACTGATCTCCCGCACATTATCTTCACCGCCCAGGGCGGCCATCCAGCTTGCCCTGTCAACAGAAAACGCCGCTCCGGTCTTTTCTGTGCTGTCTGAAGCAAGCTCTGAACGGATTCCGTCTGCCAGTATCTCTGCCTCAGGCCCTATCACCACCTGAACGCTGCCAGGAGCCGGCTTTACAATACCGATGGCCCCGATTGATTTCAGCAGTGGTTCGTTGACAAGGGAGCTGTCGGCAACCTCCAGCCGCAGCCGGGTCGTGCAGGCATCCACCGACTTCAGGTTTGCCGCACCCCCCAACGCAAAAATGTACCGGCCTGCACGGCTGTCTGACATCATTGCCTCAGTTACCGCTGCAGAAGCAACAGAGGCAGGCTCACGCCCCGGAGTCATCAGGTTGAACCGCTTTATGCAGTAGCTGAACATGGCGTAGTAGAGGATAAAATACCCGGCTCCAACCGGCAGCAGCCTCAAAGGGTGTTCCCCCTTTCCTGCGGAGAGCAGGAAGTCGAACAGCCCTGCGGAAAAGGTGAACCCCAGGCGCACATCCAGAAGGCTCATAAGCACCATTGAAACACCTGTCAGCAGCGCATGAACCCCATACAGCAGCGGGGCAACGAACATGAAAGAGAATTCCACCGGCTCTGTGACCCCGGTAATGGCGGCAGTAAGAGCCATTGAAAACAGAGCCCCGCCAACAGCCGCACGATTTTCGGGCAGAGAGTTGCGGTACATGGCAAGACATGCCGCAGGGAGCCCGAACATCATCACCGGGAAGAAGCCTGTCATGAAGCTGCCTGCATCAGGATCTCCTGCGAAGAAGCGGTGAAGGTCACCGGCAACAAGCTTTCCAGTTGGCTCTGTGAATGTGCCGAACACGAACCATACCAGAGAGTTGAGGATGTGGTGCAGGCCGGTCACTATCAAAAGCCGGTTGAGTATGCCATATACAAAGAGGCCAGGGTCACCTGCGCTTATGAGCCATTTTCCCACCGAGTCAATGAACTGCTGTATCTGGGGCCATACATGCCCCAGCGCCATCCCTGAAAGAAGCATGGCAACTCCGGTAACAATCGGCACGAAACGCTTCCCGCCGAAAAATGCCAGATATGACGGAAGACTGATATCCTTGTAACGGTTGTAGAGAAACCCCGCGCTTATACCTGAAGAGATGCCTGCCAGCACCCCCATGTTTATCTTCGGGTCAATGGCCTTGAGCACCGCAGAAAGCACCAGATACCCAATGGCGGCGGCCAGAGCGGCGGCGCCGTTGTTGTCCTTTGCAAAGCCGATGGCGACTCCAATGGCAAATATCAGGGGAAGGTTGGCAAACACAGCATCCCCTGCCTGGGCCATAACCTGTATATTCAGCAGATCCTGCTGCCCGAGTCGAAGCAGAAGTCCTGCAACCGGAAGAACCGCTATCGGCAGCATCAGCGCCCTGCCAAGCTGCTGGGTGGAGGCGAATGTCTTTGAAAAAATCAGCTGCATGATTGATACCCTCTTGTGTGGAAGTTCTGGCGCTGGCTCGGTGAAGTGGCTGATGACTTCATTCAGGCGACTGGCGCCCCAGCCATTTTATAAGCTTCTGCACCAGTTCCGAAGCATCTATCGGCTTTCCGATATGGTCGTTCATACCGGAGTCAAGACAGAACTCCCGGTCTCCCTCGGTGGTAGCCCCTGTCATGGCGATGATCGGGATCTGTGATCCATCGGGCATCTGACGGATCAGGCGGGCGGCCTGAACTCCGTCCAGCTCCGGCATCTGGATATCCATCAGCACTGCGTCAAAACGGCGCTTCTGTAATTCCTGTAGCGCCTCACCGCCATGGGTGACCGCGGTTACCACAAGTCCGGCCTTTTCAAGAAACTCCCGGGCAGCATAGCGGTTTACATCGTTATCCTCAACGACCAGAACCTCTGCGCCATGAATCGGTCTGGCAAGTTCATGCAGTGACGGCGGCAGTTTTTCCAGGTACTGCATCTCCCCGCCATCATGCAGCAAAAGAGGGACAGTGAAGGAGAAGGAGCTCCCCTTGTCCGGTCTGCTGGTCACTGTAATGGAGCCACCCATAAGCTGCACCAGCTGTCGCGAGATGCTCAGGCCGAGGCCGGTTCCGCCGAACTTCCTTGTTATGGTGGAGTTGGCCTGACTGAATGGCTGGAACAAGCACTCGGACTGTTCCGGAGAGATCCCGATTCCGGTGTCGGTTACTGTGAAACAGACGCTGGCCGTTGTTTCAGAGCGTTCCACCTGCCTCAGCTGCACAATTATGCCGCCGGCCTCAGTGAATTTTACGGCATTTCCCACCAGGTTGTTCAGCACCTGCCCCAGACGCAGGGGATCTCCAACCACCCTGTCCGGCAGCGCCTTGTCTATATCCACAGCAAAGGCAAGTTTTCTGGCCTCTATGGAAAGCTGGAACAGATCAGAAACCTGCTGTAGCAGCTCCTTGAGGGAGAACGGCTCCTGAAGCAGTTCAACCCGGTTCGCCTCAGCCTTTGATAGGTCAAGGATGTCGTTGATAATCCGCAGCAGAGAACGCCCCGCGTCCAGCAGTTTTGAGAGATATCCCTGCTGTCTTTCGGGCTGGTCGGTCTCAAGCGCTACCTGAGCAAGCCAGATGATGGCATTCATGGGGGAACGGATTTCGTGACTCATATTGGCCAGGAAGACGCTTTTTGCCTTCGTCGCGGCTTCGGCCTCTTTTCTGGCCTGGTCGGCGCTTTGCATGGCGCTGTTCAACTCTTCGTTTTTCTGTATGAGTGATGCATTTGCCTGTTCTATCCTGCTGATCTGTTTGAACAGCAGCCTTGTCAGGGCAACAATCAGCAGTATGAAGGCAACATAGGTGACAATATCCTTGATGAGGTTGGCTTTCCAGTCGGCAAGCACATTTTCTTTGTTGAACGACATGATGGCAACCACCGGATAGTGTTCAAGACGATGGTATGAGGTTATTCGGGGTTGTCTGAACACATTGGACTGCCTGGGCTTGTAGGTTCCGAAAGGCGCTCCGGAGTAGCGTTGTATCTGGGCTGCACTCATTTTCTTGCCGGTTTCATACACCTGGGCCGGATCAGGTACCAGCATCAGATAGGAGCCGGACATCAATGCAAGTGAATAGCGGGCGTTGCGGTCTCCTGCAAGGTCGGCATAGAGCTTCTCAAAATAACTGAGATCCAGCGCTGCAACCAGTATTCCGGCAAATTCACCCGTTGAGGTGTTTATTCTGCGGGAGAGGCTGATGCGCCAGTTGTTGCTGATCTTTGATCTGAATGGAGGAGTGATGAACAGGCTGCTGGAGTTGTTTTGCAGATGATGCCGGTAGTAAGGGCGTTCCTGTATGTTAAACTCGGGTGTGTCCGGCAAGGAAATTACTGTAATTTTTCCTGATGGGTCTGCAAAGCCCATGGAGGATATTTGAGGAATATTCTGAATATCCTCCTGAAGCAGTCTTGTCAGCCTGGCTTGAGAGATTCGGCCTGATTTTTCAATCTGGCGGATCTTCCCCTTCAGGACGTAGTCGATTTCGGAAAAGGCCCGCTCGGTATGCTCCTTCAGGGATCGCGCATATGCCTGTGTCTGAAGTTCGGCTGCCCTGATTATGAGCTGACGGCTGCGGTAGGTTTTCCATGCGGTGTAGGACGTGCTGGAGGCGATGATCAGGCAGACGATCAGTATGATAAGCCGGCGTAGAGAAAGATGCCAGATGACAGGAAGATCAGTATGCTTTTGAGATTCGGTATGCACAGGGGCCTTTCTGCCCGGCAAGAATATTTTTTAATGATAACTGTAGAAAGCAAAAGATACAATCCCCGAAGAGATGCCTGTCACCTCCATTGCAATACCCTCATCATTCTTTTAAGTCTTCAAAAAGTATACGGCATAAATCCGTTTTTTCAACTTTCAGGAACAGGGGTTGCCATTTTATATGCGGATTCTTTTGTAAGAGGCATACAGAAAAATCACTTTCAAGAGCAGAAGGCTGTTGACTTAAGCTGTAAAAAAAGAGAAATTAATTAACTTAATTACAGGCTACATACCTTCCCATAGCCTCCCTGTACAAGATGCCAATTACAACAATGCATCCAATATTATTATACCAGAATTCAGACAAAGAGAGTTATTCACGGGACTTTACCTGATGGCGCTTTAGAGATGATTTTTTTAATAACAAGATATTTATACATACTTGCAGTTTTTTTCCTGCTAATCAGCCTTTCAGTCACTGCTGAGGCTGCCGGTAAAAACAGGAAAAAAACAGAGCCAAAGCCTGTTGCCACTCAAAAGCTCACAATTCCATCAAAAGAACGGATTGTTATTTTTGTAACAGACGGCTGAAGTTATTGCATAAGGGCGGAAAGGTATTTCGCCAAACTCAACATACCGTTCGAGACGAGAGCCATTGAAGACAACAGATACTTCAAGGAATGGAAGCACAACTTTCTGGCAGATATTGCACCACTGCTTGTGTTTGATAACGGCAGGCAGGTCGTAGAAGGCTATGACCTGAAAGCAATTAAAAAAGCGATGAAAGAGGTTGGGATATCCCCGCCGCCACTCTGATATAAATGACAGATACAGCTACTCTTATTGATACACATTGTCATATCTACTACAAGGATTTCCTGCCAGACTGGGATGACATGCTCAAAAGGGCCTCAGATTCAGGGGTGCGCGGGATGATTGTTGTAGGCGCAGACCTTGAGTCAAGCCGCCAGGCCATTGATATTGCTTCCCGTTATGAGAATATATTCTGTACGGTGGGTATACATCCGCACGATGCCGAAGGTGTTGACGATGCTGCTTTAAATTCAATCCGCGAACTTTCAGCTCATCCCAAATGTGTCGCGATTGGCGAAATCGGACTGGATTTCTACCGCAACCGTTCTCCAAGAAAAGATCAGGAAGATCTGTTTGCCCGTCTTCTCCGGATGGCGTCAGAACTTGATAAGCCTGTTGTTATACATGACCGTGACGCCCACAGTGAAACACTCTCGATGATACATGGGGCAGGCATAGAAAAAGGGGTGATGCACTGCTTCTCAGGCAACATGGAATTTGCAAAACAATGCCTTGATCAGGGGCTTTACATCTCCATTCCAGGCACGGTCACCTACCCTTCAAACGAACAGTTGCGGGATGTGGTAAGATCGGTTCCTGTTGAACGCCTGCTCCTTGAAACGGACTGCCCGTATCTCTCACCTGTACCCCATCGCGGCAAAAGGAATGAACCTTCCTACACAAGAATAACAGCGGAAAAAGTTGCTGAACTTCGCGGGCTCACAGTTGATGACGTTGCCCGTATAACAACAATGAATGCAGGAAGGCTCTTTGGAATTCCCCTCTGGGATGAATCAGCGAAGATCGCATACCGTATCAGGAACTCTCTTTACCTGAACATCACAAACAGGTGTTCAAATACCTGTACTTTCTGTGCAAAGTTCGACGAATTCACAGTCAAGGGACATAACCTGCTGTTGGACCATGAACCTGGATACGACGAGGTGATGGCTGCAATCGGTCAGCCTGAAAATATTGATGAAATAGTTTTTTGCGGATTTGGTGAGCCACTTCTCAGGCTGGCGCTGGTCAAACAGATTGCAGCCACCCTTAAAGAGCGTGGCTACAGGATCAGAATAAACAGTGACGGTCAGGCTAATCTTGCCCACGGAAGAAACATTCTTCCGGAATTAAGCGGTCTTGTAGACAGCATATCCGTAAGTCTTAATGCCCCGGACGCAGTCACATACAACAAGTTATGCAACTCTCCCTTTGGTGAGGCAGGCTACGAAGGGGTATGCAACTTTCTCCGTGAGGCCCCCCGCTACATTCCTGATGTCACAGCCACTGCTGTCACATTGCCCGGATTGGACATCAGCGCATGCAGTGTCATTTCTGAATCCCTCGGGGTCAAATTCCGTATAAGGGAATATTCCGAGGTAGGGTAACTTTATAACCGGTGATTAAATATACATGTTCGCCAAATCCGGGCGATCACAAGGATCGCCCCTACAGCAGGATATAATATTTAAACACCTTATCACTAACAATCCATAAACAAGGAAAACAGGATGCACTACGAGACACATCCCCTTAACCGTGGTTACGCCGGTCGGACACTCAACATAGACCTTTCAGAAAACATCATAGAGACCCCAAAACTTGATCCTGATGTTCGTGATTTTTTCCTTGGAGGCAGAGGCCTGGGCCTCTATATGCTTCATCAGGCCACAACGGCCACCACAATGCCGACCGATCCTGAAAACCCTCTTATTCTGGCCAACGGTCCCTTGGGCGGTATTCCACAGTTTCCAGGCACTGCAAAGGCAATGGCCATAACCCTCTCTCCACTCACAGGCATACCAGGTGTTTCCAATTTTGGCGGCTACTTTGGCGCTTTCTTGAAGTTTGCAGGGTTTGATGCACTTCAGGTAACCGGCAAATCCGCAAGAGATGTGATGATCGTTATAGATGGCTTCAGCCAGGAGATAACGATTGAAGATGCGCCACATCTGGAAGAATCCTTTGATATTGAACGGATGATAGACAAACGCTTCACAGACGCCGGATATGACCGCCGAAACATCGCATTCATGACAACCGGTATCGGCGCCGACCACACAACCTTTGGCTGCATAAACAGCCATTACTACGATGTAACCAAACCCACTCCGGATGGCAGGGGAATCTACAGGACCAAACAGGCCGGAAGAACAGGCACCGGCACAGTTATGTCTGATAAAGGAATCCGTGCCATTGTGGTTCTTGCATCATATCCACAGGGAGAAAACCCCTACGGCGCCGCTAACTGGGAACTGGCCAAAGACGCAGGCAAACGGCTGCACAGTGTAGTTAAAGAAGTTGATCCCCACTCTCTCCGGATGTCCCGCAAAGGGAGCGCCGGCTTGATTACATTCATGAACAAGGATGAATATAAATCACTTCCAGTCAACAATTTCCAGGCCGGCTCAGACCCACGGGCGCCACAAATCTGTGGGAAATTCTACGAAGAGCACCTCTTTGAACACCGGGGCATGGATGGCTGTTTTCCCGGCTGCAATCTGCAATGCACCAAGGGCGGATGGGTTACCCTTGTTTCGGGTAGTCACAAAGGCCAGCGAGTATGGGTTGATGGGCCGGAGTATGAAACCGCCGCCGGTTTCGGATCAAACCTGGGCATCTGGAATCCTGAGTTCATATTTGAAGCAAACTGGCACTGCGACAACTACGGGATTGACACCATCAGCACTGCCACAATAATGGCCTTCCTGATGGAATGTTTCCAGCGTGGCTACATGAGTAGCGCCGACACAGACGGACTTGAGCTTGTCTGGGGCAATGAACCGGCCTCCCTTGAGTTCATCCACCGCCTTGCCCATGGAAATGGCGAATTGATGCAGGTTGCCGGAAAAGGAATGATTTCTCTTTCTGAATGGGTAGCCGCACGTTACCAGAAAAACACCGGTATTGACCCACGCCCGAACCTCAAACTCTTTGCCATGCAGACAAAGGGCCTTCCCTTCTCCTTCTACCGCACACACAGATCTCTTTCCATGCAGGGTTCATATGCGGCGGCCAGTGACATAGGGGCACATCATGCTGCCGCATGGCTCATAAAGGCCGATCTTCTGGGGGCTTTCCCAACATTTGAGGAGAAGGCATGGGCCTTGATCTCCTATCCTCGGGTAAGGCTCGGAAACGACAATCTGGGGCTCTGCAAACTTCCGTGGGTTGATGTTTTTAATCCGGAGTCAGCAAAAAGAACCGGAACAGATATCCACATAAATCCTGCGTCACAGGAGATATACGCCGATTTCTTTAACGCCATGCTTGGAACAGAAATGACATGGCAGGAAATTTTTGCCCAGACAGACCGCGATATCAATCTTCAACGGGTAATGAACGTCATGCGATACGGAAGGGACACATCAGGTTACGACTGGATTCCTGAAAGGGCAATAGGCCCGACAGATGACGAACTTTATCTTTTGGAAAAAGAGTTTAACGACAAAGAAGTGTCTGGAATACATGGGATTAACTCAGACGAAGCAGCCAGTATGGAGACCTGTATCAAGCGGGAACTTCTTATGAAACACCGCAAGGAGGAACTGCGCAAACTGGTGGATGTATACTATGCGGAACGCGGTTGGAACAGCAATGGAGTTCCATTTATTGACACACTACAGGAACTTGGCCTTTGGGATTTTCTGTCAACCCAGGCCAGGGGAGTAATAATGGCCCTTAACGATTGATCCTCCACGCACTCGAGTCATGGCGGCTTGCAAGAAGATGAACGGATCACACAGCTGTTATCCGCTTCATCTCCGACACAAGCAGCTCAATATCCACCGGTTTTGCAACATGTGAATCAAAGCCCTGTTTCAGCAATTTTTTCCGCTCGTCTTCCATGGCGTGGGCTGTCAGGGCTATTACAGGCAGATGGCCCCCAAAGCGGCTTTCACGTTCGCGTATGATCATTGTGGCCTGATCACCACCCATTACAG
>CAZXTZ010000042.1:0-17477 GCA_964643645.1 uncultured Geobacteraceae bacterium
AGTTTCTTTAGCCATATAAAGCCAGCGCGGGCCACTGTTGCTGTTGCGGCTCTTCCCCGTGGAGTCAGGGTTGAGATAGATGCGGTTGCTGAAGTTTAAACAAAAACAGCCGTGCGCAATATATGCGCACGGCGTTTTTGAACTGCATTTTCAGGCAGGATTACAGCGCCTTGGTAACAGAGCCTGAACGGATGCAGCGTGTGCATACCTTGATGGTAGATACGCTGCCGTTGGCTGATTTGGCCTTTACCTTCTGAAGGTTAGGGTACCAGGTGGTACGGGTCTTGTTGTTGGCGTGGCTTACGTTGTTGCCAGTGCTGGGGCCTTTGCCGCAAATTTCGCATTTTCTCGACATGGTATGATTTCCTCCCGGACAAACTGAAAACAGACTTTTATCAAAACAACCAAGGCAATGCAAGGAAAAATATAAGAACATGAAGTTTTTCAAGGCCATTCTCTCTTTTGTCTCAATAGCTCTGCTGGTGATAGTCGCGCTTTTTGTCGATTTCACATATAAGACTTTTTCAGCAGAGGCAACTACTGCAAAGGTTGATGCAATTGTAGTGCTTGCCGGTGGAAAGGGGAGGGTTGAGGAGGGGGTGCGTCTTTTCAGGGAAGGGAACGGTAAGCGTCTCTACCTGATAGGTGTTGATCCGGTTGTAAGAAAGGCAGATCTTTATAAGGCTGAAAAGGGTGATAATTCTGCTGATATGGTTGTTCTTGAAAAGAATTCAAGAAATACACTTGAAAATTCAATATACGCAAGAGATATTATCGTCGGTGCCAAAGTCCATTCTATAATGCTTATTACATCCCGTTACCATCTTAAAAGGGCCACACTGCTGTTCAGAAAAGCACTGCCTAATGATGTAAAAATCTATTCTTACCCTGTTGATAGTAAAAATCTTAAGGAAAACTGGTGGCACCATATAGGGACTTCCAAACTGCTTTTCTCTGAATTCTATAAATACTGCATATTCAGGCTATATTTCATACTCTCCCCGGGTGAATACCGCCCGGTGGCCGGATAGCCCCCTCTTTAATTTTTTACTCAAAACTGATAAAGCAGATGCTTCAGTATCAAAATGTCTGAAAGGAAGAATTAATGCGCTACATAAGCACAAGGGGCGGTATTGCTCCGGTAAGGTTCAAGGATGCCATAATGATGGGTCTTGCAGATGATGGGGGTCTTTTGCTTCCAGAAACCATACCTGTCTTTACGATGCAGGAACTGGAATCATGGCGATCATTTGATTATCCCTCCCTTGCCTTTGAGATTATCTCCAGGTTTGCAGATGATATACCTGCAGATGATCTGCGTACTCTTATCAACCGCTCATACTCAACATTCACACATCCTGAGGTGACACCGGTTGTCAGGCAGGACGGTGTACATATTCTTGAACTGTTTCATGGTGTTACCCTGGCATTCAAGGATGTGGCCCTGCAGTTTCTTGGGAATCTTTTCGAGTACATACTTGATGAGCGTAAAGAACGGCTGACCATAGTGGGGGCAACATCAGGAGACACCGGCAGTGCTGCCATACATGGAGTTCGTGGCAAGGCCGGGATAAGAATCTTCATATTGCATCCATCGGGCAAGACATCTCCGGTTCAGGCACTGCAGATGACCACTGTGCTTGATGATAATGTCCATAACATTGCTGTTGACGGCACTTTTGACGATTGCCAGGATATTGTTAAAGCACTTATGTCAGATCTTGATTTCAAGCAGAAATATTCACTTGGCGCTGTCAATTCCATAAACTGGGCTCGTGTTCTGGCGCAGGTTGTTTACTATATATATGCCTGGCTGCGAGTTGCCGATCCTGGTGAAAAACTGGTTTTTTCAGTCCCGACCGGCAACTTCGGCGATATTTTTGCGGGATATATTGCCTGGCAGATGGGGCTGCCGGTTGAAAAGCTTCTTCTGGCAAGCAATGAAAACAACATACTTACGCGCTTTGTAAATAATGGAGATTATTCTGTAGGTACAGTTGTCCAGACCCTGTCCCCTTCAATGGACATCCAGGTTGCATCCAACTTTGAGAGGTATCTCTACTACCTCTTCAGCATGGATTCTGAAAGGGTGAAGGCTGCTTTTGCCCAGCTCAAGTCAGAGGGTAAAATCAGTTTTACACAGGAAGAGATGAAAAAGGTTGCTGGCGAATTAATCTCTGGATCTGTGGGACGTAATGAGACAATTGAGACCATTGCCTCGTTTATGGAGGAAACCGGATATCTTCTGGATCCACACACAGCCGTAGGGGTAAGGGCTGCAAAGGATATGGTTAAAGCTCCAACCCGTGTTGTCTGTCTTGCAACAGCCCATCCTGCCAAGTTTGGAGATGCTGTGCAGGAAGCTACAGGAAGAGCTGTTCCTCTGCCTGAATCCATACAGAAACTTTTCGGCTTGGAAACCCGCTGTACTGAAATGCCTGCTGATAAGGATAAAATAAGGAAATTTATTTCGGATTTGTCAGATTAGATGTTTGTGTGATGGACATTAATTTGCAAGAAAGCCCCCTCTCCTTGCAAAGGAAGGAGAGGGGAGATAAAGAAGAAACAAATCACCGGAAGAGTTAAGAAGCAAAGGCTATTTAATGCAGACTTTCCGAACTTCATGCAGGTCTGTGTGGCCAGCAAAGCATTTTAGTATGCCATCCTGCTTTAGAGTAGTCATACCATCAGCAATAGCCTGTCGTCTTATCAGCTCAATTTCGGACTTGCGTTTCACCAGGGTTTTCATCTCATCAGTGCCTTCAAGAAGCTCATGAAGTCCTATACGTCCCTTGTATCCTGAATCTCCACATTTGGGGCATCCCACAGCCTTATGCAGTTTTATGGTTGATGGATCAATACCTGTGCGTTTGAAATCCTCAGTGCCAAATTCAAGAATCAGATCTTCCAGCTCCCTTTTGTCAGGTGTGTACTCCTGCTTACAGTCGCAGAGACGACGACAGAGTCTCTGTGCAAGTATGCACAGTATGGCGTCGGAGAAGGAAAATGGGTCCAGCTCCATGTCAAGAAGACGTGTTACCGTCTCAGGTGCCGAGTTTGTGTGAAGTGTGGAGAAAACCAGGTGGCCTGTAAGGGATGATTCAACGCCTATCTCGGCTGTTTCCTTGTCCCTCATCTCACCTACCATTATTACATCAGGGTCTGCACGAAGGAATGAGCGAAGTGCAGCGGCAAATGTAAAGCCGATCTTCGGATGTACCTGAACCTGTCTCAGGCCCCGCTGTGTTATTTCCACAGGGTCTTCAGCAGTCCATATCTTGGTTTCAGGGGTATTGATTACCGATATCGCAGAGTGAAGTGTTGTGGTTTTACCGGAACCGGTGGGTCCCACCACCAGCACAAGGCCGTAGGGCTGGTTTACGCACTTAAGCAGTACCTTGCTGTTTCTTTCCGTAAGCCCCAGCTTGTCGTAGGGCAGGGCCGCTTCACCGGAAGCAAGTATCCGCATTACAACATCTTCAAGCTGGCCTGCAGTAGGTACCGTTGCAACCCTCAGTTCAACCGCAAGCGGGCCGAACTTTTTGAAATCAATCTTGCCATCCTGTGGCTTGCGGCGCTCAGAAATGTCAAGTCCACACATTATCTTTATGCGGGAAGGAATCGCATATTTGTACTTGTAAGGAATTCTCTGATAAACCTTGCATCGTCCGTCAATCCTGTATCGGACTATTACATCATCTTTGCCGGGATAAGGCTCTATATGGATGTCAGATACCTTGGCCTGAACCGCATCAATAATAATCTTGTTTACCAGTTGTACAATTACGCTGTCCTGCTCCGATACCTTGGAGGATTCCTGTTCTATTTCAGGCTCTTCAGTAGCATCAAGTTTGTTGATCAGTTCGTCAATGCTGCCGCCTGAGGCAGATGGTGATCCGTGGTGATAGAAAAGCGCAACAAAACTGTGAATATCATCACGGAATGCGCCTGTGTAACTGATTCTCTTGTATTCAGGATATATGAACTTGATCATGTCCTGGCGGCCCAGGTCTGTCGGATCGTCCATTATTATATACAGGACTCCGTTTTCTACTTTATATGGCACCCACCATTCCTTGGTCAGACGGTCAGGTTTTATACGTTTCAGCAATCCTTCATCCATTGGAGGTGTCGCCGGATCGTACTTGATAAATTCAGTGCCAAAGAATAGTGAAAGGGCTTTTGACATTTCTTCTTTAGGTACGCCGCACTCACGCATAAGTACTGCATCAAGGCCGAATTTTGCTACATCAGGGTGTGCTGATGCCTTTTCAATGGTCTTCTCATCAATAAGATTCTTGTCCAGAAGATAGTTGTAACGGCTACGCTGGCGGATAATCTTTGTGGTTGCCTGAAGGCGGTAGATGTTGTGAATTGCTATTGAAAGTGATGTTGAAAGTTCAAGGGCATAACTTATGTCGGTATCAGTAAAAGGGACTCCACCCTTTCTGTTGATAATCTGTATTACACCGATAAGTGTGCGTTGAAATTTCATAGGAATGCAGAGTACCTGTTTTGTAATAAGTCCGGTCTTTTGATCCCATGACTTATCAAACTTAAGGTTCGAGCTGATCATCTTCAGCTCATGTTCGTTGTATGCATCCCTTATATTGAGTACAGCGCCTGAAACAGCGCAGTAACCTGAAAGGCTTGCATCTGATATCGGCACAACGATCTGCTTTACTTCGGTACCAGACAGTACCTTTGAAATGAGCAGATTTCTTTTTGCATCCGCAAGATAGATGGTAATCCGTTCGGCATAAAAAAGAGCAGCAATGCTGTCCTTAATATGAAGAAGAATTGTACTCAGGTTGTCAGCGGAATGGATCTCGTTAATCTTGTCCATCAGCCGTTTTCTATATTCAAGCTGCTGTTTCAGGATGTTGGAAGGATCAGATGCAGGTGCATTTTCCATGGTTTATCCCCATTTTTATCAGAGCAGATGTTACAACTTTTTATATTGTTTAAACATATCAGATTATTAGCAATTAACAAGCTCAAGTTTTGCAGGTTACTAAAAAAATTATGGTTACTGCATATTTATGGAAATGACTCTTCATAAATTTCTCGCATGTACGTTCATATATAAATCATATACTCAATTGACAAACTGCAGTCACTCTGGTAGTTCTGTAACCCATTTGATTTAATAAAGGTATTTTCAATTTTTTGTAGTTATCTGAAATACTTTTGCAAAATAATCAATAAAGAATAGCTGTTTTTGCGTCTCAATCAGAAACTGGCTCTGGCACCAGAAAAATATCAAGGGGTTGGGCAATTGCCCAACCCCTTGATATTAATACTTGTTGATTTTGTTTCTAATTTCTTGACAAATAAGCCAGTAACACTATATTTAATCGTTTCTTAACTATTTGGGTATGTATTGCATGAAAATCAGGATTGATCATTTAACAGATTCATTAAAACATTTCGAGTTTATCGAGCCATATATAACATTTCCGGTTCTTGATGAAATTTCATCTTCTGGATTATGTGAATTTTGCAGCCCTGTCACTGTTAATATTTCAGCTGTAAAAGAGATTGATCATTATCGGATATCAGGTGTTGCCAAGGTCTGTGTGAAGCTTGACTGTTCCCGTTGTCTTACTGTTTTTGATTACTTTATTGAGTCTGTATTTACCTTTATTTTTCGTGAAGAGTCAAACTCCATTCGTGAAGATGAAGATGAGCTTGAACTTGAAGAGAAGGATCTTGTTTCTGCCTGTTTTTCAGGTGAAGAGATAGATCTTGTTTACGAAATAGGTGAGCAGATAGCACTTTCAATCCCTTTAAAGCCTCTTTGTTCGGAAGGTTGCAAGGGATTGTGCGCCTGCTGTGGTATGGATTTAAACCATTCTTCCTGCAATTGTCCCGTAGAAACGGTCAATTTGAGGTTTTCAGCATTAAAGGACTTTAAGGTCCGCAGTTAATCAAGGCCATATATCGGCCGTAAAGGAGTTTTGCCATGGCAGTACCTAAGAAAAAGACATCCAAATCCCGCAAGAATATGCGCAGGGCCCACGATTTTCTAACAGCCCCAAGCCTAGCAGTTTGTCCGGAGTGTAAATCTCCAAAGATGCCCCATCGCGCCTGTCCTTCATGTGGATCCTACAAGGGCAAGGAAGTTGCCTCCGCTGTGAAAAAAGCCTGATTTCCAAAAGCTCCGGATAACAATGAGAGTTGCTATTGACGCTATGGGAGGTGACTTCGCCCCGGCCGTAGAAGTTGAGGGTGCTGTTGCTGCTGCACGTGAGTTCGGTATTCCGGTCACTCTTGTGGGCGATGAATCTCGTCTTGCCCACGAACTTGCCAAGTATCAGACAAAGGGTCTTGATATTGATATTCGCCATGCCAGTGAAGTTGTAGGCATGCATGATTCGGCGTCTGACGCAGTGCGAAAGAAGCGGGACTCTTCTGTCCGTATTGCATTCGAACTGGTAAAGGAAGGGAAGGCCGCTGCTGCAGTGAGCGCTGGCAATTCAGGCGCAACAATGGCTGCCGGGATGTTCGTACTCAAGCGGATAGCAGGTATTGAGCGTCCTGCCATAGCACAGGTATTTCCAACATTGAAAGGTCAGACACTTGTGCTTGATGTCGGTGGCAATGTTGACTGCAAGGCGAATCACCTCGTTCAGTTTGCTATTATGGGTCAGGTTTATGCCGCCCATGTCATGGGAATAAAGAATCCAAGTATCGGCCTGCTTTCAAACGGAGAAGAGGATTCAAAGGGAAATGAGCTTACACGGGAAACAAACACCATCCTCCGTCAGACATCTTTGAACTATGCCGGATATGTTGAAGGCCGGGACATATTCAAAGGTACGGTGGAGGTTGTAGTCTGCGATGGTTTTGTAGGAAATGTTGTTCTCAAGCTTTCGGAAGGGCTTGCTGAGGCTGCAGGTTCTATGCTCAAGCGTGAGATTAAAAGTGATACGATAGCCAAGCTGGGTTATCTGTTTGTAAAGGGTGCTTTTGATCGTTTTAAAAAAATTGTGGATTATTCAGAATATGGTGGAGCCCCGCTGATTGGGATAAATGGAGTTGGAATGATCTGTCATGGTGGATCAAACGTCAAGGCGATCAAAAATGCGATCCGGTTTGCCCATGATTATGCAAGTCATGGTGTTACTCAGAGAATTGCAGAAAAATTGTCAGAAAACTACTCCGCAATGTTTCCACGCAGTGGCAGCATGATTTCTTGATGCTGCAGTTCTGTTGTCTACCGGAAAATGATCTGTTTCCGGCAAGGAGGATTACATGCTGCGCGCCCGAATAACCGGAACCGGTTCATCAGTTCCGGAAAAGGTCATGAGTAACAGTGACCTTGAAAAGTGTGTAGATACCAACGATGAATGGATTACAACCCGCACCGGAATCAAGGAGCGAAGGATTGCATCAAAGGGCGAATATACCTCTACCTTTGCAACAATTGCCGCCAGACGCGCTCTTGAGATGTCCGGTATATCAGCTGAAGAGCTTGATATCATCATATTGGCGACTGTAACCGGCGATTTCCCTTTTCCCGCCACAGCCTGCATCATTCAGAATGAGCTAGGCGCAAAAAAATCACTTGCATTTGATATTTCTGCAGCATGTTCCGGTTTCATATACGGACTTAACATGGCAGAAGCCTACATAAAGAGTGGTATGGCAAGGAAAATACTGGTTATGGGAGCTGAAGTTCTTACCAGTATTGTGGATTTTTCCGACCGCAATACATGCATACTTTTTGGAGACGGTGCCGGAGCAGCTGTTGTAGAAGCGACAGAAGCTGATAACGGTATCCTCTCAACACATGTTTATACAAATGGAGCCCACTGGGGACTCCTGTACCAGCCAGCTGTCGGAAGCCGCCACAGATTTACCGATCCTGAAACCACTGATGAAAAACTTTATTTTCTAAGGATGGAAGGTAACGAAGTATTCAAGCATGCAGTGCGTGCTATGGGAGACGCAGCTTCTGAGGCCCTTAATCGAAATGGTTTTACTGCTGCCGATCTTGCCCTTTTGATACCACATCAGGCCAATAGAAGAATTATTGAGGCTACGGGAAAACGTATCGGCATTCCTGAAGACAAGATTTTTGTGAATCTGCATAAATACGGCAACACCTCAGCTGCATCTATTCCCATAGCATTGGACGAGGCAAACAGGACCGGCAGAATAAAGCCAGATGACCTTGTGTTACTGGCAGCATTCGGCGGTGGATTTACCTACGGATCAGCGCTTCTAAAGTGGTAGTTTAGCAAGTACATTACAGGAGCTTGAAATTATGGCTAAAACTGCATTCATATTTCCAGGTCAAGGTTCCCAGTATGCAGGAATGGGAAAGGATCTTTCAGATAATTTTGCAATTGCCAGGGAAACCTTCCAAGAGGCTGATGAAGCTCTTGGATTTTCAATTTCGTCCCTTTGTTTCAACGGCCCTGAAGAAGAACTTAAACTCACATCAAATACGCAGCCTGCAATCTTGACGGCAAGTATTGCCGCATTAAGGGCAATAAGGCAGGAAACAGGTCTTGAGGCAGATGCTTCCTGCGTTGCCGGCCACTCTTTGGGTGAATACTCGGCGCTTGTATGCAGTGGGGCAATTTCTCTGGCTGACGCTGTACTCACTGTCCGCAAGCGTGGAGCTTTCATGCAGGAGGCGGTGCCTGTCGGCACAGGAGCAATGGCTGCAATGCTCTCAATTGACTCTGAAGAACTTTACGCCATCTGCGAGGAGGCTGCCCAAGGGGAGGTGGTTTCGCCGGCCAACTTCAATTCTCCTGGACAGATTGTTATTGCGGGCAATGTTTCTGCCGTAAACCGCGCAATTGAAATTGCAAAGGCAAGAGGATTCAGAAAGTCCATGCTTCTGCCTGTCAGCGCCCCTTTCCATTGCGCCCTCATGAAACCTGCGGCTGAACGTCTTAAGGATGTTCTTGAAGGTATTCAGGTAAATAGACTCTCCCTTCCTGTTGTGAGCAATGTCGAGGCAAAGGAAAACTCTGATGCATCAAGGGTGCGAGATCTTCTTGTTGAGCAGGTTTGCTCTCCCGTGCGCTGGGAGCAGTCAGTAAAGGCAATTATTGAGACCGGTGTAACACGTTTTGTCGAAATAGGTCCGGGCAAGGTTCTTACTGGTCTTGTCAAGCGTATAAGCAAGGATATGGAGCTTGTGAACATTGAGGATTCAGCAGGTTTAAAGACATTCTCCTGATTTTTATCTGAAATTCCATTTAAAGGAATATAATTCATGTTAGACATCAACCAGATAATGAAAATTCTTCCACACCGCTACCCATTTCTTATGGTTGACCGTATTCCTGAAATTGAAATCGGAAAACGGATTGTGGGTTTAAAGAATGTATCGGTGAACGAGCCTTTTTTTCAGGGACACTTTCCTGGTCATCCGGTTATGCCTGGAGTTCTGATAATTGAAGCCATGGCACAGGTTGCAGGTATTCTGGCATACCAGTCTGATGAGTCTCTCCGTGACAAGGTTACCTATTTTGTTGGAATAGACAATGCGAGATTTCGCAAGCCTGTAGTGCCTGGTGACCAACTGAGATTTGAGATAGAGGCAACCGGTTGCAAACGCGGGATATGGGTTTTTACGGCAAAGGCTTTTGTTGAAGGAAAACTTGTGACGGAAGCAGAGTTAAAGGCTACGTTTGCAGAAAGACAGAACTGAAAACAAAGAGGGAGATTGCAGATGGCTAAAAATAAAGTTGCAGTCATAACCGGTGCATCCCGTGGCATAGGCAGAAGCATTGCTCTGGCCCTTGCAGCCCAGGGCGCGACCATAGTTGCAATGGATATGGACAAGGCATCAACCGATACCGTTGTTTCCGAGCTTAAGGCGGCTGGAGCAAAGGCCCTTGCTGTTGTCGGAAACGTGACCTCGTCCGAGGATGTTGAGAGGATGATATCAGCGGCAGTTGAAGAATTTGGCCGTGTGGATATACTGGTCAATAATGCTGGTATTACCCGTGATGGACTGATCATGAGAATGAAGGATGATGACTGGGATGCTGTTCTTAGTGTAAACCTTAAAGGGGCTTTTCTTTGCACCAGGGCTGCTTTCAAGGTTATGAGCAAACAGCGCTATGGCAGGATAATCAATATCGCTTCCGTGGTGGGTCAGATGGGAAATGCCGGGCAGGCTAATTACTGCGCAAGTAAGGCAGGACTGATCGGTATGACAAAGTCCAATGCCAGAGAAATGGCTAAACGCAATGTTACTGTAAATGCAGTTGCTCCTGGCTTCATAGCCACAGCCATGACAGATGCTCTTTCTGACAAGGTTCGTGAAGAACTGACGGCGCAGATCCCTCTGGAACGTCTTGGATCCTCTGAAGATATTGCTAATGCCGTTCTATTCCTTGCCTCTGAGGCATCAGGATACATTACCGGCCATGTGCTTTCAGTAAATGGCGGCATGTATATGTGACCGTCTTAAAGTATGTTCCGTCCTATCAAGACAAGCTGAAAAATTGCTTTGACATTTGTTGTTACGGTTTGCTAAGAAGCAGACACGATTTTCAAACACAAAACCATTAACAGGTTTTATCACAACGGAGGTGAAAGATGTCTGATGTCGTTAAAAGGGTAAAAGAGATTATTGCCGAGCAGTTAAGTGTTGAAGAAGCACAGGTTGTGCCGGAAGCAGCTTTCATGGATGATCTTGGTGCAGATTCTCTTGATACAGTTGAGCTTGTAATGGCACTGGAAGAGGAGTTTGATATCGAGATTCCTGATGAAGATGCCGAGAAGATTCAGACTGTCCAGGATGCAATTGATTACATCACAGAGCATACCTAGGAGCATTGCCTGAAAATACAGGTAAAGAAAGAGGGGAAACTCATTCCCCTCTTTCGCTTTATGTCGCCTAAATTGATCCAATCCAGGAGCATCTCATGAGAAGAGTCGTCATAACCGGTGTGGGAGCAGTATCTCCCCTTGGAACCGGAAACCAGAAAAACTGGGACGCACTTGTGAATGGCCGTTCAGGAATCGGCCTTATTTCACGCTTTGACGCCAGTGCAATGCCTGTAAAAATTGCTGGTGAAGTCTCTGATTTTGATGCAGAGCAGTTTATTGACAAGAAAGAGATCAAGAAGATGGATCTCTTTATTCAGTATGCCATGGCTGCAGCCCAGTTCGCCATGGAGGATTCCGGGCTGAAAGTTACCGAAGAAAACGCAGAGATGGTGGGAGTGCTTGTGGGTGCAGGCCTGGGAGGCCTCACTACCATTGAAAAATACCACTCGGCCCTTCTTGAGGGCGGTTATAAGAAGATATCCCCATTTTTCATCCCTATGCTTATCATTAACCTCGCTCCTGGTCATATTTCTATAAAATATGGCGCAAAAGGCCCCAATATTTCATCTGTTTCAGCTTGCGCCACAGGCACACATTCAATTGGAGATGCATACCACATAATTGCCCGTGGAGATGCTGATGCAATGATAGCCGGCGGTACGGAATCAACCGTTACTCCCCTTGGCATAGGTGGTTTTGCTGTTATGAAGGCCCTTTCCACCCGCAATGATGACCCGAAAACAGCATCAAGGCCTTTTGAAAAGGGGCGTGATGGCTTTGTTTTGAGTGAAGGTGCCGGAATTGTAGTTCTTGAGGAGTATGAGTCGGCAAAAAAACGTGGCGCAAATATTTATGCAGAGATTGTTGGGTATGGACTTACAGGCGATGCTCACCATATGACCGCACCTGCTGAAGGTGGTGAGGGAGCTGCCCGTTGCATGAGAATGGCCTTGAGGGGGGCTGGCATAAATCCTGAACAGGTCGGATATATTAACGCCCACGGCACATCAACACCGTTTAATGATCTTAACGAATCTCTGGCAATAAAAACAGTATTCGGTGATCATGCCAGGAAATTAATGGTCTCTTCCACCAAGTCCATGACAGGACACCTGCTTGGCGCCGCAGGCGGACTTGAAGCGGTAATATCATGCTGGGCTATGAAAAATGGCGTTATTCCTCCTACAATAAATTATGAAGAGCCTGATCCTGAATGTGATCTTGACTATGTGCCAAACACAGCCCGTGAAGCCAGCGTGGACTATGTTATGAGTAATTCACTGGGATTTGGTGGCACTAACGCAACATTGCTTTTCAAGAGGGTTTGATATGAAGATTGCAATCGGATCAGACCACGGCGGTTATGAACTCAAACAGGCTCTCATCCCTTTTCTTCAGGGCAGGGATATTGACGTTGCCGACGCCGGAACCCACAACTCTGAATCTGTTGACTACCCTGATTTTGGAGAAGCAGTGGCTCTACTGGTTGCCCATGGCGAGGCAGATGCAGGTATTGTTATTTGTGGCACCGGCATAGGTATATCAATCTCGGCCAACAAAGTTCCTGGCATCAGGGCCGCCCTGGTTACAAATCCGCAAATGGCAGAATTGGCAAAGCAGCATAATAATGCAAATGTACTTGCCCTTGGAGGACGAATACTGTCCCTTGATACAGCTGAGGCCTGCATAGCGGCATGGCTTGATGCCGTATTTGAGGGAGAACGGCATCAGCGTCGTATTGATAAAATTGGTGCCATTGAAAAAAAGCAGTAAATAAAGCATGTTATGTTAAATATATTAAAGCGGGGCTTGAAAGAGTCCCGTTTCGTTTTTTCAGTATTTTAAATTCAAACAGATAAGGAGTTAAATGAAAATGTCAATTCTCTCCCAGTTTGATCCGGAAGTTTCAGAGGCGATACGTCATGAGACAGAGCGTCAGGAGTATAACCTTGAGCTGATTGCTTCTGAAAACTTCGTTTCAGAAGCTGTTCTTGAAGCTCAGGGCAGCGTGATGACGAACAAGTACGCAGAAGGATATCCCGGCAAACGTTACTACGGTGGATGCCACCATGTTGATGTTGTTGAGCAGTTAGCCATTGATCGTGCCAAAGAACTTTTCGGAGCGGATCATGCGAATGTTCAGCCCCATTCAGGTTCACAGGCCAACATGGCTGTATACAACGCAGTATGTCAGCCTGGCGATACAATTTTGGGAATGAACCTTTCACATGGCGGCCATTTGACACACGGCAGCCCGGTAAATTTTTCAGGCCGTTTCTACAAGGTTGTCCCATATGGCGTTTCACAGTCAACAGAGACTATTGATTACGAAGAGGTTGAGCGTCTGGCCCTTGAACACAAGCCAAAGATGATAGTTGTTGGCGCCAGCGCCTATCCACGGGTGATTGACTTTCCTGCCTTCCGCAGGATTGCTGACAAGGTGGATGCAAAGGTTATGGTTGACATGGCCCACATTGCCGGACTGGTTGCAGCAGGTGTGCATCCAAGCCCTGTTCCGTTTGCGGAATTTGTTACAACCACTACCCATAAGACCCTTCGTGGCCCCCGTGGTGGCATGATACTCTGTCGGGAAGAGTTTGCAAAAACCATCAATTCACAGATATTTCCCGGTATTCAGGGCGGCCCCTTGATGCATGTGATAGCTGCCAAGGCAGTTTCCTTCAAAGAGGCTCTGCAGCCTGAGTTCAAGCTCTATCAGGAGCAGATTGTCAAAAATGCCAAAGCCCTTTCTCTGGCCCTTATTGCAAAAGGGTTCAAGCTGACATCAGGTGGCACCGATAATCACCTGATGCTGATAAACTTCTCTGGCACCGATATCACCGGGAAAGCCGCAGAGGAAGCACTTGACAAGGCAGGTATTACGGTCAACAAGAATACGGTTCCTTTTGAAACCCGCTCACCCTTTGTAACATCCGGTATCAGGGTTGGCACTCCGGCCTGTACATCTCACGGGTTGAAAGAGCCAGAGATGGAGCTGGTTGCAGGTTTCATTGCAGATGCAATTGCAAATATCGGAAACGATGAAGCGCTGGCAGGGATACAGACGCGGGTTAATGAAATGATGAAAAAGTTTCCATTATATGCAGGCAGATTGAAATAGTTGTGCCCATAGTTACACGAAAAAGGCCCGTCACGTAATCCTGACGGGCCTTTTTCGTAAACCGGAATAAAACGGTTTATCAGAAATCCTTCAGCCCCTTGTATTTTGCTTTTGCATTAACAAGGGCAGTTTTAAAAGATGACGGTAGGGCAACCTTGATCTCCTTGATGGCGGCATCCCGTTTTTTACCCAGATTTTCCTGCATTTCTGAAAGCTCTTTCTGGGTAGCAGCAGAGTGGTTTAAAAGTGCGTTTGACTCCTGATAAACATTGTACAGAACCATAAGCCTGTCCTTCATAGATCCAAAGCCTGCCGGTGGATTTGCCAAATCTTTTTCAAGCCTTGCTGCCACTGTTTTTACTCTGTTTACCGCAGCCTCTTCCTGACTTGATATTTTTGTATCCCCCTTATGGGACGATGACACCTTGATGTTTGTGTCGATTCCTATAATTACAGCATTAAGCATCCGGAAATAGTTATCCGTGTACTGTTCTCTGGCGTTCAAATAATTAAAAAGACAAAGTCCAGCGGTTACAAGCATTAGTATGACAATCAGGGAGATTGAGAGCAGTGAAAACTTTCTTTTGGGTTCTGCGCCTGGAACAACTTTTTTTCTGTTTGATTTCACCGCCTCGTAGAAATCAGGAAAAACAGCCCCGCATGTGTCGCACCTCTGCAAATCCGTTAGCTGGTTGCCGCAGGAGGCACAGCTGGCATATCTGGTTACTTTCTTTTCCCTTTGTGAATAGGGGCTCCGCTTGATTGTAATCGGTGCATCACACGCGGTGCAGTCTGATTCATGGCTTGCAGAAGTGATCTGCGACAGATCAATCTCTGTGTTCTCGTCACAAATCGGGCATCTGCAGTTCATAATCCTGAATGATTCGTATATATTCGCCGATGTATCAGCTTGATCCTTCTGGTTGTCTGTTGTCATTTGGATTACCTGGTCTATTTGTGTTGTTTAAATAACTATTCGGGTCTTAACCCGAAATAAACTCCATTACTGGCACGAACAATATTGTCATCATTAACCGGATCTGCCTGATTTGTATCATTGGCCAAACCATCGGCACCGGAAGAAAAAAGATCATAATCGGTATTGAGTAGAGTTGTTGGCAAACCTAAAAAAGTTAAAATCGGCGTTTTCATATAATGATAAGGTTTTCTCCAGGGGTCGTTCATTGTATCCAGCTTTACACCGTCTACCCCCAGATTATCAGGAAGATCGGATTTTTCAGCGCGGTAGGCCTCAATTACCTTCTGGATATTGCTTAAGTCTGAAGTGCAGGCACTGTTTTGGGCAGTCAGGCGCACCTTGCTGAAACTTGGGATGGCAATGGTTGCAAGAATCATTACAATAACCAGCACAATGGCAAGCTCAACCAGAGTGAAGCCACTTTGATCTGTTATATGCCTACATCTGTCAAAGGCAGCTATATCGGAAATCGAGGGTAAAGATGTCTTGAATATTTTTTTCATTTTGTCATCCATCTTGTTGCCGATTATTGATTTGTGCAATCTAACCCAAACTATTTGTCTAGTAAAGTTATTATGTTTTATGGAATGACAGGAGCCACTTTCGAGGAATTCAAGTAAAATTCTGGCTCCTTGAAGACGTCCTGCCGGGAGGTCTCTACTCCCTGAAGCTTTGAAATAGTTCAGGAAACTGTTGACATCTCCAATGCGCTGGAAGTAATTTACAAATCTTTGAGATCAAACAGAATTATCTGGAGGCAATGTATGGATATCACGGTTCTGCCCCTATCCGGGGAGCAGATGAAAAAAAAGGAGACTGATCCATCCCTGCTTGGGTTTGGCAGACTTTTTACTGACAGAATGCTTTTTGCCGAATGGACAACTGATAAAGGCTGGCATAATATCTGTATCAAGCCATATGAACCTTTTGTTCTGGATCCGGCAACTACAGTGCTTCACTATTCCCAGGAAATTTTCGAAGGTTTGAAGGCTTACAAGTGGGATGATGGCAGAATAGCCCTGTTCCGCCCTGAAATGAACGCACGTCGCTTCAATCAGTCTGCCCAGCGTATCTGCATGCCGGAAGTTCCGGAAGAACTGTTTCTGGATGGCATAGACATGCTTGTGGATCTTGAAAAAGACTGGATTCCTTCTGCTCCAGGAACATCACTTTATATCCGCCCCGCAATGATTGCGGTTGACCCTTATCTAGGAGTGAAACCAGGTGACCATTACTACTTCTTTGTAATCCTTTCTCCAGTCGGTGCTTACTATGCTGCAGGCTTTAATCCGGTCGGCATCCTTGTTGAGGATAAGTATGTCCGTGCAGTATCAGGTGGGACCGGTGAGGCAAAGACAGGCGGAAACTACGCATCTTCACTCAAGGCTGGAATGGAAGCCAAGAAAAAAGGTTATGATCAGGTTCTGTGGCTTGACGGAAGAGAGAGGCGATATATAGAAGAGGTTGGAGCGATGAACATGTTCTTCGCATATGGAAATCACCTGGTAACTGCCCACTTAAGCGGATCAATCCTTGCAGGTATTACTCGTGAATCTGTACTTCGCCTTGCCATAGAATCAGGATGTACTGTTGAAGAACGTCTCATTGACGTTGATGAGCTATTTGCTGACCTTAAAAATGGTAAGGTCACAGAGGCGTTTGGCAGCGGAACTGCCGCAGTAATAACACCTGTGGGCAGGCTTTGTTATAAAGATGAAGCTGTAGAGATTGGCAACGGCGGGGTAGGGGAGATAACGCAGAAACTCTATGACACCCTGACAGGCATTCAGACCGGAAAACTTGAAGATCGTTATGGATGGGTGCGTATTGTTGACGTTGGGTAGCTGGTTATTTCAACATTTTGCAAGGTAAAAAATCAAACGGGACATGACCATGTCCCGTTTGATTTTTTGGATTATCCCGATTGCAGCATCCGGCTTATAAGCGCCAGTAACAGGGGAAACTCCACAGGTTTGGGCAGATACTCATCCATGCCGGCTGAAATACATGTCTGGCGATCTTCCTTCATGGCGTTTGCAGTAAGGGCAATCACAGGAATACGGTGATTGCGTACCGATGAATCCGGGTTTCTTATGGCTTCGGTTGCCTCATAACCATTCATGACAGGCATCATACAGTCCATAAGCACCAGGGCGTAATCTTTTTCCTCAAGGGATTTTAAAGCGTCTTTGCCGTTGCTCACAACATCAACTTCATACCCGCATTTCTTAAGTATGTTTCTTGTTACCACCTGGTTGGTCGGCTCATCCTCGGCTAGTAGTATCTGAATCCCCGGTTTTACAGCTTTTTGAAGTACAGGTGGCTGGGGTTTGATATCAGCAGTACTAATGCCGGAGGCCATTGGTGTGTCCGACATTTCAACACTTTGAAATTCCACAATAAACCAGAAGTCAGACCCCTCACCCGGAGTGCTTTTAACACTTATCTCCCCGTTCATCAGCCAGACAAGTTTCCTGCAGATGGCCAATCCCAGTCCTGCCCCCCCGTACCTGCGTGTGTTGGAATTATCAACCTGGGTGAATGGTTCAAATATAAGGCACTGCTTGTCAG
>CAZXTZ010000043.1:0-17177 GCA_964643645.1 uncultured Geobacteraceae bacterium
GAATCTTCACAGTCATCGGGAAAGGTGACAACTCCAATGCTTACGGTTACAGCAAGCTCTGCACCATGTATGCAAAAAGTTTCAAGCATCTGCTTACGGATCTTCTGGGCAATGGTATCGGCAATAGATGGAGAAGGGCTCAAGGGTGGAATCAGCACAAATTCATCACCAAGAAATCTGCCTGTCACGCAATCAGGACATGCGGCATCCCGCAGCCTTTTGGCGACGGCAATCAACAACTGGTCTCCAACATCATGACCAAAGGTGTCGTTTACGCACTTAAGGTTATCAATACCTACCAGTAACAGCGAAAGATGCTGCTGTACCCGGTCTATCCTTATGAGTTCTGAAGAGAGATGGCTTTCCAGGTAGTGGCGATTATGAAGACCGGTAAGGGGATCGTGGCTGGCCTGCCAGGTCAATATGGCTTCCTGGGCTTTGCGTGCAGTTATATCCTCTTTTATTGCAACGTAATTGGTTGTTTCTCCCGTTTCATCACGAATTGGCGCAATACTGCACAGTTCCCAGTAAAGTGTTCCGTTTTTACGTTTGTTACGGAATTCCCCCTGCCATTCCTGGCCTGATTTAATTGTTTTCCAGAGATTCTCATAAAAATCTGCTGACTGATGGCCTGATTTGAGCACACTGGGCTTACTACCAACTACTTCATCCGAACGATAGCCGGAAACCTTGCAAAAACGGGGGTTGGCATATTCAATAACACCTTCTGTATCAGTTATGATTACCGAATTGGCGCTCTGTTCAACCGCTTTTGTCAGTTTGCGCAAGGATGCGGTGCGCTCATCAACAAGCAGTTCAAGATTATTCTGATACTCCCTGTTTTCCCTGATCAGTCTCGCCCGTTCCAGACTGCGCTGTACAATCAGTTCCAGTTCAGTCAGATCCTGAATCGGCTTGGTCAGGTAATCCCAGGCGCCACGGCGCAGGGCGTCAATGGCATCAGTCAGCACTCCGGTGCCTGACAGTACGATAATCGGGAGGTTTTCAAATTCGGCAATTACCGCATCAATCAGCTCCAGCCCATCCATCTGGGGCATCCGCAGGTCGGTAATTACGATATCCGGCTTAAACTCACGGATCAGATCAAGGCCGGCCTGTCCGTTACAGGCCTCGGCAACCACAAATCCGGAATCTTCAAAATAGGCGGCAACGCCACAGCGTATTACCTCTTCATCGTCAACGGTTAAAAGCCGAAATGGGGGCAGATTTGTCATGTCAGATCCTGTGTGCTTTTAAAAGCCGTTTTTCTCTGTAATGGCAGCCAGATGGTAAAGCAGGTGCCGCTATCAGGATGAGAATCAACCTCAAGTCGTCCATTATGGTTGTTGGTTATAATTGAGTAGGAGACTGACAGGCCAAGTCCGGTGCCTTTGCCTGTCTCTTTTGTTGTGTAGAACGGCTCAAAAATCCGTTTCCGGATCTCGGGGGGCATACCTGGGCCGTTATCTTCAATCTCAATAACGGCAAAATCTTGTTCGCAGCGAGTGCGCAAGGTGATTTGCGGATTTCTGGTGCCTGCTTCGTACATGGCCTGAGCCGCATTTTTCAGGAGATTGAGCAGCACCTGTTCGATCTCCAGTACGGATATCGGGATTTTGGGTATATCGGGAGATAGCTCCTTTGTTATTGCAAACCGCTTGAAATCGTAGTTTTTCTTCAGATCGTAGTCGTTTGCTGCAAGTTCCAGTACTTGATCAAAAAGTTGCCCAAGCTCCGCGTACTCGATATGGGATTCGCTTTTGCGGCTGAAGGCAAGCATGGTGGTGATGATTTTTGATGCCCGGTACGTTGCCTCTCTTATTGAGTTGATAAAGCCTGAAATCTGGCGTGTATCCAGGTACTGCTGAAGCTTTTCAAAGTCCAGATGGATCTGTTCAGCAGCCGCCTGATTTGCCGAAAGTTCCGGGTCGAGCCGCCGCTGAATATTCTGGGCAGACTGGGCAATAATTCCCAGAGGATTATTGATCTCGTGGGCCATACCGGCCGCCAGCCCCCCCACCATCATCATCTTTTCGGTTTGCACCATAAGGGTGGCGGTCTTTTTCCGCTCTGTAATATCAAGCAGGGTAAATTGCAGTAGCTTTTTGCTGTTTGAAACAAAACTCATCAGATGGACTTCTGCGTCCCATATTTCACCATCCGGACGCTGGTGACGCCACTCAAAAACACTGATTCCGCTTTTCAGTGCCTGTTGTATGTAGTCTTCAGCTTTTTCCGCTGACGGTCTGCCATCGTACTGTAGCGCCGCCGATACATCAATCGGCCTCTTTCCGATCGTATCAGCCACTGATTCAAACCTGTAGCAGGCTGCGGCGGCGGGATTGCAATCAATAAAGGAGCAGGTTTCTACATCCATAATAACAATAGGGATCCGTGAACTCTCAAAGACCCTCTTGCGAAAGGCGGTGCTTTCCTGCAGTTCGGATTTGGTTTTTTGCAGTCCATCTATGGTTTCAGATAGTTGCTCGGCAATCCGGTTGACAGTGACCCCAAGCATGAGCCAGATCGCTGTCATGATGAGCAAAAGCGCAAAAAGGGCCATTGCAAGCATCGCTGTAAAATCCCTGTTGGCTTCTGTGATTCTTTGGGCCTTGATCTGCAGGGCCTGGGCTTCAAGATCGTCAATGTAGACGCCTGCGCCTATCTCCCAGTCCCAGGGAGCAAAATGAGCGATATAGGTGAGTTTTGACAGAGGCTCTCCACCAACTGCATTGGGAAAAGAGTATTCAACAAATCCGCCGCCAGAACGGGCTGCCTTGATAAAATCCTGCACAAACAGTTTGTTGTTCTGGTCTTTTAAATTTGTAATATCGGTGCCTTCAAGTTCTGTTTTAACCGGCACCAGCACAGCTTTTGCCCGGGTTCCATCAAGGGCGTGGACCATGAAATAGCCGCTTTTGTTTTCAAAAAAGCGAATGGGGCGCAGCAGTTCAAGCGCCCGTTTTTGTGCGGCCAGCATATCTCCATTGGCTGTCCGGGTCTCTTCGTACAATCCGGAGATCAGTCCGGTTGCAATGGCAACTTCGCTCTTTAGCTCCTGTTTCCGGGTTTCCAGTAGCTTGTTTCTCAATGACTGGTAGTTGTTCTCATTGTTTGAAAGCAGCGCATGGCGTCCCAGACCGATAAGTATGGCAGCAAGCAGTACTACCAGCAGGGCCGTGCCCAGCAGAGTCCTTACTTTAATCTGCAAACTTGATATCTGTGGCCTTTGAGCGTCCATGGAAGTTATTGTTTCTTTTCAGGCTACAACCTGAACCTGTGAACCAGACGTTGCAACTCTTCGGCATTGCCATGCAGCTGTGCTGCTGCTGTGGCAGATTCGTGGGAGCCTTGGGCGGTTGATTGGACAACCTGAGTGATTTGCTGCATGTTGTTTGCAATTTCACCTGTAGTGGCGGTCTGTTCTTCTGCTGCGGTTGCAATCTGATTGACCTGTACTGTTACGGCATCCACGCGCTCATAGATCTGTTTCAGGGCATCTTCCAGCAGTTGAGAGTCATTTATTGCAGATTGGGATGTCTCGACACCATGATTCATCGCATCAACAGCCACTTTTGTTTCCTGCTGGATCGCCTTTATCATCTCGCTTATTTCTTTGGTGGCCTTTGTGGTTCTCTCTGCCAGGGCACGTACTTCATCTGCAACAACAGCAAAACCTCTTCCCATTTCACCGGCCCGTGCCGCTTCTATAGCCGCATTCAGTGCCAACAGGTTGGTCTGGTCGGCAATATCTTCAATGGTACCTACGATATCGCCGATCTGATCTGATCTTTTACCAAGCTTTGAAATTCTTTCTGCGTTAATAGCTGTTTGTTGAATACGAAATTTTATTCCTTCTGTGGTTCTTAAGGCTATTGCCTGGCCTTCTTCGCTTGCTTTCGAGGCATTTTTCGTTTCTTCAACCGCCATCTGGCAATTTTGTGCAATATCTCCTGATGTGGCAGCCATTTCCTCACCGGCTGTTGCAACGGTTACAGATTGTGCGGCAACCTCTTCAGCGCCGGTTGCGATCTGTTCGGCAGTTGCGGTAAGTTGGCTTGATGCCGTGGCAACCTGATTGGAAGTGCTTGCAACCTGCCCGATTATGTTGCGCAGGTTGTCGGTCATACTCTTCATGGCTGCCATCAATTGTCCGGTTTCATCTGATGAAGTAACATCAAGACGGGCGGTCAGGTCCCCTTCTGCAATGGTGTTGGCAACACCAACAAGCCTGAACAGCGGCCCTGTGATAGAGCGGACAATTATAAATGCCTGGATTATGGCAAGGGCAACAGCAGCAACAAGCAGAACTACGATAGAAATTTTTATTTTTTTGCTGCCTTCTGTGGCTTCTTTAACCATTGCATCCATGTTCTTGTCCATCTGCTTACTGAACTCTCCTACAATTGCCTCGGACTGGTGGGTGGCTACTTTGTACTCACCAATAGCCTTGTTGGCATCCTGGGTTGTGGTTATCTCACCAGACTTTATCTTTCCATATACCACTGCAAACCCTGCTGAATAGGCGTCTATCTGTTTTTTGATGTTGCTGAGTTTTTCTTTATCCTTTTGGTGTTCCGGGGTGGTAGCGGTGGCCAGAATCTTGTTGGAAGCATCTATCCGCTTGTTGAAATGTTCAAGCGCATCGTCCCATTCCTTTTTGTACTCCTCCACTTTTGCTGAATCACCAATGCTCATAAACAGGTCTTTTTCAAAGCGTCTCATCATGTTTATGTTGGCACGGGAGCGCTGGGCGTTATCCATAAGCGCTCCATCAACATTTGAGAGGTCATTGATGTAAAATTCCAGCTTGCTCATGCCCCAGTAGCTGGAAACACCAATTACTACAATGAACAGCAGCACAACACAAAAGCCGATGTAGAGACGGGTGCCGATGGTTAGTTTTGAAAACATGTTTTTTCCTCCTGTAATGTGAGTGCGGTATTTTTATACATTTTGAAAAATAGAAATTCATTTCTATGCCAATTAGCAGATTGCATGCCAACTTTTTCATAATAAAAGCATAGCAATATCAGGCATGTTGTTTGATGGCATTGCATGGAGTCGTATATGCTGCAACAGAAGTGGCAGCAAGGATGAAACCAAAGGCCACTTCTGTGGCATTAGCAAAAAATGTGGCAGTGGTGGGAAATTAATCCGCGAGGCATAGAAATGCTTTTTTTGTAGGGGCGGTGCCTTGTGCCCGCCCTGTTGCCGTATCACCGTTATTGCCTTAGCTGTCTAGGGCACCCACAAGGGGATGCCCCTACAAAACCGTGATTTTTGCCAGCTTGCAGTATAAGTATTCAATCTTATTAAATAGTTCCTGCATTGTGAACGGTTTTTTAAGGAATATTTCAGGCGAGTTCTCCCATAAGGCTGCACGTTCACTGTCACTGTCATAGCCGCTCATGTAGAGTACCGGGAGATCCGCCTGTAGCTCTTGTATGCGGGCATAGAGTTCCGGTCCGCTCATATCCGGCATGACCACATCTGTAAGCAGCAGTGTTATCTCTCCCTGGCGCTGGCGAAACAGCTCAAGCGCCGCCCCCGGTGTTGCAGCAGCAACAGTTGAGATCCTGTTTTGTATCAGCAGTTCTATAATGCTCTCGCGCAGCATATCATTGTCTTCAACCACCAGCAGGGTTCCGCTGAAAGAATGATGGACCGTTTGCCCTCCGTCAACGCCTGCGGAACCCGTTTCCTCCGGCTCCAGATGGGCAGGAAAATAGAGCACGAAGACGGTCCCTTCGCCAACAACACTCTGTACCTCCATAAAGCCGCCATGCTGGCGCATAATGCCGTACACGGTTGAAAGCCCCAGGCCGGTGCCTTTTCCCTGTTCCTTGGTGGTAAAAAACGGCTCGAATATCTTTGCTGCGGTTGTGGCATCCATGCCGCAACCGCTGTCTGTGCATGAAAGTATGACATAAGAACCCGGTGCGGCACCCGGATGATTGCGGCAAAAGGCCTCATCACAAAGCATCCGTCCTGTCTTGACTGTTATTGTCCCAGCACTGTGTATGGCATCCTGAGCATTAACAACAAGATTCATCAGAATCTGCTCCAGCTGGGTACTGTCAGCCATTATGTTGCCCGCATCCTGGTCAGGCGTGAAATCCAGGGTTATGTTTTCCCGGATAGTCCGCTTCAGCATCTCCATAAAATCGGAAACAAGGGGGTTTATAGCAACCGGCTTGAGCGCGGCGTGCTGTTTTCTGCTGAAAAGCAGGACCTGTGCCACCAGGTCTTTTATCTTGTTTGCTGCGGTGGTGATTGCACTGATATGCTTCTGAACGGCATGGTCTGCACCAAGTTTGCGGGTCGCCATCTCGCTCCAGATGAATATGGGGGTCAGCAGGTTGTTAATATCATGGGCCATACCACCGGCCAGCATCCCTATCCCTTCCAGCTTCTGCTGTTGCAGCAGTTGCACCTCAAGCATCCGCTTTTCAGTGATATCCTGCCCTACGCTCAGAAGTTCGGACAGTTGGCCTTCTGCATCAAAAAGCGCCTTGTTGGCCCAGCTGACATAGATTCGTTCGCCTGATCTGGTGATGTTTTCATGCTCATTGTGCAGATATTTTTCAGGATTATTGACAATATCCCGGATCATCGCCTGCAGGTCGTGGCCATTCCCCTTGGTTTCAGGAACGATTGTGCCCACCAGATTTTTTCCTGCAACCTCATCCCGTGTAAATCCAAAGGTCTTTTCGGCAAATTCATTAAAGAAAAGGATGCGGCCATCAGTATCCCAGCGGATGATGATGCTGTTTGCATGTTCCACCAGCTCCCGATAGTTCCGCTCATTCTGTTGCAGGCTCTCAAGATAGCTGCTGCGTTGTTCGGCAACCTCGGATATCCGGACAAACCAGTCCCGCCAGATGGCTGGCGCCGAATCCGGCACGCGGGGTATTCCGTTGCCGGCAGCCTCGATATGCTCCACCAGCTGTAGTACTGGCAGTGATATGCTGCGGTACAACCATCGTATGAGGAGAATGGCGGCAACAGTCCAGACAAGACAGAAGATAAATACCGGCAGAAGGGCGATCCCCAGTTTTTTTGCCAGGTATCCTGACGGGATCTGCCCGATGCAGCTCCATGCCGTGCCGGGGATCTGTTCCTTAAGCCAGAAAGAGCCATGCTCACGGGTTATACCTGGCTGAAAGAGCTTGGGCAGCGCCGTTTCCAAAGGTTTTCCGGGTGTAAACTGCTTGCTGGTTGAGGCGATCAAGGCGCCGGTTTTGTCTACAATCAGTATGTTCATGCCACTATCGGCAAAATTTGCAATGACGCTGTCAAGCATTGACAAGGTGAAGTCAGTGCCAACGACACCGGTAAAGCGATCAGCGATGTAAACCGGTTTCAGCAAAGAAACCATCAGCCCTTTGCCACCTGCATCATCGTAGGGAGGAGTCCAGAGCATGTTACGTTTGGGATTCTGGCCAGAGGCTGCAAGTCCTACCGGATCGGTGCCGCCAAGCACAAAGAATTCCATGATCATTCTGTCAGGCGTATTCATTCTGGTTGTGGCGTAAAGCTCTTTTAATGGCAGCTTCGGGTATATTGTGAAAAAACGGCGCTCTGCGTCATAGTAGTAAGACCACTGAAATGCCGGACGGGTAACGTGGGTAAGCGCCATGACCTGCGAGAGGATTGAATGCTTCAGAACAGACTCTGTGGCAGGAAGGGTGGAAAGATTGTACAGCACGCCATATTTTCGGGTGAATGCTTCCGGGGATGAGTCATACAATGCCCCTGAGCGGCCCAGGAAAGGGCGCAGGTCATCGGGCAGTTCGCTGGTCTGGAGATTCTGGACGGCCGCATCCAGGCGATTGACATAATCAGAGGCCACCGTTGCCAGTTGCCCCACTGAAAACACCGCCATCCGTAGTATATGGTTCTGGTCGTTCAGTTCCTGACGATACGCCTTGGTCAGTAGCAGTCCGGTAACTGCAAGGCAGGAGATAACAGCAATGCAGGCTCCGAGCCAGACAGCGATTTTAAAACGGCGCTGGAGCAGCCCTCTGCGCACGCTGCCCGGCTGGCCGGTCATTGTTTGTTCTCCGGTGCAGCCAGAGCATAAATCCTGTCAAGCATAGCAGCAAAATCGGTAACCGGCTTGACCAGGACATTATCGGAGGTTATGCCAACCGCCTGTAGTTCAGCAGAAGGGGTGTAGGGCAAACCGCTGTAGACAAGATATCTGGTTACTGGACTGATTGAGTGGGCTTCCAGGATAAAGGTATCTCCCTGCATACCATCAAGCCCCATATCGGTCATGCAGACCGCCGGTTTTTGTGTCGCAATCAGCCCCAGGGCCTCCTCACCGCTTGCAGCGTACGACACGATAAAACCTTCATCCTCAAAAAAAGCGCCAAGTGATTCGCGTATAGCCTCATCATCATCAACCAGCATTATGGAGATCTGTACAGCCGCCATTACACACCTGCCTTGTCCGGTGATATATTAAGCCTGTATTTTAGATATCACTCCAGTGATTAAATATACGAATCGTAGGGGCGAACTTTATGTTCGCCTAATCCGGACGATCACAAGGATCGCCCCTACAGAAGGATATAAATATTTAAACACCTTATCAATATTAAAGTTTTTATAAAATAAAAGAGAACTGGCCATCTGGTGAAGATATTTTTCTGTAGGCAGAGTCGGCTTACTGTTCCCTGCCGCGAACAAGCCGGTTGTTTAATGCCTGGCGTGTCATTCCAAGCATGGATGCAGCGACCCCCTGCTTTCCATTGGCATGGGAGAGGGCCAATCGGATCAGTTCCTGCTCAACTTCTTTTATGGTGGGGAAGTCCGGAAATTGCATGGTGACACCTTCTGTTTTGTCCTGTTGTGCAACAGGAACCGTATACGGACTGGGTCGGGGAATCTGCTGCCCTGTGCGCTCTCCGAAAAATTCAAGTGAAAGCAGGCTGCCCTGGTTTCTGGCAACAGCATCAAATACCATTGCCTGTAGCTCGCGAATGTTGCCAGGGAAGGGGGAGGAAGAAAGCAGCGATATCAGGGTAGGGTCATATTCCGGCACTGGTTTGCCTTGCGCCGTTGCCGCCTGTTTGATGAAGTGCTCCAGCAAGACAGGAATATCTTCGGTACGTTCCCTTAGCGGGGGAATCCGGCAGCTGTGGGTGCAGAGGCGGTAATAGAGATCCCGGCGAAATGTGCCTGCATCAATGCAGGTGGCAAGATCGCAGTTGCTGGCTGCGACAATCCTGGCCCGGCTGCGTTTGGCAACATCCGAACCCAACGGGTAGTACTCATGTTCCTGAAGAAGCCGCAGAAGCTTGATTTGTGATGCCGCATTAAGATCGCCTATCTCGTCCAGAAACAGTGTCCCGTCTCCAGCCAGGCTGACAAGTCCTTCACGCATCTGTTCAGCCCCGGTAAAGGCTCCTTTGCGATGGCCGAAAAGCGTATCTGAAAATGCCTGATCATCCAGGCCTGCCACATTTACGGGTACAAACTTTCCGGTTCTGCCGCTTAAGGCGTGAACTGCCTTGGCAATCAGTTCTTTGCCGACACCGGTTTCCCCGGTAATAAGAACAGGCTGGTCGGAGCAGGGTGCAACAGATTCCAGATACTGAAATATGGCCTTCATTCTGGGGCTTTGGGTGATAATTGCTGAAAAAGCAGCGGCATTAAGCAGCGAGCCTGACAGCAGGCGGTCTTTAAGGCTATGCAATTCACTTTTAAGACGACGTGTGTCAAGGGCCCGCAGTACGCTTGATGCCAGACGCTCTTTCTCTACAGGCTTTACCAGATAATCAAAAGCACCGTTTTTCATGCAGTCAACAGCGGTTTCAATGGCTGTTGAGGCTGTCATGATGATTACCGGCAGATCAGGGTAATGATATTGTATCTGGCCAAGCAACTCCTGACCGCTGATTCCCGGCATGAATAAATCTAGCACCACCAGAGAAACAGCTTCTTTTTCAAGTATCGGCATTACCTCAACACTCTTGCTTAAGGTGATGATACGGCAGTCAACCGCTTTTTTAAGGGTCAGGCTGGCGCTGAAAAGGATATCCTCCTCATCATCAACAAGCAGAATGAGCGGTTTTATGTCCATTTTGAATCAGCCTTTCCCCTTGTAACAGCTCGTTATAGGCTTTCAGCGTCAGCATTGCTGTCGTACCCTTGCCCGGTTCCGAGCTGAACAGCAGCGTACCGCCATTTTCCTGGGCCAGAGAATCGGACACTGACAGTCCGAGGCCGGTGCCGCCCCGATCGCTCTTGGTTGTGAAAAACGGCTCCCTGATTCGCTGTATGGTTTCCTGTGACATTCCAGTCCCTTCATCCTCCACCACTACGGCAATATCACCGCTGTCAGGAGAGCGATGAATAGAGATTTTTACGGCGCGTTCCCTGTCTGGCAGAGATTGAAGAGCGTTCATGAGCAGGTTGATAACAACCTGTCCGATCTGTTGTGCGTTGGCCCGTACCTCAGGAAGTTTCTCAGCCGCATCAAATCGAAACTTCTCACACCTTTTTTTGATCTCATGGTTCAGAATTGCGATGGCATCCAGCACAACTGTATTAAGATCCGTGCGTTCGTTTACGCTGCCGCTGTCCTGTCGTGCGAAGTTTTTCAACCGGTCAACAATGGCCCTGATTCTCCGGGAACCTTCAGTAAGGCCGGTAAAAAGACGATCAAGCACATCTTTAGATTCTGAATACCTGAAATCCCCAAGTTCAAAATCGCCATTTTCCTGATAATACTCCTCAAGGATTGGCGTTACAGATTGCCACGCCTCTGCCAGATGAGCAGAATTGTTCATAATAAAATTGTTTGGATTGTTTATTTCATGTGCTATGCCGGATACGAGCAGACCCAGGGATGAGAGCTTGTCAGCCTGAATCAGCTTCAGCTGGGCCTGCTTTGCCTCTTCGGCAAGTTTAAGTTTTTCGGTGATGTCTTCCTTTATGGCCATATAGTGAGATATTATCTCGTTATTGTCTTTTATGGGGGAGATGATGGTGTGTTCATTGAAAAAGTCGCCGTTTTTCTTCTTGTTTTCAAGTTCTCCTTCCCATACACCGCCTGTAGTTATTGTTGTCCAAAGTTGATGGTAAATTTCAGGCCGGGTTTTCCCCGATCGAAGTATGGAGGGATTACGGCCCATTACTTCATCACTGCTGTAGCCGGTTACCTGGCAGAATTTTGGATTGACAAACTCAATCCTGCCTTCTGTATCCGTAATCACTATACTGACAGGACTCTGGGTCGCTACCTGCGAAAGTTTGAGAAGTTCCTTTGCCCTGTCGCGCACAAGTGTTTCAAGGTGCTGCTGATATTTACGATTTTCAATGATGAGGCGGGAACGCTCATTTGCCCTGTTGATAACAGCCCTTAGCAGTTCAAGATCCCGAACCGGTTTTACAATGTAATCCCATGCGCCATTTCGTAATGTGACTACGGCCTGCTGTATGTCTCCGGTGCCTGATACAATAATAACAGGCAGGTCAGGATTGGTTCTTCTCAGATGTCCGAGTACCGCTTCTCCATCCATAACCGGCATCCGCAGATCTGTCATTACTATGTCAGGCCTTTCTTGCGCTACTATCTCAAGCCCACGACTGCCGTCACAGGCTTCCAGAACATTGTGCCCCAGACTTTCAAGTGCATTACGCAATTGGGTGCGTGTTACAAATTCATCATCAATTACAAGAAAGGTCAGTCTGTTATTCATGGCCTCATCCCATTTTTTTCAGGGCTATTTACCGCAGCATTTTTTAAATTTCAAGCCGCTGCCGCAGGGGCATGGATCATTTCTTCCCACTTTGTTTGAAGTTATCGGCCTTTGTTTTGCTGTTACTCCGTCTGTAAAAAGCCAAATACCGTTTTCTTTCCTGAACTGGCCGTTTTCATGGTGTTCAAGCAGTTTGCCGGCATCTTTGAATCTTGCAATAAACTCAACCTCGCCACTCGTATCATCCTTGCCGCCTTTGCTGGTTGAGATTATCTCAAGCCCAAGCCACTCGGAGTTTTCAGCCCAGGCTTTTGTCCCTTCGTGGTCATATCCTTCACGATGTTCAGGATGTGTGCTTTCAAAGATAAAATCCATCTCTGCCTTGGTGTAGGCAGTGTAGCGGGCTCGCATAAGCTGTTCGGCAGTTTCAGCAGGGCGGACTCCTTTGATTATCGGCTCGCAGCATTCTGAATAGTTGATGGCGTTGCCGCATGGGCAGGTGGTCATGGAAGATGCTCTCCTTTGATGTTGGTTTTGCAATTTTGGGGAAGTATAGTACGCTTTTAAAATTCTTAAAAGCAGGAGGTTTAAAAATGTCAAAACATCCTGAGGTTGACAGGGAACAGTTCTTCAGTGGATGCAGCAAGCCCTCTGCTGGCTTCAGCTGCTATTGCAGGCCTGATGGCGACTGTGGCCCTGTTGATATTATGCTGACTATGGCTGATGGCCATGCATTCTCTGTTCGTATGTCTGGCGTAATGCGCTCGCCTTATTCCCCATACGTTATGCAGATTGAGTTTGATGATATCCGTGTATGGGATGATGGCCAGGCCATGACTCCATTGGAGCGTCGTCATGTTGCGATGATAATCTGCGGTTCATGCGAATCGCAACTGTATGTATCTGAAGCCGATCTGCTGGAGCCATGATTTTATCTGCCAGGTATCGTTATGCAGAGGCACTGGCCTTCGGCATAGACGGTTTCGTCATCGCAGAACAGCCTGCCATGTACCATTATCTTGCGTCCTTCAACCGATATAACTCTGCTTTCGAGGGTAACGACCTTCAATAGTGGCAGCATGTTCTTGAAACTTACATTCAGATTACCAACCACTACCGGATATCCTTCTGCCCAGGCCGCCAGCCCAAGGGCCTCATCCATAACAGCAGCTATGGAACCTCCGTGTGCATGGCCTGGAGGGCCCTGTGTTTCAGGGCCGAACCATATACGGGCATGAAGGTGGCGCTCTGAATCGCGGTAGTAGCGAACCCGGAAGCGGTCTCCTTCCGGATCGCCGGAGATAAAACGTAGTGATTCTCCAACCAGTGAAGGGGCGTCAAAAAGTGTCCAGCCGGGCTCACCTTCGAGGTTTACGTAAAATTTGCCATTAGTGTCAGGAATTGTTGCCAAGGAAGTTCTCCTTTTTTTGGTTATTGTTAAAGGCCGCCTGTTATAGCATGGTTAAGGCTTTGAGTCAGTGATGTTGTTGTTTTTCACGTAAATTCTTTTGACTATGATCTGTAAGTTCATCTAAGATAAAGCCTCTTTGCTCTGTTGGTAAATAAGGTTTTATCCTCCGTTTTTACCTTTTTGCATCCACCCCGTATATCAGGATTTCAAGGAGTACCAAATATATCATGTATCACTGTCCTTCCTTAAAAAGTGGATTTTTGCTTTTTCTTGCCTCTTTATCGCTTGTTGCCTGTAATAAGGAGAAACCCTCTGTAACCCATTCTGTAAAGCAGCCTGCTTTAGCTGCTGCTGTTGTACCCCCCCAGCCTCCTCCGGATATTTTTATGGTTGCAAGCAGCGCCCGCAGCAAGCCTGCCCCGTTTGTCAATGTTTCATCAGGCAAGGCCGCGCCGGTTTTGAAATACAATGCAGGAGAGGATCCGGAGTATGCCAGGAAAAAAGGGTGGCCCCTTAAATATCCGGCCCCGCTTGCAGGGGCAATAATTCCTGAGAAACGGATAGTTGCATACTATGGCAACCCACTTTCAAGGAATATGGGTGCTCTTGGCGAGTTTCCAAAGGATGAGATGCTAAGGCGTCTGAAAGCTGAAGTTGCAAAATGGCAGGCTGCTGATCCCGCAACCCCCGTGCAGCCTGCGTTGCACCTGATTGCTGTAGTTGCCCAGGGGCAGCCGGGCAAGGATGGGAAATACCGCCTTGTGATGGGCGATGCCTTGATAAACAAGGTTTATTCATGGGCAAAGGAGGCTGGCGCAATCATGTTCATTGATATCCAGACCGGCCATGATGACATAAGGAATGTACTGCCCAGATTTGAATGGATACTTAAAAATCCGGATGTTCATCTTGGGATTGATCCTGAATTCAATCTTATTGGCACAAAAAAGAAGCCTGGCACAAAGATAGGAACATATGATGCTGCTGATATAAACTATGCTTCCGGATACCTGAAAGACCTGGTAAAGAAGTACAACCTTCCTCCAAAAGTCTTTACTGTTCACAGATTTACAAGGGGTGGGGTGACTAACTCAAAGGCGATACTGCTGAGGCCTGAAGTTCAGATTGTTATGCATATGGATGGCTGGGGCGCACCCTGGCTTAAGCGGGATTCATACAAGGATTACATAGTTGGTGAGCCTGTGCAGCTGACAGGGTTCAAGCTGTTTTATCATAATGACACCAAAAAGGGTGATCCGCTTATGACGCCTCAGGATCTGCTGAAGCTTAACCCCAAACCTGTATATATTCAGTACCAGTAATGAAGTAATGAAAAAGGCGACTCGTCCAAGTCGCCTTTTTGAATGTTTATCAAGCTACAAGCCTGTCTCTGTCGTGATCCTTTGCATGTTTCAGCAGCCTGAGGAAAAAATCATCCAGTCCTTCAGGAAACTCCTGAAATTGAACCCCTATTCCAGGAGCATGCCTTAACCCCCATGCCTGCTTCCATGAGACATTTGCCTTTACCTCAAGACCGGGTTCCTGAAAAAAGACAGTCAGCTCATCGCCTAATTCGAATCTTTCTACGTTGAAATCGAAGATAAATGCCCCCCCCCATGAGAGGTCAAGTGTAAAGGCCTTTGTTTCGATCCCCTGAAAACCTATGGCAACCGATATGCCGATGGGGTGTCTGTGGTGCGTTCTCAGTTTTCTTGCAAAGAAATTGGCGCAGGCCCTGTGTATGAAGTCCTTTACGCTGTTTTCCTGCTTTGCCGCGCCAGGCATGGTCATAGGAATAAGAACCTTGCCCATTATCCTTACGCGAAGGGTAGGGAAGAAGCCTGTAAGGGAACAGGCAACGATCTTCTCCTCTCCCTTGGCCTTTATTATGGAAGGCAGGTCAACAAGTATCCCGCTGTATACCCCCTGGAGTGCAAGATCTTCAGCCTCAAGGAATGTTGAGCATGGAACAACTTCAACATCAAAAGGTTTCAGGCTCTCAACCAGGGCGGCCCTTGTGTCATCACTTACCGAAATTACAAAAACAGGATATTTAAGCAGAGACATTAACAATCCTTAAGAGTCGTTTCAATCGAAACACAATAATTAAATATGAAAAAAACATCAATTGAATTAACAAATAAATATCAACCATTCACAGCAGACTGGAGCTTTTGTCTGCCTTGTTGTATTCTGCCTCCATGAACCTGCATCTTGTCACCCTCCATGCAATGCCCTCAGCCCAGGCCGTGCCCTTGGCCGCTGCTTTTCTGAAGGCTTATATAGATCAGCAATCTTCCCTTCAGGGCCGGGCAACCGTCAGCATGGCCGAGTTTTTCTGTGGAACGCCGCTTGATCAGATACAGGCTTCAATCATCCGGCAGCAACCGGATATTGTGGGCCTGCCTGTCTATGTATGGAACCGCGTCGAGTGCTGCGCCATTGCAACCAGGCTGCGGGAACGCTTCCCCTCTATTCTTCTGATTGCCGGAGGCCCGGAGGTTACGGCAAATCCGGCAGGTCTTCTTGCTGAGGCCCCGTTTGATCTGCTGGTTATCGGAGAAGGTGAATTGACAGCAGCAGAGCTTCTTGAACGATTGATCAGGGGGGAGTCTCTGGACGACCTTTCCGGCACAGCCCGGTTGATGGATGGAGCCCTGAAGATTATCCCCCGTCCACAGATTGAAGACCTTGCCATACTGCCATCACCCTACCTGACTGGTCTGCTGGATCGGAACATAGAAAACGGCATGGTCTGGCAGCTCTCCCGTGGCTGTTCCTTTGCCTGTGAGTTCTGTTACGACGGCATGGGAGATCGCAAGGTTCGGCGCTACCCGCTTGAGCGTCTGGAGAAGGAGCTTGATTACCTTGTGACCCGAGGAGCCTCCCAGATTTTTGCGCTTGACTCGACCTTCAATACCGATAAAAAAAGGGCAAAGCAGCTTTTGCGTCTGATCCGTGATAACGCTCCGGATGTTCACTTTCATTTTGAGGTACGCCACGAGCTGCTGGACAAGGAACAGGCCGAGCTGTTTGCCGGGCTCACCTGTTCGCTGCAGATAGGCCTGCAGAGCGCGGATCCTGCGGTTGCAGATGGTGTTGGCAGGAAATTCAACCGGGATGAGTTTGCTTCTAAAGTGATGCTGCTTAATGATTCCGGCGCCACATTTGGTTTTGACCTTATCTACGGACTGCCAGACGACACCTTTGAAAAATTTCGGGAAGGGCTCAACTTTGCTCTTTCCCTCTACCCCAACCATCTGGATATCTTTCCTCTGGCCGTGCTGCCCGGCACCAAAGTGGCTCTGAAGGCAGCCGGTATCGGTATGCGTCACCTGGCTGGACCGCCCTACACCCTGCTGGAGTCAGCCTCATTTTCACTGGCAGATATGGACAGAGCGCGACAGCTTGGGGCTGCCAGTGACATCTTCTACTCACGCGGCAAGGCAGTGGCCTGGTTTAATGGCGTGGCCAGGGGGTTGAAACTCAAACCTGTAGAGCTGCTGGTGCGGTTTGGTGCATGGTTGCACAAGCAGATGGGCAGGGTGCCGGATGAGGCCGAGCTGGATGATCAGCAGATCCGGCAGCTCCAGCGTAATTTTCTGACCAGCCTGTTTGAGGAATGCAAAGCACAAAAGCTGCTGCCAGCTGCCCTTGATTGTGTGGACTACCACTATGCCTACGGCGTGGCCCTCATGGCAGTTCCGCCTGTTCCGCCGGATGATGAAGAGCTGCTTGACCTTGACCTGCTGAATATGAGGCTTGAGAGATCCGGTTCCCTGACCCTGCTGTCCTTTAACTATGAGATTATGGAGATCCTTGAATCGGGGGAGCCGGATCTGCTATGGATCAGCAGGCAGCTTAAAAAGAACGGTTCCTGGGCAGCCATCTACCCGGCCCACGGCGAGGTCTGCACCGAGTCCCTGATCAAGCCGTACTATCGTCTGCTGGAAGCGCTGGATGGTAAACGCACTGCTGCGGTAATCGCCAGACAACTGCGGATACCGAATGCCGATGCCTTGGAATTTCTACAGTTTACTGTTGCAGAGGGG
>CAZXTZ010000044.1:0-16874 GCA_964643645.1 uncultured Geobacteraceae bacterium
CATTTATAAATGCACAGTTATTATCAGCTTTAAAAGATTTTGTACACTAGCACACAAAATCAGGCTTGTATGCAAAAAAATACCTGCACTAAAAAAATATCTGCCAACTCAAAGCAAGCCAATTTCTTTAAGAAGCCTGTCTGTCATTTTCAGGGTATCATCAACATCAATCTGGAGTACTCTCCCTTCTTGCGGCGCCGGAGGTTCGTAAGTGGATATCTGGGACTGATAAACAGCCCAGTTGCCATCAGATGTTGAAATACCTGATTTTTCACGTTCCGCGATATGGGATTTTGCAACATCTTCACTACATAGCGGCATAATTATTACGAAGGCTGCTCCAGAAGATGCCGCAAGTCTGCCAAACCTCTCCCTTAAAGAGACAGACCTGAATGTTGCGTCAACAACAACAGACCTGCCCTGCGAAAGTTCTGTAGCCGCAACTTCTGCGAGCCTGTCGTATGTCGCTTTGTTCCAGTCCTCTCCATATATGGCCGCGCTTCTGTCTGTTTCCCTGACACCAGCCATGCGCTTTCTCTCAACATCTGAAGATATCTGTCTGATACCAAGCTGGAAGCAAAGCTCAGCGGCAAGGGTGCTTTTGCCACATCCTGTGGGGCCTGATGTTATAAAAAGTGTCTTTTCAAGTTTCTGACGGATAAAATATCCCTTTGAAAGCCTGAAGTATCGGGCTGCCCTGGTTGCTGCTGCCTCTCTTGCCGACTCATCTATCCCCTTGTCATCTATACACAAACTGGACACCTTGCCTCTTATAAATGCACGGTTGGCAAGGTAGAGCGGAAGAACACCCCATATTCCGGAATCTCCGGTGATCTGGATATATCTTGCAACAAATATTCTTGCAAGATCCAGACAGCCATGATTTTCAAGATCCATGGCAAGAAATGCCACATCTGCGGCTGTGTCCGAAAATCTGAAATCTTCACTGAACTCTATACAGTCAAAAATATGAATCTTTTCGTCCAGGCAGATGTTTTCACTGTGCAGGTCTCCATCACAATCACGGATAAAACCGCCTTCAACCCGCTGCTTGATAACCTCAATTGCGCTGTCAATGAACTCCATAGCCAGCCTGCTGATGAGCTGATGATCATCCAGCGACAGAGTTCTACCTGTGTACTTCAAGGTCTGCTGTAGATTTTGAAGCCAATTTTTACGAATTATAGCGGCTGACCCGAATGATGAAATTCTATCATCAGTAGCAGCAGAGAGATGAAACCTGGCAACAAGAGATGCCAACTTTTCTATCTCTTCAGAAGAAACCATACCTTTATCAAGCAGAGTAGACATCATTCGCTCTTCAGGTAATCTAACCATCTTTACCGCATACTCAACAACTTCACCCTTTGGAAAAAATGTGATGGCGCCATTTTCATCCTCAAAAAGCTCCAGCACCTCAAGGTAAACATCCGGCGACAGCCGACGATTGAGGCGCAACTCTTCATTACAGTAATAACGGCGCTTTTCAAGGCTTGTAAAATCAAGAAAACCAAAATCCACCGGCTTCTTTATCTTGTATACAAAACTGTCAGTTATGAAAAGGTGGGAAATATGTGTCTGGATATGCCTGACTGAAGCAGTCAGGTCAGGATAGATTGAAGAATCAAGGAGATTTGCTAATCGCGAGTCTGGCATTTCACACCTCCTATTTTTAGAAATCCTACACCCCGTTTCAGATATCTACAAGTATCTGTAAAAACAAACTCCCCCTGAAGCCTAAGGACAACAGGGGGGAGATGACTGGAAATGCTTATTGATATTTAAGTCAGGCCTTTGATTTCTCTATGGCATCCCAGTCGCGTGGGGCGCGGATAACCGGAGCCTCGAAGCCGAGGAAAACCTTGAGTCCCAGAGCAAATTCCGCCCAGAACTCCTTCCAGCGGGATGGAGCCTCTTCTCCTGCAACGACCTTCTTCTTGTCAGCAAGGAACACACTCAGGCCAGCTCCAACAGCAAGCAGGACACCTGCTGCAATAAAGGCATTATTATTACCATTTGGCATGGCCTTTATCTTGTCAGCTGCCTGCACAAGCACAAAACCGCCAAGCCCCCATGCTGTAAAAAGCGCGCCGTAGTTGAGACCATAGTTCTTGAGTCCCCAGTAATCTTTTGCAAATGAAGGGAAAAGAGCCAGGTTTGATCCGTAGTTGAAACCCATGAATGTTGCAAGTATGACCAGCATTACCGCATTGGGGTTAGATGTTATAGGTATTGCCGCAAACATAAGAGATGCCTGGAAGGCAAGCATTATGAACAGGGTTGCCCTGCGGCCTATACGGTCTGAAAGCACACCTGCCACAATACGACCTGCGGCGTTGCCAAGGGCTGCGATTGCAACTGCTACAAACGCCATGTCTCCCATGCTCTTCTTGGCCATTCCAGCCACGCTGCCGATTACCATAAGCCCTGCACCGGCCCCTATAAAGAAGCACAACCATAATACATAGAACTTGGGGGAGCGCAACACTTCACTGACAGTGGCGTTGGACTCTTCCTTCTTCTTCTTTTCCGCATCAAGGGCCGGGTAGTAACCACGAAGTACTTCACGGGGAACATAGCCCTTCGGCGGATTAACAAGAAGGAAAGAAAGTCCGCAGACCACAACCAGAAAACCTATACCAAGAATTAACATTGAGTTCTGTATTCCATAATGCCCCAGCAGAAACTTGGCGAGTGGGGCTATGTAGACAGGGGCAAGACCAAAACCGGCAACAACAATACCGGCAACAAGGCCTGTTTTTGCTGAGGAGAACCACTTTATGGCCGGTGGGGTTGCGGCAGAGTAGCCGAAACCAAAGCCAGCACCGGCAAGGACACCAAATCCCAGGATCCAGGCAGTGTAGCTGTTTGTAAAGCCAAGCAGAACAAAACCCGCTCCAACCAGCAGACCTCCGATAAGCGCCGTGCGGGCAGGGCCTATCCTGTCCTGGGCCTTGCCTGCAATAATCATTGCAAAGGCAAATACCAGACAGCTTACAGCGTACGGAGTACCCACCGAACTAAGCTCCCAGTTAAATGCGCCGGGACCACCGGTTTTGATAGATGTTACGATGGCCTCTTTGAAGATACTCCAGGCGTAAAGAACGCCCAGCGCCAGGTTGATGCCTGTACCGGCGATAACGACCTGCCAGCCTTTACTCTCGTGCGGATTTGACATGAAACCCTCCTTGCAGGGGATGATTGACCATAAGTCATCCCTACTACAAGCAGTCGACGTGCCAATTCTCGCATTTTCAAAATATTATTTTTTCCTGTTAATTATCAGGCACTTTAAAAACATGTTTACCAAGAGGTCATCCAATTACTTGCATCTTTGCAAAAATAGAACATGGCACAAAATCTCTTTGCACTTTTGCGACTAAAAATATTCAGCAAGACCATGCCTAATCTTTTCAAACGAGAGAAGCCTTTCAGGTGGCTCACCATTTTCAAGGTTCTCTCTTTCTTTTGCGGACAGCTCAAAAGCAGGTGCAACCTGACGCTGTTCGAGATAAAGAGAGCGGCCTGAATCAAGGGTTATCTTTTCAAATGGAAAACGCAAAGATGGCTGCTGTAGAATAACTGCCTCGGCATACCTGACGGAACCGCCTGAAAAAATACGAATATATCCGGCATCCGTAACAGACTCTCCCTCTTTGTGTACTGAAAGCGCTGCCCGTATGCGGGCTGAGGCATGCTGAAAACGACGTTTATAAGGAAATGAGCAGTAATTGACAGGCAAACCTGCTCCTGACTCGATGCTGAACCTTGCAAGCCTCAACGCTACAAGCTCCGAATCCGGAACTGTAATCTTCTCGCCATGAATAAACCTGTATCCGCGATCCAGCAGGTGTGAAAAATTATGGGGAGTCAACCTCAACTGATGCAGGTTCAGATATCTGACACCGGCTTCCTTCATTTCAAATATCTTCCTGCGCATAGATGCTTCATCTTCAGGAATGGCAGGTATTTCTACAGTTACAACAGGAATAATATCCATTGCGACACGAAGTTTTTTCAGATTGTAACGTACCGCACCAATATCAAACCTGATTTCGTTCAGCCCCGCATCCTTTAGCCTTCTGCATAGTTCTGGTGTAAGCATTGTGCCGTTGGTATAGAGCCAGATATGTATCCCGTTTCCACACCTCTCTCGGGCTGCCTTGATAAAAGAGATTGAAAGCTCGGGTGTCAGCAACGGCTCTCCTCCGCTTATACTGGCTCCGGTAAATCGAAATCTCTTAAGATAGGCTGCATAATCATCAGGAGTTTCAAAAAGAATTCCGTTTGTAACCGGCGGACCGTCATCGTCCTGGGAAGTGGGACAATAGAAACAACGGCCATTACATCTGCCGTTCACAAAAAGGCATGACCAGCCCCCCTCAACACAACTCCGGCACCCTGGTGAAAGGTTTGTACAGTCAACCTTTGTTCCGGCGCAGCCAATTTGGGCATTTTCTGAAAGCCATGCAAGAAGGGAGTCCCTCTCATCCAGGGCAGCCCTGGATTCATCTTCATCAAGAAAGGAAAGCAGCCGGTATGCACTGCCATATTCCTTCATATTGTCATTAACAAGTTTTTCGCGATACAATGATTCAATCATGCTATCCTCTTGCAAAACCCTATCAAAGAGAGTCTCTTGAATGACTGATATAAAAGTGATACTGGTTGCCCGTAACGAAACCAGAGTCAATGCTTACAGCGAAGCCCTGGCAGAACTGGGCACAACATGTCATCCCGTTCTCGACATCCGGCAGGTACCCGAACTGGCTTCAACATCGCCTTTTAACGGCATACTTCTGGACATGCCGGTAATAACAAAGGCAAGTGTTTATGAAAAAGGCATTATTGAGGATGTAATACAGACCCTGCCCAGCGCATACCTTAACATCATGCCTGCAACAGATATAATTAAACTGCTTTCCGCCACAGCTGTTCATGGAAATGCATCAACCCTTACAGGATTCATAGAGATCTGCAGATCTTTTACCGCACGCCATGTGCGGCCCAACGACAGAGTTTCACTACATCTGAATGCACTTATTCTGAATCACAATCTGCCTGACCTTCCAGAAAAGAGCGTTTCGCTTAACGTATCAAGGAATGGCTGTTTCCTCTTCAGCGCCAACCCGGGAAATCAACGAGGGCATACTATTACAGCAGAGTTTATAGGCCTTAAGGATACAAGCGAGATAGTTGCTGTAATCAAATGGGTTCGACACTGGGGTGAAGTACACCAGATGCCTGGCATAGGTGTCTCTTTTGAACGGATTTCCAATCCCCAGATACAACAACTGGCTGATCTGATCGCAGCTTTAAAAGGGCAATAACTACTTTCCCAGGATTGCAAGCTTTCCCAACAGTAAAAAAATCTGACTTTTCCCCTGCACCGGCGGTATAAAATCAGCCCCGAGCTTCAATCCCACCGGGCGCTTCATGCCACAGTTCCTGACTATCCATGCAGCAGCTGATATTCTGCCTTCAAGACTACCTGAAAGAGAATCAATATCTATGACAAGTGGCTCTGCTGATGGTTCTCCGAACTCCTTAACCTTGAACTCTTCAGACCTTGCTGAAAGTTTCCAGTGAATCTGCTTAAGCGGTTCTCTACCAGTATATTCCAATATTCTTTCAACCTCGCCACCTGCTCCACGGAGTAATGTGGCGCCAAGTTCTCTCTTTTCAGAATCTCCGGAATCATCCGTAAGAGGTGAGGGAATGAGGGAAGGAAAAACGAGAAAGGAGCAGGCAACTGGAAGCGTCCAGGAACGGACAAAAAAGTTGACTGGAAAGGCGGAGCCTACAGAGACTCTTTCAAGGGATGCATATCCACGCTCTTTAAAATTCAGTAAAACAGGTATTTTCAATGTTCCTGAAGCTTTCAAAAACGGAAATACTACCGTGGGCCCCAACGAGGATATCTCAAGAAGGAAGGAAGGCAGTCTTGTTTTTGCATTTGTCAATACAAGGTTAAAGGCTGCGGGAGTATCGGCATAAACCTCTTCTGGCGGCATGACTTCGAGTGATAGACCTTTAAGGTTTATCATCCCGGCATAACCTGTCACAGACATAAATGCCAAAAGACCTGATACAATTAAAAATATAAGATTGTTGCCGGTGTTTACGGCAGCAAATCCAAGCAGGATAGTTATAATGATATAAAGCGCACCGGCGCGGGTAAGCTTCAGGCCAAAGGAAGCGGTATGTCTGCCAGGATTATCCGTATTAACTCCTTGCGATCCAGAGATTCATGGCCGGGGCGCATAAGCAGTCTGTGCCCCCCGCAGGCAGGCGCTATATCCCTTACATCCTCAGGAGCGACATAGTCACGCCCTGCAATATATGCCACGGCCCTGGCTGCCATTGCCAGGCCAATTCCAGCGCGGGTAGAAAGTCCTGTTAGCACCGACTTGTGGGTTCTGGTTCCCTTTACAATAGAGTAAAGATAGTCCAGCACTTTTGCTGACAGGAATACAGAAGAAACTTCAATGCGTGCTTTGATTATATCTTCCGGCATAAGAAGAGTTGGCAGACCTTCAAGCCTGTCACGAACACCACCACCGGATATTATTGATTTTTCAAGATCTACAGCCGGGTATCCTATGTCTGTGCAAAGCAGAAACCTGTCAAGCTGTGATTCGGGCAACGGATAAGTACCGGTCTGCTCAGCAGGGTTCTGTGTAGCAATTACAAAAAATGGGTCAGGAAGCGGATAAGTAACACCCTCTAACGTCACACGGCGTTCCTCCATCGCCTCCAGCAATGCACTCTGGGTACGAGGCATTGAACGGTTTATCTCATCAACAAGAACCAGATGGTTAAATACAGGTCCCTTAATGAAAGAGAACTTTCCCTCCTCCCTTCGGAAAACAGAAAGACCTGTAATATCAGATGGAAGCAGGTCACTTGTACACTGCACCCTCCCGAGTGTAAGCCCAGTGCTGCCTGCAAGGGCAAGGGCAAGGGTAGTCTTACCCATGCCCGGAAGATCCTCGATCAGGAGGTGACCACCTGTAAGCATTGCAACCATAGCCAGCTTCAAGGCCTCTTCCTTGCCCTGAAGGACAGCGCCATCAAGTCGGGTTATGGTGGTTACTATCCTGTCCCTTATTTTTTCATCTTTCATTGGCAACTCTACTCACCTGTCCCTATTATCCTTAATATTATATCACTTTTCGGATCAGCGTTAAAACGTTCGGCCAGGTGATCAACAATCTGCTCCGATGTCCCGGAAAGATCATCCCAGATTCCAAGTATCGGAGCACCACAGAGTGAACCAATCTGGTGAGGTGCGCCCTTTTCAGCAAGCCCGGGATTCAAAGGGAAACGGTTTACCACGACCCCCCTCACCTCAATCCCCATCTGGCCTGCAGCAAAACAGGTAAGCAAACTGTGGTTTATTGTTCCAAGATCAGGGCGCGCAACAATCAACAGTGGAAGCTCAAGCCGTTTAACCAGATCAGAAATCAGGAGACCACCATTAAGAGGCACCATAAGCCCCCCTGCTCCTTCAACAATAACAAACTGATGGGCAGCGGAAAGACGCTTGAAACAATCCGAAATCCTGTCAAAATCTATCCTTGTACCCTCAAGCTCAGCAGCCTCAACTGGAACTATCGGTTGACGCAAAAGATAAGGGGCGACATCCTCGGTACACTCAACCCCGGCCGCCCAGGCAAGAAGCTCGGCATCATCAGAAACCAACTGACCTCCACGCTCATCACAGCCACTGGTTACGGGCTTCATAACCCCGACATCAACACCACGAAGCCGCAGTACCCTTGCCAGTACGGCAGCAACAATCGTTTTACCGACACCGGTATCAGTACCGGTAATGAAAATAGCATTACTCACTTAAAAAATTCTCCGATCTGCCTTCAGGCCAAGATCTTCAATCATCCTCTGATCGGCGTCAGGCTTGCGACCCGCTTTTGTAAGATAATCTCCTGTCATTATCCCAGTTGCCCCGGCAAGAAAAACCCAGGACTGAAGCTCACGGAGATTTTTCTCGCGACCGCCGCATACTGTAATATGGGCTTTGGGCAGAAGGAAACGATATAATGCAATTGTATGCAGACATTCAAGGGGAGCAAGATTTTGAGCCGCCTCAAGAGGAGTGCCAGGTACCGGGTCAAGAAAGTTTACAGGAACAGAATCAACATTAAGATCCCGAAGGGTAATGGCCAGTTCCAGACGGTGAGACATCTCCTCCCCAAGACCGAACAAAGCACCGGAACAGACCCTTAAGCCGGCTTTCCCCGCAACCCGTACAGTATCAATATCATCATCATAGTTATGTGTAGTGCATATAAAAGGGAAAAAACTGCGGGAAGTTTCAAGATTATGATGATATGTAACGAGCCCTGATTCTTTTAGAATCATGGCAGTTTCAATATCTATTACACCAAGTGATGCAGCAGGGTGAAGATCTGTTTCATTCTTTATCCGACTGATAACTGAACACAACCTGTCCAGTTCATGGCCTGGAGTTATTCCGCTGCCACTTGTTACAATTCCGAAGCATGATGCACCAGATCTGGAAGCAGCATTTGCTACATCCAATATTTCACAATCATCAAGCAGCGGATAAACAGCAGAACCGGTTGAATGATGTGCAGACTGGGCACAGAAGGAGCAATTTTCAGGACATTTGCCTGATTTTGCATTTATAATCGAGCATAAAGACACTGAATTAGCGAAAAAATGCTCACGAATTCTGGTTGCAGCAGCAAAAAGAAATGGCAGCTGCTGTCTGTCAAGCCTGGAAATGGTAATGGCATCAGACAGATCAACAGAATTGCCATTAATTACAAAATCGGTGATTGAATTGATATCTTCAGAATTCATTTGCGATAGCTAAAAAATGTATACCAGGACATAAAGCACCTTGTTCAGAAAAAATATGGATGGATAAAATACCGTCATTGCATGAATGATATATTGATGATTTCAATTTAAAAAGCTCCGTTCAATTTATTGAACGGAGCTTTTAATCAGTAAATTGTATAAGTTCTAACTGGCTGTTGGATTGATAATGTGTGGAGTTATAAATATAAGCAACTCGGTACGCTGTTTTTTGATATCCGTATTTTTAAACAGGTGTCCCAGAAGGGGTACATCCTTCAGCCAAGGCACTCCTTCTTCCCCTTCACTTTCCTGATCCTTGTAAATTCCACCAATAACAGTTGTTTCACCATCTCTTAAAAGCATTTCTGTAGTGGCCTGCTTTTTATTAATTGGCGGCGGGTTTCCGGTTGATCCTGGAGAATCATTTTTGGCATCAATCTTCATAACAATTGTTCCATTGTTATTTATATGAGGTGTAACTTCAAGCGCCAGGGCCGCTTCGACAAACTTTGTCTCAATTTTATCTGATGTGGCAGATGTATAGGGTATCTGTGTTCCCTGGGTAATCTTTGCTGTCTTGTTGTTAAGAGTAGCTACTTTCGGAGTTGAAATTACTCTTACAATTCCAGCTGTAGCAGCAGCATTAAGACGCATGTTTATTTTAACATTAGTACCAATCAGACCAAAGGCCACATCAGCTGTTGCACCAGAGTTTCCACTTACTCCGGTAGTTGGAGCAGCTGTAGCAGCTACACCACCAAATGCAGAGTGGAGAGTATTAATGAATGGCCATGCAGAGTCAGATGTTGCTGTCCTGTGAATCCCCCAGTTTATTCCGAGTGACTTTGTAAAATCTGTTGTAGCCTCAACTATTCGTGCCTCAATCATAACCTGCTTCTCAGGGACATCCAGAGCCTTCAGAAGTTTACGCATATCATCAAGAGCGGTTTTAACATCCTTTGCTATGATTTTGTTTGTTCTGGCATCCTGGGTTATAGATCCCCTGTCCGTCTTAAGAGCGTTGAACTGGGCAGCAATTCCTGGAAGATCGGAATAGTTCACATCAAATGTTTCCGTTACCAATGGTTCACTCTTTAATGCAGCTTTACGAATTTCAACCTCTTCATCAAGCAATGACTTGAACTTACCCTTGCCACGAATAAGAACAATATTGGCTTCCTCGCGCTTATCAAGATTTTTGGTGTCAAGAATTATATCAAGGGCCTGATCCCATGGCACGTTTACAAGTTTCAGACTGATAGTTCCGGAAACCTCATCTCCCAGGACGAAATTCTTGTTACTTACTTCTGACAATAACTGGAATATTTTTCTTACTTCAGCATCAGCAAATTCAAGAGTAACTTTTCTTCCTGTGTAAGAGCGCCTTGCACCTTGCTTTACAGGCTCATTCTGCACAAGTTGCTGCTCAACCGACACAGCTTGCGGTGAAGCCTTTGATGACTGTGATGTCTTTTGTACCGGTGCATTAACCTGCTTTGGAGGATTCTGGAATTCAAGATAAGCAATATCAGCTTCATGAACAAACTTGTACTTAACATCGGATTTAAGAGCCACCCTTACAACCGTATCATGCCCCTTGCGTGTTTTCATCTCAATAGGTGTAATTCTCAAAACCGGTGAATTAAAATCTCGTGTTTCAAATGAACGCTGAAGATGTCTTGGAAGTGAAGCATTTTTGAACTTCATGGAAACAAAACCGGATGACTTAACCGGTTCTTCAGTTATTACATCACCACGGAGCTTTACAACAACCCTTGATACTGTATCCATGTACTGAAAATCAAGTGACTCAACTATGGGAGCTCCAAGTGAAGCGACAGCAGTGTTTTTTGCAACAGATGGAGCATAAGATGGTTTTGAAGAAGTTTCTACAGTTGTAGCAGCAGGAAGCGAAGGCGCTTTTGCTATAGAGCCTGGGAAAGAAACCTTAAGTCCTGAATCAAAGCGCTCGACAACTGCATCCGGCAATGATCCGTTTGAAGCATCAAAAACGACTCTTACCTTATCCGCATAAGTTCCAATACGCGCAGTTGCAACTCCAAGTGTATTAATCTGTACAAGCCTGGTATCAGTGGCAACCCTTGTGTCAAGTATGTCGAGAACAACCCTTTCTGGCTTGTTAAGCCTGAAAGTCTTGAATTCAGGTGATGGCCCGGAAAGCTGAATTTCAATATAATTGCCATGTGCTGATACACCAGAAAACAAACGGGCAGAGGTTGCAGGAGGTGCAACAGCAGGTTGAGCTACAGGTTGAGCTGAAGTTTGTTTTACTTCGGTGGGCACTGCTGCTGCAACAGCTGCCGGTGGCTGAGAAACTGGTTCTGCCTGGGCAACAGGAGTTTCAACCACTGGCTGCTGAACAGCTGGAAAAGAAAATTTAAGCACAGAGGCGTTACCGGCCATGGGTGAAATTTCAGCATCCACATCCTGATTAAGTTCAACTTCCATTCTTGTAAGAGGCCCTGCATCTGTGTCGTAACGTTTCACTGACACGGATTTTACAGCGCCCATTTTAGCCTTGGGAAGGGCAAGTGAGTCTACCGGAACGGTCTGAGAAAAATCAACAACAAGCCTGGCTGGAGTTATTGTCTTATAGCTTGTGTATGTAACAGGAACAGAAGTTGTTACAAGGAGCTCGGCCTTGGAACCGTCTCCTGTCAGTTGCACAGTGCTTATTGATGCAACTGTCCCGGCGGCAGCCTGAGTATTATCAGTTTGAGGCTTGGCCATAGCAACAAGAGGAAATATACATACAGCTGCGGCCAGAGCAATCAATGCTGTTTTAGACTGCAATGTCTTGATCCATTTCATCGGGAGCACTCCTTACGGTTTCCTCAACATGGGAATCTTGATTGTTTCTTTTCTTGATTTTCCATTTTCATCGCGAAATTCTTCCACAACTTCAACTCCTGCTGTGGAAATCTTTGAAACCTTACCTTCAGCCTTGCCAATAGACATGCCTATATTCAACACATAAGCCTTGCCTGTAGGATCCATAACCATGGCCTTGTTACCTTTTGGATCAGCGACAATACCAACCAGCCTGAACTGTGAAAGGTCAAAACTATGGATAGGCAGACCACTTTTTGACAATTGTCTTGAACCTGGTGCAGGCTGATCCACTTTTATTACGGCAAATGGTTTGAATGGATCTTTCTTTGTACTGAAATCATACTGATTACCAGCAGCAGGAGTAACCTTCAGTGAGCTGACCTGATTCTGGACAGGCTTGGCAGCCTGTTTTGGCTGAGATGCAGGTTTAGGCTGCTGATTTACAGTAGCTGATGGTTTCTTTTTGAACTTATCGCAACCGAAAGAAAAGATCATCGTAAAAACAGCAAGAGTTACGATAAAAACTGTTCTATTTTTTGGGAGGTTTTTTATCATTCTTGATCTCTTCCTTGGCAAGGAACCGGAATGTTGTAGCAGTACAGGTAACCTTTGTCATCATGCGGTTATTGACGTTTTTAACCTCTGAAAAATCAACGTTCGCAATATTTACAATTCTTGGGAGATTGGCAACTGCTGCAAAAAAGTTTGCCACACTGTAATAAGATCCGGATATGACAATATCAACCGGCACTTCTGCATAAAAGTCTTTAACCGCTTCAGGCTTTGGTCTGAAAACAAGAAAATCCAGACCGGCCTTTTTTCCCAAATCAGTTATACTCGTTAACAGTGTTGGTATCTCTTTTGAATTGGGTAGTTCTTCAATTGCCTTTTTAAGTTCAGTCTGCAAATCGTTATACTGCTTCTGAATTTTAGGCAGATTATCTGCCTTTCTGGTTTTTTCAGCTACATCGGTGTGAAGTTTGGCAAGTTCAACCTTAAGACCGTTGTGTTCCTTGTATCTTGGAAGATAAAGAAAGTAAAACAGTGCCCCGAACTCAACCAGAACTACAACTGCAAGGATGATTGCCTTATGCAAAGTGGGAAGCTTAAGTATTTTCTCAACGCTGGGATCCATATCAGAACCCTTCTCAAGTGTTTATTTTACTGATTGCCGGTTACAATAAATCAAGAAATAAAGGCTTATCTATTTACCTTTTGAGGCCTGTTTCATAGTTTCAAGTTTGAATGTAAGCTCAAAGTGCTTAAACTTTGTTCCTGACACATCTTTCTGCTCGGAAACAAGCAGTTCTACTTTTTCGTAGTCGGAAGAAGCCTCAACCGCCCTTATGAACTGGGCTATAAGCTCCTCATTCAAAGCAAGCCCGGCAACTTTTACACTGTCTCCAGCCTCTTTATAAGTAGTAAGCCAGAGCTGGTCGGGAGTAACATCGCTCAATGTCGCAAGACGCTTGGCTGGGCCGGACTTGTTAGCTCTCAGTTGGGCAAGTATGTCGAGCTTTCTCTTGACTTCTTCTTTAAGTTTCTCAATGTCATTAAGCTTGCCTATCTTTGCCTCAAGCTCGCTGATTTTTGCTTTGGCTGCAGTTATTTCATTTTTTGTACCAGATATCTGGGCACGCTTTATAAAATAGAATGACAGGACAAGAACAAGAGTAACCACAACAGCTGCTGCAAATATAACAATCTGCTGTATAGCTGTTTCTTTCTTTTTTGCAGCTCTTATCGGAAGCAGGTTAATTTTTATCATTTATCCCCGACCCTCCGTATGGCAAGCCCCACGCCAACAGCCATCAATGGAGCTATTTCCTTAATATACTCAGGATCGAAATCCTTATCGCTGAATTTAATATTCCTGAACGGGTTAATTACTTCCACATCCATACCAAGCCGTTCCTTTATTGCGTCGCAAAGTCCGATCACCTTCGAGCATCCGCCAGCGATGGCTATTCTGGTAATTCTGTCGTCATTCGCAGCGGTGGAGTTGTAAAAATCAATGGAACGTCTTACTTCCTGAGAAATAGTGTCGTTAGTTCTTTTAATAACAGCCATCAACTGATCAGATACACCTTCATTGGCAAGCATCTTCATTGACTCGGCGTCATCGGCGCCTACACCAAGCTGCTTCTGTATCTCTTCAGTGTAAATGTTTCCGCCCATCTGCACATCTCTTGTAAACAGGGAGACTTCACCCTTCACAATATTGATATTCATAATACCGGCGCCAATATTAACAAGCGCTATTACATCATCCCTGTCAGAGGCAATGCCGTTAATTTCAGCAGCGTTCTGGATAGCAAATGAATCTATATCCATTACATCCAGCTTTAATCCGGCATCTGAGAACAGGGAGACATATTCATTAATTATATCTTTTTTGCTTGCAACAAGCAGAACCTGCATTTTTGAAGGATCAACCGGATCGGGGCCAAGTATTTGAAAATCAATATGCACATCCTTTATATCAAACGGGATGTACTGTTCTGCCTCCCAGGCTATCTGTTCCTCAAGCTCCTCACTCGTCATAGTTGACAGGAGAATCTTACGGATAATTACGGAATTACCAGATATCGAGCAGGCAATTTCCTTGCTTTTAATCCCCATACTAAGCACAAGATTCTTTACAGCATCAACAACCGAAGCGGTATCCATAAGGCTGTTATCAACTATGGCCTCAGGCGGCAAGGGAGCGATGCCAACATTAAGCAACTGATACGAGTCCTTGTTCTGCCATAGCTGAACCAGCTTGACTGAACTCGATCCGATGTCGATACCGACGAGATCCTTTTTTTTGCTAAACAATCCAAACATGGCTCGTACCTGTCACTCCTGTTCTTGAAAAACCTTGTCCTTGTCTTCCAATTTGTAACCAAGGGCCAGTATGATCTTGCGCATGGTTTCCAGCCGACAAGCTTCTCCACGCTCAATCCTGTCAATTGTAACAGCAGAAACACCAGCCTTGCGGGCAAGTTCAGACTTGCTCATCATTTTTCTTTCACGCAATGCTTTTACCTGATTTTGTACTTTCATTGGTTTCTTCCAATTGACTATAACATTTGTAGCTTATTTAGCTTATTTCATAACATTGTCAAGCAATTTTATATAATTAATATCAAATTAAAAAATCTACACAAGATGATGTATCAAAGGCAGAGATGGGCTACAGTATGATGTGGTATAAATTTGGGGGGATTTCACAAAAACAAAACACATAATTTAATAATCATCAGTTACTCCTCTTCAAATACTTCTGCGAGATCAACCACAAGATCACCAAGGAGGGTTACCGGAACCTTACCATCATTTCCGTACCTGTAAGGTGCCCCGTAACGGCCATCTGACTGGAGCTTGAACACCATAAGCGTCTTCTCAACAGAATGCACTATCCAGTACTCCCTGACCCCATACTTTTCATAAAGGTCAAACTTGACTGTAAGATCCATCTTCGCGGTAGAAGGAGAGGAAATCTCAATGACAAGATCAGGCGCTCCATTGCAGCCACGGTCATCAAGTTTTGATTTGTCGCAGATAATAGAAAATCCGGCTGAACAACGGTGTCAATATAGTTATCGATGGCCTGGCACTGGCCTGACAGACGCACGTCAAAAGGCGCTGCAAACAGTTCACAACTCTTATCAAGCAGTTCGTTATCAATTATTCGTGTCAAAATACGCGACACCCTCTGGTGTAGCAAACCAGGAGCCGGACTCATACAGTAGGCGATACCGCCTATCAGCTCCCATCTCTGGCCATCATCCCAGGTCAGGTAGTCTGCGTATGTCCATTTCCGTCTGGCTTTTTTAATGGCAGGTTCCATAACAGGATTTTCTCACTACAAAATGGGGGGCTCTGGTCAACCTGACAATATTAAAATACCCTTTTAAGGTCTACGTCAAGCTCACCTAACAGAGGAACAAGGATAGTATCATCAGCGCAATAACGATCCGGGACACCGTACAAACCACTTTTCAGAAGTTTAAACGCCAGAACAGTCTGATCTTGTGGATGGACAATCCAGTATTCTTTAACGCCAAAATGCTGATACAGCTCAAATTTTACCGTCATATCCATACGAGCAGTTGTTGGTGAAAGAATTTCAATAATCAGGTCTGGCGCACCATTGCAGCCTCTGTCATCAAGCTTTTCAGGATCACAGACAACAACAATATCCGGTTGCACAACAGTATCAATGTAATCATCAGCGACATCTTCTTTTGCTTCAAGAAAACGCACATCGAAGGGTGCATAATACATTTCACAGGATTTATCCGATAGATATAAATCTATCTGCCGGCCCAGAAGTTTGGAAATTCGTTGATGCAACCGACCTGGCGCCGGACTCATACAAACAGCCTGACCTTCAATCAATTCCCATCGGTTATCATCGTTCCAGGTAAGATAATCGGCATAACTATGCCTCTTATTATTATCTGGTTTCAATTGCGGCATTGCACGCTCTCCTGAAAACTGTGTGAAAAATCAGATAAAAATGCGTTACTCAATATGCATAAAGCAATGAAAGCTTAGATTTTTCCTTTGGACTGGAAGCTCTCTCACTTTGTACATCAATACGATAATATACAGGCAAGTGTTGAGGTGTTATTTGTCCACTATTAGAACCTACCGCCTGCCCCGTACTCAAGCTTTCAGTCCCTGCTACTAATTCTGTTGAATTTGTACAAGGTTGCCCTATTGTTGTATCACCGCCGCACTTGGTGTCAATAATTTTTGAATAAACACGATACCCTGTAGCATCATTAGTTGCTCTAAGATTAAATGTCATATCAGGTGACTCTGAGGCCACAGATGTTCTTGTAATAGTACCACAAACCCCTGCGTCCCACTGAGTAGTTGATCTAGTCCTTTTCTGCTGCAAACAAGCTGATGACAGCATAGACATGGATATAGAGGGGTAAGCTGTAGACATGGTCGCTAGTGACGTAGCGGTTGAATAGTTAGTAAACATTTTGGGCACAATATCCTTTGTCAGCACATCCACAGCACCATAGTTGGCCTCAAGGGCTGTTTTATACTTCTTATGAGCACCTGTCATTTGGGTGTTTCGGGTAATAGTATAGAGCAAAAGCATAATAGTACCCAATGATAGCAGGGTAAACATAAGCGCTGTAACTGATACTGCATCGTTCTCATTGATA
>CAZXTZ010000045.1:0-16751 GCA_964643645.1 uncultured Geobacteraceae bacterium
GGCTGCAGGGACAGGATGCTTGAGGCAATCGAGGCAGCCTACCAGCGTTTTCTCGATGAAACTGCCTGTTATCATAATCAGTAATCTGTTCTAGTTGTTATTTATTGATCATGGGGGCTCCTGTGCCTGATATCAGATACGACATACAGAACACAGCAGTTGCAAGACCCCGTATTCTTTTTGTTGATGATGATCCGGGGGTGCTTTCTGCCCTTGCCCGTTTCATGAGAAGGTACCGTTTTGATGTGAAAACAGCTCCAGATGCTCTTTCAGGTATCCGTGAGGTTCAGCATAACGGCCCTTTTCATCTTGTGGTCTCGGATTACAGGATGCCCGGAATGACCGGCGAGTTGTTCCTTGCCAGAGTGGCGGAAATTGCTCCGGATACCCGCAGGATGATTTTGTCTGCATTTGCGGACAGTCAACTGCTTCTTGCTGCAATAAATGACGGCAGGGTACACCGTTATCTGACCAAACCCTGGGACTCGCGGGAGCTACTGGCTGTTGCCGGTGAACTTGTCGAGGAATACAATCAACGGGTACTGAAGAATGATGAGTTACTGCATCTTGCAGATGCAAATCAGCAACTTGAGCGGGCCGTTGAGCAAAACCTCAACCAGCTTGAAGCCCAGGGGCGCTCCCTGAACGAATCAAATCACAGGCTTCATCTGCTGGCAGCCCATGTTGATAAAATCCGCGATGAGGAACGGAGGGCCATCTCTAGGGATATTCACGATGATCTTGGCCAGACTCTCACCGCAATGAATCTTGAGCTTGCCACTATGCTGAAGCTTGGTGACGGGGTTGATCTGAAGCCCAGATTAACTCGTCTGAAGGGGCAGGTTGAGAACTCCATATCAACTGTGCAGCGGATTATAGCAGCCATGCGCCCCCAGGTTCTGGATGAACTTGGGCTTGAACCTGCAATCGAGAGCCTGGTAAGTGATGTAAGGGAGCGTGGCGGCATTAAATGTATCCTTTCATGCACACTGGATGGAAAGCCTTTGGGGAAAGCCCTTGCAGGCTGTCTTTACCGGATTGCCCAGGAATCGCTTACAAATGTAATGAGACATTCCAAAGCCACCAAGGCGCTTGTCACCTTGAGACAGCGGGACGCCTGGTATCTGTTGCAGATACGGGATAACGGTGTCGGAATTACAGATGTACAGATCGCAGCGGCAGATTCTTTTGGTCTCATGGGTATGCGTGAGCGGGTCGCACAGCGCGGGGGGAGTTTCAGTATAAGCCCCAGAATTGGTGGTGGTACAATTGTTGAGGCTCAGCTGCCAGAAAAATATGAGGATACCATTGAATGAAGAGAATACTTATTGTTGACGATCATGCGATGGTTCGCAAGGGGCTTGCAGGAATACTCAAACTGCACGATTCTTCCGAAGATCTTGTATGCGATGAGGCAGGCGATGGCGAAGAGGCTTTGAAGCTGTTGAATTGCCAAAGTTATCATCTTGCAATAGTTGATGTTTCAATGCCGGGCATTGGAGGTCTTGAGCTGCTTGCCCGTGTACATGAAACATGGCCTGACCTGCCTGTGCTTATGCTCAGCATGTTTCCTGAAGAGCAGTTCGCCATCCGTTCACTAAAGCTTGGGGCTTCGGGCTATCTTACAAAGAGAGAGGCCGCAGATGAACTGCTGCTGGCGGTAAGTCAGATTTTTGCGGGCAAGCGATATATCAGCCAGAATCTTTCAGAATCTCTTGTTAATAAGGCCATTGATAATGATGAGCCTGTTATTCCTTCACACACCTCCCTGTCAAACCGCGAGTTCCAGATTCTGCGCAGCCTGGCAATCGGCAAGAGCCTCAAGGCCATCGGTTTTGAACTAGATCTGAGTATAAAAACAGTAAGTACTTATAAATCCAGGATTTTTTCAAAACTAGGATTTCACTCCGATGTTGAACTTATAGGATATGCAAAGGAAAAGGGTCTTAGCTGAGTAATCCTGCCTTTCCGATGTAATCCCTTGCCTACAAAAAAACATCATTATTTCTCCCCGTTCTGTCAGAAATTTTCCGAATAGTTAAAATCTATTATTCAATGCATCATGGCAACAGTTCATACCTCGATCTACTTGACGCAATCTTGCACTGACTATTGGAGGTTCTGCCATGAAACTCAGCGATATTACATTCAGAAGTAAAGTGAATGCCCTTGGCGCCGTACAGGTTTTTGCGGCTGTATTAATCGTTGCTGCATTAATTGTGATCTGCGCTTCTATCGCCAACGCCCTGCTTGATATGAACAGGAACAACGAAATCCGGACTGCTGCGCTTCGTGGCAATATTGCCATGCTTAAGGCCAGGGAGTATGAGGCGGAATTTCTGAACCGTCATGATGATAAATGGATACCCAGAGTTGAAAAGTCAATTCAGGAGGTTAATCAAAGCCTTGACCTGATTGACCGTCTTAATCACAATGCCAGAATTACTGAACACAGCAAGCGGGCGAGAGAGCTTGCAAAACAGTACCTGGACCAGTTTGTCAAGTTGGCCGAGACAGCCAGGAGGGCAAATTTCGACAACGCAACAGTCACAGAGGGGCTTGAAGAACTGAGGGATGTGCTGAACGATTTCGAGCCGCAGCTTGATACCTATATTCCCAAGATTGCGGGAGATCTGGCACAGACAGCCTCTGCGCGTCTGGATATGACGATTTACAAGGCAAAGCGTTTTATGCTGGCGGTGCTTATTACAAGTGTTGTCCTGCAGCTTGCCATGTTGCTGCTTATGACCGCCCCTGTGCTGAAGTCGCTTGCAGCAATGCGTGAGCGTTTGAGGGATATAGCGAGCGGTGAAGGGGATCTTACCAAGCGGCTTGAAGTACATGGAAGGGATGAAATCGGAGAAACTGCATCCTGCTTCAATACGTTTATTGACAAGTTGAACGCTATTATTGCCCAGGTTGCTTCCAGGTCTGGCGAACTTGGTGTGCAGTCAGGCAGCCTTTCAGCAACAGCAGATCAGATGAGCAGAGGTGTTGAGGAGGTCTCGGCAAGAACAGCAGGTCTTGCAACTGCATCAGAGGAAATGGATGCAACCAGCCAGGATATTGCCCGTAATTGCCATCTGGCAGCAGAAAATGCCGAAGCGGTAAACAAGGCAGCCGTAAACGGCAGTGCAGTTCTTGGAGGCACAATTGATGTAATGAAGCAGATGTCTGAAAATGTGGGACTTACAGCATCGCGTATTGATACCCTTGGAGTCAGGGCGGATCAGGTTGGCAATATTGTCACGACAATAGAGGATATTGCCGATCAGACAAATCTGCTGGCGCTTAACGCAGCTATAGAGGCTGCAAGGGCAGGGGAGACCGGACGGGGGTTTGCGGTTGTTGCGGATGAAGTAAGGGCCCTTGCAGAACGGACATCGCGGGCAACCCGTGAGATTAATGAGATGATAAGGGGAATGCAGAAAGAGACAAAGGATGCTGTCGGCGCCATGAAGTCGAGCATTTCTGATGTCGCTGTAGCTGTTGAAAGTGCAAGGGAGTCCGGAGTTGTGCTTGGAGATATCAGAAACAGGGTTGAGGAGTTAAGCGAACAGCTCGGCCAGATTGCCACAGCGGCAGAACAGCAGAATGCTACAACCCAGGAGATCAGCAGCAGTATCCAGAATGCTTCAGTGACACTTGACCAGACTGCTTCTACAGTCAGGGGAACAGGCGCGGCAGTCCATGAACTTGACAGGGTGGCCGAAGAGCTTAACAGGCTTGTGGGGAGTTTCAGGCTTTCCTGAAAGAAAGCTTGTTCAGATACCAGTGTATCAGGCTGTTTTAAACAGCAGGGGAGGCGCAGGATGTTTCCGGTTCGTCGTATCATACTGCGTGGCGCGCTGTTCGTTGTTAACCTTGTTCTTCTGGGTTATCTCGGATTTCTCCTTTTTAATCTTTACCGCTCATACGATCAGATTCAGGTTGCCGCCATTGAACAACTTCAGCACAATATGGAGAAAAGGGCCATACTTCTTGAGTCTTTCCTGAAAGACAGGGCGGAAGATCTCGTTGACCTATCTGAAAAACAGCAGCTGACTTCATACTTTGAAAATCTGTCGCTCGGCATGTCAATGGAATACGGCCTTGGCGCCTCGATTAATGACTTGAACAGTGCTGTTGAACAGTATCGCCTACGTAAAAAACTTGATGGAAAACCGATTTATCGTCGTATAGCTTTTCTGGATGCATCCGGTTCAGAACTGGCCGAATCTTCGGAACCAGGTATTCCTTTTCCTGAAAAGGGGGCGTTGAAACATTATACTTCTGTGAAAAAAAGTGGTGTGCGGATGTACCTGACCCATTCGGATAAAGGGTCTGAGCTGGTGTTGTCATTGCCATATTTTTTCAAGGAACATTATTCCGCTCACCTGCTGTTATGGATAGGTCTGGATGATATCTACAGGCATTTTATTGAGTCAGCCAACTCTGTAAATGAAGCAAGGCAAACCCGTACCTGCCTGCAGGACGGCAAAGAATACCTTGCATCGCCATCAAACCCGCAGCTTTGCGCAATACCATACAGACTCTTGCCCTCACCAGCTGACCTTAAACCGGGAAAGCAGTCTTTTCAAATTACCCCACCATCCTCTGCTTCGCCTGTAGATATTACGGCAATTACCCTCAGACTCTCAGGAACCCCCCTCTTTCTTACAAGCTTTGTACTTCAGGGAAAAAAGCAGACAACTTCTGCGATTGAGCTGGTGCTTACGACCGGGGCAATTGGCCTTTTGATACTTTCCGGAATTGTTGTTCTTGCGCGAACTGATCTGAATATGCGTGTTGTGGAAACAAGGCTTGAAGAAACAAGGCTGAGGGAAAAGACGACAGAGGCCCAGAACCTGATTCTTACAGAGACTGCTGCGGCTCTGAATGAGAGCAAGGAGCGTCTTACCCTGGCTCTGGCTGGGGCAGATCTCGGATTGTGGGACTGGAACCTTCCAAAGGGAACGGTTGCCTACAGTGAACAGTGGGCTTTAATGCTGGGGTTTCAGTTGAATGAAATCGGTTCCGACATCTCTGTCTGGGAGTCTCTGGTACATCCGGATGACCTGCCTCAGGTTAAGGTTGTGCTTCAGCAGCATCTTGATGGAAAGAGCCTTTTTTATGAGACTGAACATCGTTGCAGGACAAAATCAGGAGAGTGGATCTGGATACTCGACAGAGGAAGGGTTGTTGAACGTGATGCTGATGGCAAACCTGTGAGAATGGCCGGTACACATCTGGATATTACTGACAGAAAGATTGCGGAAGATAGCTTGCGTAAACTTAATGATGAACTTGAACAGCGGGTAAAAGAAGAATTGCGGAAAAATCGTGAAAAGGATGCTTTCATGCTTCAGCAGGATAAAATGGCATCCATTGGTCAGCTTGCCGCAGGTGTGGCGCACGAGGTCAATAATCCGGTCGGTTTCATAATAAGCAACCTTGGCACACTTAAGGAGTATCTGGTTGCCATTGGCGATTATATAGAAAAGACGGGGCTTATGCTTACCAACCAGAAGTCTTGCTCCCCAGACCAGTTTGATGAGTTGCGAACAAGGCTGGATATTGCCTTTATCATGTCAGATGTCGGCCCTCTTCTGGATGAATCCCTTGAAGGGGCTGATCGTGTAAAGCAGATTGTAAGGGATCTGAAGGACTTTGCGCGTATTGACGAAACGGGCGTAAAGGAAACGGATCTCAACCAATGCGTCCGCAGCACAGTGAACATAGTTCGTAATGAGCTTAAGTATGTGGCAAGCCTTGAACTTGATCTTGGAGAGATTCCAATGGTGCTGTGCAACCCGCAGCAGATTAATCAGGTTATAACCAATCTCCTGGTGAATGCTGCACAGGCAATAGAAGGGCATGGTGTAATAAGGGTGGTCACTTCCAGTGAAGGATCCAAAGTGGCTCTTCGTATATCAGATACCGGGAGCGGAATTCCTTCTGATCTCTTAAACCGGATTTTTGAGCCGTTTTTTACTACAAAACCGGTTGGTAAAGGCACAGGGCTGGGGCTGACCATAAGTTACGATATAGTTAAAAAGAATGGCGGAGAGATAGTAGTGGAAAGTGAGCTGGGTAAGGGAACTTCTTTTATAATAACCTTGCCGGCAGTCGAAGCTGTTCTGTAAGTCTGGCGTGTGGGAGGCAGTATGTCTGATAATGGGGAAAAATATAAGGTACTGCTGGTGGATGATTCACCCGATGTGATCCACCTGTTGCTGGAAACTCTGGCAGATGAATACATTGTTACTGTTGCGATAACCGGTGAGCGTGCATTGCGTCTGGCTGTGGCGGAGCCCCCGCCGGATATTGTCCTTCTTGATGTAATGCTGCCTGATATTGACGGGTTTGAGGTCTGCAGGCGGTTGCGTTCAAATCCACTGACAGATTCCATTCCTGTTGTGTTTATTACAGGTGGAAGGGAAATTGAGGATGAACTTAAGGGGCTTGAGCTGGGGGCCATTGATTTTATCCATAAACCGTTCAACCCGATGCTTTTAAAGGTAAGGCTTCGCAGCCATTTGACCCGCAGACAGCAGCAGCAGCTGAAACTTATGAACATGCTGCTTGAACAGAGAGTCCAGGAAGAGCTGAATAAAAACAGGGATAAGGATGCCTACATGCTACAGCAGGACAAGATGGCATGCATAGGACAGCTTGCAGCAGGTGTTGCCCATGAAATCAACAACCCCATGGGTTTCATTATGAGTAATCTTGGCACGCTTAAAAAATATTCAGATTCATTTGTTCAGTATTTTCAGTTTCTTGAGGTCATGGTTGACCGCTTTTGCTGTGCAGAGCTTAAAGAGCAAAGCCTGGAGTTGAGGAAGAAGCTGGATATTGAGTTCGTATCTCAGGATATAGGCAACCTTGTTAATGAATCAATTGAAGGAGCATGCAGGGTCAAGCAGATCGTGGTTGATTTAAAGGATTTTGCCCGTATTGATGAGAGCTGTATTAAAGAAGCCGATCTCAATCAATGTATCAGAAGCACAATTAATATTGTCAGGAATGAGTTGAAATACGTGGCTGATCTTAATCTTCAGCTTGGTGAACTTCCGCCGGTTTATTGCAATGTTCAACAGATAAATCAGGTGATTACGAACCTGCTGGTTAACGCAGTCCAGGCCATTGATAAACATGGTCTGATTACGGTTACTACTGCCTTCAAGGATAATAATGTCATTTTAAGCGTGTCTGATACCGGAAAGGGAATTCAACCTGAGATACTTAAACAGATATTTGATCCTTTCTTTACCACAAAGCCTGTGGGTAAAGGCACCGGTCTTGGCCTTACTATAACCTACGACATAGTTAAAAAGCATCATGGTGAGATTTCAGTGGAAAGTGTGCCTGGCAAGGGGACAACCTTTACCCTGAGTCTGCCGGTTCAGTGCCGTGCGGAGGAGTTATGAACAGGGAAGCCCGCATAATGCTGGTAGATGATGAGCAGTCTGTGCTCAATGCGCTGCAGAGATTTTTCCGGCGCAACGGCTATCAGGTGACAACCTGCACATCCGGCCATGATGCCCTTGAGATTCTTGAAAAATCAGAGCCGTATAATCTTGTAATATCCGATTACAGGATGCCGGGGATTAGTGGTTTGGATTTCTTGCGTATTGTCCGTGCCCGATGGCCTGATACGGTAAGGATTGTTCTTTCCGGGTTTGCCGATTCTGACGCAATAATTTCCGCAACCAATGAAGGAAACATATACAAATTTATTTCAAAACCCTGGGATGAAGTTTTTTTGCTGCGTTCGATTGAGGAAGCCCTTGAGCTGAATGCTTCTAACCTTCGGAGAGTCACACAGAGCAGGATGCTGGACGAGGCCCTGTCTCACCTGGGCTCAATTCAGTCCGATGGTCTTGTAAGCCAGAGCCAGATACTTTCCGCCTACCATACCCTGCTTGATCAAATGCCTGTTGGGCTTATAGGGGTTGACAGCAAAGGTGAGATAGTAAGCATGAATGAACGGGCCTGTAATATGCTTGGCCTTTCGCTTGCTCCTTTGGGAGAGATGTTCTACCAGGCCTTGCCGGCCTTTCTGGATATGGCTTCAGATTCGCGCGGTTCAAAGATTAAAAACAACACGCTTTCAATAAATGGCAGACAGATTCAGGTGCTTCTGAAAAATCTGAAAGATGAGGGTATGGAAGGAATAATCCTGATTCTTGTGCTGCTTGAAAGGAGTGATTTGAATGGCAGAGATTCCGGTTGATATTGAAATTCCTGAAATTCTGGTGCTGATTGTTGATGACGAGCCGAATATTCTGCAGTCTTTACAGCGTTTACTGCGACGTGAGGCTTTCCGGGTGGTTGCAGCGTCTTCAGGAAATGAGGCCCTTGGGCTTCTGGCTGGTCTGCGGAATGTTGCCGTTATCCTTTCAGATCAGCGCATGCCAGAGATGAATGGCGCCGAGTTTCTTGAGCGCTCCCGTGAACTGGCCCCTGACGCAACAAGAATGCTTCTTACCGGCTATTCAGACCTTGATGATGCCGTAAATGCCATTAATCATGGAGCGATATCACGTTATCTGAGCAAGCCGTGGGATGATCTTGATCTGCTTCAGGCGCTCAGGTCAGGGGTGGAAACCTACGCATTATTTCAGGAAAACAAGCGCCTTCAGGATCTGGTTCGCATACAGAATGATGAACTGCAGGAGTGGAACCGTAACCTTAAAGACCGCGTGCTGCAGCAGACAACTGCAATACGACAGAAAAACGAAGAGCTCCACCTGTCAATCAGACGTCAGAGAGAAGGATATCAAAGTATTATAACCTCTTTTGTCTCACTTGTGGAGATGCGGGGGGCCAGAACCAGGCTGCATGCATATAATGTTGCCAAACTGTCGAAACTTGTAGCTGCAGAAATGGGGCTTTCAAGCGATGAGCAGGATACGATCCGCACCGCATCAATGTTGCATGATATCGGTGAGATAGGTATTGCGGAATCAATTCTGCTCACATCTCCGGAAGCCCTGTCGCATGCTGATCTGGTTGAGTACAGCCACCACCCTGTAAGGGGGCAGTTAATTATTGATCCGATTGAGGAACTGCGTCCGGCCGGTCTGCTTGTCAGGCATCATCATGAAAAGTACGATGGCACAGGTTTCCCTGATGGTTTGGCCGGAGAAGATATTCCACTGGGGGCAAGAATTATTGGATATGCAGATATGATTGACAGGGCAGCGAGACAGTCTTCAGGTGATGTTGCAACCCATGCTCTCAATTGGACAGACATTCATTTGGGTACTTCATTTGATCCCCATCTTCGCACTCCTTTTCACAGATGCACCAAATATGTGTATCTGCCCGCGCCGCAGTTTATAAGCGGAATTGAGGCAGGTGAGCGTGAGATAGCCCTGGAACACCTTGAATCAGGCATGACACTTGCCAGAAGTGTCTACAGCGGAAGCGGCATGCTTCTGCTTCACAGTGGAGAGATGCTTGATGCAAGGCTTATTGAGTCCCTTGGGCGTTACAATGAACTGGACCCGTTTGCTGATCAAATATATGTGACTAAAACCGGTCGGGGCATTGCCAGAAAAATATAGAACAGGGAGGTTTGTTTATGTCAGACGCTATTCTGCTGGTAGATGATGAGGCTTCTGTCCTTTCTTCCATAACTCGTGCGCTGCGCGGGGAACAATATGAGGTGATATCAGAGTTGAGTGGAGAGCTGGCGCTTCAGCTTATGAAAAAGAGGGCCTTCAAGGTGGTGGTCTCTGACGAGCGGATGCTTCAGATGCAGGGTTCCGAGTTTCTTGGAATTATCAGGAAAAGGTATCCGGGCACTGTGAGAATTCTGCTTACAGGGCATGCAACTATTGAGGCAGCAATGCGTGCAGTAAACGAAGGAGGGATATACAAGTTTCTTACGAAACCCTGGAATGATAGTGACCTCAAGCAGATCATACGTGATGCGATTGAAAAACATGATGCGGAACAGGAGGCCTGGCGGATCTTTGCGCGTCTTAATTCTGAACGGGACGAGCTTGGTCTGCTGGAAGATGATTTTCCGGGCATAAGCCGTCTTGAGCGGGATTCGACAGGCAAGCTTGCGCTGCCAGATCTTTCGGAAGAAGAAATTGAGCAGTTGAGGGTGGATTGCGAACAGGCGTTTATGAACCAGCCAGATGAGTTTGCTGCGACAGGACATTTATGCGGTCTGCTTGTGCAGAAGTTTGGGGGTGAAAAGAGATGAAAAAAATACTTGTTGTTGATGACCATGCCATTCTGAGAGAGGCGCTATTGCTTGTAATCAAGGATAACATGCCTCCGGGAGGAATGATTTGTGATGATGTTGAGTCCGTTTTTGCTGCAAGAAATATGCTTGAAAAACACAAGTATGATCTGATTGTGCTTGATATTGCCATGCCAAAAATCAGCGGCATAGACTTTTTGCCTGAACTTAAATCCAAATATCCGGATACTCCGGTTCTTATGCTCAGCATGTATCCTGAAGAACAGTTTGCATTGCAGTCCTTGCGGCTTGGCGCCAGCGGTTATCTTGCAAAACATGAGGCGGCTGAGGAGTTTTTTGCGGCAATTGAGCTGATTATGAATGGAGGCAAGTATCTGAGCCGCTCATTTTCTTCAATGCTTATTGATCGGATGCTACAGGAGGGCAAAATCAGGCCGCCTTCTCACGATAGCCTTTCACCCCGGGAGCTGGAGATACTAAAGCTCCTTTCTACCGGCATGAGTCTCAAGAATGCCGGCGATAGGCTGGGGCTCAGTATAAAAACCGTGAGTACCTACAAGACAAGACTGTGCAGCAAGATGGGGTTCAAGAATAATGCAGAGCTTCTTTCTTACGGGATTAATCATAATCTTGGATAGAAGTTAACAAACCGGCATTCAGCCATTTATTCCAAGTTGCGTTTAAGGTGACATCTACAAACTTTGCCAATAGAATTTTTCAGCTTCTTGATTATGACAAACCGTAAAGCTGGTGGTAGAATTACATTATTTACAGTTTGTCATTTTGAAGGCAATCGGGAATAAGGAGTCTGAAAATGTCTGACAAAAATCTCATGGATATGCTTAAAGAGGCAATTCGTGACCGCCATGTCCGCATGGAGGAACTGCCTTTTGTTGCAGCTCTTATGGATGGCAGCCTGCCATTTGAAAGCTATGTTGCACAGTTAAGGGCATTGTCCGTAATACATGGAACTCTGGATTATGAACTATCCAAAGTGACACTTCCCGGGGTTTTTCAGCTCGTTAAATCAAGACCTTCCCGTCTGATATACCTTCGTCGCGACTTAAGTGCCGTTGATGAATACTCAGTTCCTGACTGCCTGGAGGCTATTGAAAAGGCCAGGATAACAGCCGCATGGATCAGGCGTTTAGCTCTTGAGAGGCCACAGGATCTTCTGGGGATCGTCTATCTGCTTGAGGGCACTACGCTGGGCAACGCTGTTCATCTCCCCGATCTGATAAAGGCTTTCGGTGACAGGGTTGCCGGAAGCACTAATTACTATTCAGGTTATGGAGAGCGTACGGAGGCCTGCTGGCAAGAGTTCCGGGCTCTTATGAATTCCATGCCCATTACTCTGGATGACTGCAACAGCATATTGCAGGCTGCACTTGAGTTTTTTGACCATCTTGAGGCACTGTATCTGGCACTTTATCCGGTCAGTGACGATGGCTGGGGCTTTACCGCTGGAATGATTAATCCTGAAGCCGGTCAGCATCCTGTGCCTGATACTTCAACTGAAATCAAGGCGGCAGTTGCTGCAGCCCGCAGATGCCGTGAGGAGTTTCCATATTTTGATGAGCGCTTTCAGGAAAGGGGCCGCAACTTTGCAAAAAGCGATTCGGCCTGGCTGGCAACCCTTGTGGAGCTTCCACTGTTACAGGTTCTTCTCCAGGTGGAATGGCTCGGAAGGGTTCTTGGAAACCGCGGAATTCCCAGAATAACCCTTGAAAGACAGCTTGAACTGCTACAGGAAGAGCTTCTGAATGCCATACCGGAAGGCGCAGAGCGGTTCTGGCTCCTTACCGAGGCTGCGGCCCATCTCAGGGCCCAGCGTATCCGGCGTATTCCGGAAGTTGATTTTATCGGTCTGACAGATGCTTTTCGCGATGCCACTGATGGAGAAATGAAAGGCCGTTTTGCGAGAACAGGGGAGCTTATAGTGTCAAGCGTATGTGATGAGGCAGATGGTATAACGGATGCTGTTACAAGCCTTTGTGCCTGGTTGTGCGATTCGGAGAGGTTCTCTCAGAGATGGATAGCTGAGGTTGAAAGAACAGTGGCTCAAGCCCGCTCTGCCTGTAGCTGGCAGGTTTGATAATGCTTCGCGCGGCATAGAAATGCATTTTTTGTAGGGGCGGTGCCTTGTGCCCGCCCTGTTGCAGTATCACCGTTATTGCCTTGTCTGACAAGGGCACCCACAAGGGGATGCCCCTACAAAACCGTAATTTTGCCCATTTGCAGTATAGTTGCCAAGGTAAAGCGTATAAAATAATAGTTCTCTCCCCTTCAAGGGGCCTTCTCACCTCCCTTGCTGTTTTCAAGCAGTTCAGCAATCCTGCTTTCCGTTTTAAGTTGCGATACCAGCAGTTCTGCCTCCAGCCTTGCAAGTTCAGCTGCTTTTGATTTTACTGTATTTTCATTGAATGGTTTTTGCATTGCCAGTTTCCTGATGTTTCGCCTTAGTGTATGGAGTTTTTTTACCACAGGTTCCATTCTGTCCCGTTCTTCATCCATAATCTGTTCAATCTTTTCAACAGTTCCGCTGTCAGGCGGTGTCATGCAGGGATGGCACCGCCTTAACTGTCCGTGGTAAGGTGGTAAATCCATCTCCTGAAAACCGTTGTACCGGGGATTGGCAAAGGCGCTTGCTACTCCAAGAAAAACTGTTGTTATTGCCACTGCCGAGATCATTTTCATTCCCATGGACAAGACTCCTTTTTGATTGATAAGCCTTTGAATCGGCGTTTGTTGAGATGAAAATATCAGAAAAATGAGTGGATGCAGGTTAAGACTGGGAGGGCTTTGGTAAAGTTTGGTAAAGAAAACACCCCCTGCCACAGTGTTTGAATTCCGGGCAGGGGGTGTGCTTGTTAAGGAATCCCTGAAATCAGGAGATTACATTAACCGACTGGCTTGATGAACTGTTGGATGAATCGTTCTTAAGCAGTTTTATCAGGTCTGAAAGGCTTGAGTTCGATAGATAGGTGACCATTGACTGGGCATCAACCCCCGGTGACTGGCTGCCGCTTTCCCCCTGAGTATTAAGCATCGCCTCACGTTCATGCTTCGGGCGTATACTCTCCATCAGGCTTTTCATCTCATCTTCGCCCAGAGAGCCATCACTGTTGCTGTCATATTCTGAAAGCATTTTTGCTGCATCAAAAGACTGTCCGCTTTTTTGGGAAATTTTTTCCGTAAGGCTCTGTAGTTCGGTCTGGGAAACGCCGCCGCTTCCGTCGCTGTCAACTTTTTTGAACATCTCCTGCGGGTCGGGACGACGCATGGCGGCCATGCCATAGCCCATGCTGCCACCGATGCTGTTTATGCTGCTCATGGGAAACCTCCTTGAATTTTGTTTGGCTATAAAAGCCGGATATTGATTGCTGTTAATAGAAGTATCGGAGGAGTGAGATGGAAAATGGCGTTAAGTATTTGCCCTGATTCGTAAAGATTTGTAATGGTGTCCAGAATTACAAATCTTTACAGACTGAAGCCCGAGTAAGTTTTATAGTGGCTTCTAAATCTTAAAGCAGGCGGTGGGAGATGGATAACAGGATAATTGTTATTGATGATGACAGGGAGCTCTGCTCGCTGCTCACTGAGTATCTTGGTGATGAAGGGTTTGTTGTTGAGAGTGTGCATGATGGCCTGACTGGGGTTGAATTGGCAAGCAGGGATAATTTCGATCTGGTTGTGCTTGATGTAATGCTGCCGGGGATTAATGGGTTTGAGGTTCTTAGAAGGATAAGGGCGTTATCAACTGTGCCGGTTGTTATGCTTACTGCCCGTGGTGAAGAGGTTGACAGGATTGTGGGGCTTGAGATGGGGGCCGACGATTACCTGCCAAAGCCTTTCAACCCCAGGGAACTGGTGGCAAGGATAAGGGCGGTACAGAGACGTCAGGCAGCATCTGGCAAATCCGATGCGCATCCGGAGCCTTCTGTAACGGTGGGCGATCTTACTGTTGACCCGGCCAGAAGGGCTGTATTGAAGGCAGGGTGCGCTGTGGAGCTGACATCGGTGGAGTTTTCATTACTTGAGTATCTGATGGAGCAGGCTGGAAGGGTTACCAGCAGGGAGGATTTGTGCAGCAAGGGGCTGGGGCGGCCTCTCAATTCCTACGATCGAAGCATTGATGTCCATGTCAGTAGCTTAAGGCGTAAGCTGGGCCATGCTCCGGACGGTAGTGAGCGGATCAAAAGTGTCAGGGGAGTTGGCTATATCTATCTTTTGCCATCTTTACAGGCTGATCCGGCATGAGATCGCTTTTTGTAAGACTCTTTCTCGCCTTTTGGCTTACGGCATTTCTTTCAGGCGCCATTTTTTCTGTTGTGGCATTCCAGTTGAGGCCTGGCCGGATGGAGATGTCGAGGCCTCCCATACCGCCGGTAATGCCACCACCCGGTTTGCACGGCCCGCCAGGGGGCGTCCATCCTGGCGCCATGCCGCCGGGGCATCCGCCAGGCGGATTTTTATTGAAGGGGTTCAGCGTTCATCTGGCTATTTACTTTGTTGTGGGTGGATTTATCTGCTATCTGCTGGCGTGGCGCCTGACGGCTCCACTCCGCACCTTGAGATCTGCTGCGCAGCGTCTTGCCGCTGGCGACCTTTCAGCAAGAACAAATGTGGGAAGCCACGCACAGGGGGATGAAATTGCAGATCTGGGAAGGGATTTTGACCGGATGGCTGAGCGGATAGAGGCTCTGATGCACTCCCAGAAACAGCTGGTAAGGGATATTTCACACGAGCTCCGCTCTCCACTGGCCAGATTGTCTGTTGCCCTTGAGCTGTCCCGACGTCACGCAAACAGCGCATCAGGGCCTGCACTTGACCGGATTGAACAGGAAACAGCCCGTTTAAATGATATGATTGGCGAACTTCTTACGCTTTCGCTTCTTGAGGGCGGAGGAAACGCAAACATTATGGAGCTGTTTGATCTTTCATCACTTGTGGCAGAAGTTGTGGAGGACTGCGATTTTGAGGCAGTCGCTGATAACAGGAGGGTTGAGCTTTCAGCCATTGAGGGTATTCAGATAAACGGTAACAGGGAGCTGTTGCGAAGAGCGCTTGAGAATGTTGTTCGTAATGCCCTCAGATATACCGCTTCCGGAAGCGCAGTCGAGGTCATGCTTTCCAATGGGGCAGGGCAGGAAGTTTCAATCTCTGTCAGGGATCATGGTCCAGGGGTTCCGAAAGAGGCACTTGCCGAAATATTCCGGCCATTTTACAGAGTTGCCGAATCCCGTGATCGTCAGAGCGGAGGTGCAGGAATAGGCCTTGCCATTGCCGCCAGGGCGGTTGAACTGCATGGAGGTTCGATAAAGGCTCTTAATATGCCTGACGGGGGGCTGGAGATAGATATGGTTATCCCTGTATAAGCTGCTGCTTAAAGGATTCATCTGCATGGAATGACAGGTGCTGACAATTATGCGCATTGAATCAAGCATATTATTGCGCTTGTTGTCATGTATATATTGATGTATCGTTATTCGTATTAGTATGTTTATTTATTGGGAGGTGCAACATGGCACAGTCATCAGCCAAAAGAAACGTCAATATATCGCTTGCCAGCGAGAATGCTGAATTTGTCAAGCAGATCGGTCTTAATTTGAGCAAGGCGGTAGATACTATGATTGCGGAGATGCGGCGGGCTCAGGCCCGTGAGGCATGGCTGGTTGAAAATCAGGAGGCGCTTGAGCAACGCTGCCGCCTGCTTGAGTCCGAAGGCGGCACCGCAGCCGAACGGCTTTATGGTGTTCAAAGCGAGGCGAGGAACTGATGTGGCGCGGCTGAATCTTTACAAAAACCACCTGCAGGAGTTGGCAAAAAGCTATCCATACCTGCTTGATATTCAGAATGACCAGTTGCGGGTCGGTACGCGGATTGTCGCCCTGGTGCGCCCCAGCAGCAGTGTGCCGGATATTTCAATCACAACGCTCAGGTTTTCATACGGCGGTGAGCAGTACTCAGCCAGTCTGCTGGATCTGCTGACCGTTTCAGAACGGCACCTGAACAGCTCTCTTGCTCAGCTCGATAGCCTGAAAGCAGCGCTGACGAATGCTGTTGATTTTATCTTTGTGGATTGAGCGCTACGGCTGGATTAACCAGTCGTCGGCAAGATCGGCACCTTTTTCTCTGGCGAACAAGGCTGTTATATATTTCTTGTTTTTTCATGTCATTTTCTCGGATAACGTAGTAAGGCACACCGGCGGCGGGGCTTTTCCCCACCGACCGGTGCTGCCGTTAGTTGGATATTCAGTGTACTCGCAGTTAGTTTATCCTGTTTTGTCAAATGCGTAGGTTTGGCCCTCGAAGGTAATTATCGGGACTATTTCCGGAACTGGCTAATCAAGGCTGGTCTCAACTCCCTCAGGATACAGGCGAGGAAAATAATAACCCACCATGGATGCAGGAAAACCAAGCATTACAGGTCCCTTTCCCGAATCAGAAACTAAATACTCTTTTTCCAATAAACTACTGACGACCCTGCGTGCCGAACGTTCGGGCATTCCGATGATATTCGGGATTTCTCCACGAGGTATTTCCC
>CAZXTZ010000046.1:0-16696 GCA_964643645.1 uncultured Geobacteraceae bacterium
AATCACCCCAAAGATGGTAAAACCGCACCGACAACCACCTGTTCAGATTGTCATAGCGATATCGCAAGCCAGTATTCAATCAGCAAACATTCCTTGAGTGTTACGAACTGCAGCGCCTGTCACAACCCGCACAATGTACATAAGCCGGGCGAAGTCTTTGCACTTGACCTCAACAAAACCTGTACAACGTGCCATAACCAGGACCGGATAAGCGCCACCCATGCCCAATGGCTGCCACAGACAAATCTACACCTCGGATCAATCAGCTGTATTACCTGCCACACCAAGTCCGACAGCTATGTGCTTTCTGTCTATATCTCCCGCCGGGATCAAAAAGGCAAAGGCCTTGGCACTACCGTTGCTGACTACGCATACCTTAATAAGAAGGCTGGCTCCGAGGACATTACAAAACTGGTAGACAGAAACATGGATAGCTATATCTCCATCGAAGAATTGAGAAACTTCAACGGGAATCCCGCAAACAAGGATCTGTTCCTGAAAGCGGTACTGACTCCTGCAAAAACAAGCCACGCCTTCCAGACATCGGATAAAAGCTGGAACTGCACATCCTGCCATGCTGCAGGCCCTGACGCAGGTCAGGTCAGCCGCCTGGTGCTGCCAAAACAGGATGGTACCTTCCAGAAGATGGATATAGAAAAAGGGGCAAGTATCGCAGCATTAAATGTTATTCCGGATTTTTACATGATGGGCTCATCCCGTAACAAGCTGCTGAATATGCTTGGAGGTGTTATCCTGGCAGGTGGCCTGGTCATGCCGGTTGGACATGGATTCTTTCGCTTTTTAACACGTAAAAACAGAAGAAAGGAGTAGCTTCTATGAACGCAAAATTAATCTATCTGCAACCGACACCGGTTAGAATATGGCATTGGCTGAACGCTTTTGGAATCGTTACGCTGATTATTTCAGGTGCCCAGATCCGTTTCCCTGAATACGTTACTGTCTGCGGAAACTACCGGTCAGCTATCCTGCTGCATAATACTGCCGGCATTGTGGTAGCCCTCTCGTTCTCCTTCTGGTTTTTCTATTACAAATGGGTATCAGGTGCGCTCACCAATATCTATGTTCCAAAGATGGATGAACTTTCAAACGGCCTCATCAAGCAGATGTTTTTTTACTTCTACGGGTACTTTAAAGGCGCCGCGGCACCATTTCATGCAACTCCGGACAGCAAGTTTAACCCGATGCAAAAATCAGCTTATCTGGCCATCATGTTTGTGATCGTACCATTTGTCAGCCTGACCGGTATCGCGCTTTTAAACATAGGTCCACTTAGGCAAATGTTGTTGATGCTGGGTGGATTGCAGATTCTGGTTACGCTGCACTTTCTGCTGGCCTGTATCCTGGGAGCCTTTCTGATGACTCATGTTTATCTGGCAACGCTCGGTTCAACGCCGCTGGCCTATTTCAAGCCGATGTGGACCGGTTGGGAAAAGGTTGAACATCATCATGCAGTTGATGAACTTCATAGCACCACAGACTAGAGGAGATACGCTCATGTTACGCACAAAAAACAGTAATGCACAGCCTGGATCGGAACAGTACGAACTTGATAACCTCTATAAAAACTCCCGTTGTGGCCTTTGGGGAATCTGCATCTATCTGGCAGTAACGCTAATCGCTGTCTGCTGCAAGGATCAGAGTCTGGCCAGCATGCTATCACCGCAACTGATGCAGAAGCTTGGAGCTGTCCCTCCGGTCTTTATGGCTGTGGTGGTGTTATGGATTTCGACACTCAGCGCTCTCACGGTTATTGCCGGCAGGTTGTTCCATGGCTCAGAACCTTCAAGTACCAGATCGCATCTCGCTTTCAGAATCGGCTTTTATATCCTGTTTTTTGTTGTGGGTGGGCTTGGACAATGGTTCAATGAGCTATTCGTTTCCGGTCTTGTTGTTCTGGCGCTACAGCACTACAACGTATCCAGCTACTACAGCAGAGCTATTGATATAAATCTTGCTATATACAGTATGCCCCAGGAAAGAATCTAAGGGGGAGGGATCGGCAAACGGCTGGTGCATAGCAGATCCTTGTCAACCGATTCAGTAGAGTTCCATTACCGTTTATTACTTCTGAAGTCAATTTGGCAGGGGAGCTGTAAACATCCCCTGCATGAATATTCTATACAGCTTTAAAGAAGCAATGAATTTGATACGGCATTATTTAACTTATAAAAACAGAATGTTATGTTTTTAAATGTTGTTTGTATGTTTGTTTGACGCATACTTTAAATATACAGTTCAGTTTGCGTCAAACAAAACCAGGTCAGTCTTTGGCACAATAAAACTATTCGATATTAAGATGTTAGTTATTAATTTGTTGTTTGTATAAGTTTTGGCACTCCCTGTGCTTATATAAAGACATATTTCACACATCAAAAGAGTAACTCGGGGAGAACGCCATGAAAACGAAAATTGCAAACTTTTTGATCCCAATGCTTGCCGGAACCTCCACCTCAGCCCTTGCCTCTGATAGTACAATGCAGGATGGTGGCGGACCATTAACCTGGTTTTTTATTGGATTTGCCGTTCTTGTGGTTATGGTTCAGGCCATTCCAGCAGGTATATTGCTATTTTCAATGATAAAGGCTGTTTTCAGCAAGTCTGAAAAAGAAGTTTCACGACAGTCTGCTTGATAAAAATTGCAGATATTGCTAATACGTTCAGCAGGCTGCTGACGCTAAAAACTTTATGGAATGTAGATCAATCCCCATTAACTTTTTAAAGACAATTATTGCAGCATCATTTATATCTTTAACCGCTATTACCTCTGTAGAATAAAGTTCCAACCCGGAGCGGGAGAGAAACTCCTGCTCCGAGAAAAATGTGGATAATGAACAAACCATCCCAAGATGATAATTTAGAGATTGACCCGGCCAGCTTTGGTCCGGCCATGGATATTGTACGAAAACGTCGTAAGATCTTCTTTTTTACAGTTCTTGCCTACATGCCGCTTATGGGGGTTGTACACAAATTTTCTCCAAATTTTCGCAGCATGGTAATTGCTTTTGCAATCTGGGTTGTTGTCCTGTTTATAACCGCGCTCTATTCAGCTCTTGCCAAGTGCCCCAGATGTGGCAATTATTTTCATATGCATGGAATGTCCCTCCTTTACCTGCGGCGATGCCTGCATTGTCAGCTACATATAACTGCTGACCGTTCTGCAAAAAAACAATAAAAAGGCGAAATTCCTTCCTGGGATTTCCGCCTTTCCAGCAACCTTCTCAAATCATTTGAAATAACCAACTCATTCCTTGCTACAACTGTTATGGGCAATTTTCCTTTCCAGTATTGCAAGAGCTTCCTCTTCTTCCTTGATTTTAGAATTGCACAGAGACCATATGTGGTAACTCTCAAGGCTTAAAATCGTCATGCCTGTGGCCAGAACCGCCCAGAAATTCTCAGGAAGTACCCCTGAAAAAAAATAAAAAGCATAAAAGCATACAAGATAACCGATGTGGCTGAAAGAAACTATTTTGGGAGAGCCGTTTGTGATACGGCCAAGCACAAGAAGTATTGCAGAGAAAGCGTACACGACAAGCAGTGCGCTTATCATGTTACCGGAGGGTGGGGTTCCCAGCATCTTTTTTACTTCGGGGGTAAGTGGCGGAAATATGGATTCACTCATAACAGCAGGCACACTTGTTATGGCAAAAGCCGCTATTGCCCACATCCCCTGATGGGAACGTGATCTCAGGCGGCTTATGGAACTCAGCATGGTAGTCCGCTGTAGTTCCAGCGAGGACTCAATGCCGGATTCAGGGTTGGTCATGATAGTCGTACCTGCTCCGGTTACAAGATTAATGATGCAACCCGATTATACTTGTGTTGAATCTAGCTGGCGTCGTTTTTTTCCTTTTCCTTATTACAGCTACGGCAACGTGCAAGGGCGTCACGAGTGTCATTCAAGCGGTTCATAAGGCTTTGGAAGTTACGGGCAAGCAATGAAAGCTCACCGTAACCTGAGTCCAGTTCTTTACTTGCATCGCATGGCTCTGTTCTGCCAGTTATATCAACCAGTTTTTTGAGTGGAATGAAGAAGGTTCTGTTAAGTAGAGCGGCCACACCACCTACTGTCAAAACCAAGGTCATAAGTGTGAACACTATCATACGGTAACGCATTAAGGCGAGTGAATTTTGCAAAGGGCCCTGATCAAGACCAATATCAAGCATTCCTAAGACTTTGTTTGTTGAGGGATGGTAATGGCAGGTTGTGCTTGAACAGGAAGGTTCGTTGTATATTGGCTGTGACATGGCAAGAACCTCAACGCCACGTTCATTTTTAAATCTTCTGGTCTGTTTTTCAGCAGCAAGCAGTTCAGCTGTTTTGCCTGATGTGTGACATCCGCTGCAACCCTCCACCTGCTTGTTTACCTGATGCCCAATTTCGGATTGATTGCGCGAGAAGGTTATGTAGCCATCATGGTTAAATACCCTAAGGTGCTCGACTCCCTGATGTTGCCCTATATTAGAGATAATGCTTCCGAGGTGCTGGCGGTCATTATGCAGCATTGCATAGCGTGTTGAGAGCAGCACTGTGTTGGCTATGTTGCGTCCGTTCTGTGCAGCATCCTCAATCATGTCCTGCTTCATAATAGAATATAGGATAAGACAACAGACTGCGACAAAGCCCGTAACTGCGAGGCCTACAGGTATAATGGAGCGGGTGGCGATGCTCTGCAACATTTTGCACCTCCAGATTTTTTATAGCTGAAAAAGTGTTGGCAGGGGTTTGCGCCAGCTAACCCCTGCCAACAATAGCATCTCAGGAGCTTTTGTGGCACTTGATGCAGTCGCTCTTGACAGAAAATGCTGTCTTTCCGTCATGGCATGCGCCGCAAGATGCGCCGGTTTCCATCTGCTTCATGGTTATCCGTTTACCGTTTCCATATGGGTAGAGCTTTGTGTGACAATCATTGCATTTGTAAACTGCATTATGAAATTCGTGGCTGAAGTGTCCTACAATGGTACCTGTTTTATTTTTAAATACAAGCTTTGCAGGAACCTTGAAACCGGTATGACATTTCGCACAGTCACCCTTTACTGAAAATGCTGTTTTGCCATCATGGCATGAACCGCAGGATTGTCCTTTTTCCATGTCAGCCATTGTTGCGCGCTTGTTTTTCTTCATGTCAGGCTTGACTTTTACAGGATGACAATCCTTACATCCGTAAACCTGAGTATGGAAAGTATGGCTGAATACTGCCTTGTTAACCGGCGATGTTGTATATGTCAGTTCAGGACTTCTGTGACATTTCGAGCACTTGTCAACACCGAATGCACGTTTTCCGTTGTGACAGGCACCGCATGACTTACCTTTATTCATCTCCGCCATTGTTACAGTCGGGTTTTTACCTGTTTTGTAAAGCTTTGTATGGCAAGCCGAACAGTCCTTTACCTTTGCCAGGTGCTGCTTGTGGCTGAAGTGTGTCGGACCGGTTTCCTTTACCTGGTAGACAACTTCCTTTACCTGGTGACATTTGCTGCACTCATGGGCATCAAATGCCTGTTTTCCATTGTGGCAGGCGCCGCATGACTGCCCCTTGTACATATCAGCCATGGTGTAATGTTTTTTACTCTTACCGGCAGTATGACAGGTTCCGCAACTGAATGCCGGGGTACCACGCTGGCTTTTTTTGGACAAATGCTTTTTATGACTGAATATAACCTTGCCAGCTTCCTTTGTATCGTAGGATATATCTTTGAGATCTATGGCGCCAGCATTGACAGCCATCAGGGCCACCAGTGCTGCCAATGCAAATATTATGGCTCGTTTCATGATGCACTCCTGGTTATCTCCCCCTGCAAGATCTTGCAGAGGGAGAAATGTTCTTTGTCAACTGCTTAGTGTGAGCTATTTGACTGGTTATCAGCGGGATCAAGTACGGCATAATCGCTGTAACGGGTTTTCCACTTGAAGAGGATCGGCCAGCGATAAAGAATTGCACGATAGGTTACAATGTAGACACTGTACATGGTTACTGTAATGATAATTTCACGCCAGGGCGGAATATGAACATGTCCATTCTGCCAGTTAACAGTAAACATGTAGACATTAAGACGGTGAAGAACGACACCGAGAATCGTAGTCCAGGCTCCTAATCGTACCAGGGTCACGCTGTTGTTTCTGATGCCTGAAGTAAGAAGTACAAGAGAAAGAATTACTCCAAAACCGATCTCAAACATCCACCATGCGCCCCACCCAGTTCCGAGGTAAGCCCACTTGTTGTCGTGTGCAACTCCGATAAGACGGATAGCAAGGTATGTAATCAGGCCCATGGAGGCACCTCTGGCAAGAGTAATCTGAAGTTTGTTAAGGCTGTTCTTGTATATGTCATCACAACGCCATCCCATTGTTTTAACTGCAATGGTACTGACTACAATCACCATACAGAGGCCACCAGGCAGTGATGAGACAAAGAAGTAAAGCCATTGAAAAGAAGCGGAATACCACAGGGGATGTACCTTCCCTGGCATATAGGTAGACAATGCGCCAAGTGCCCCTTGATGAAGGGTTGAAAGAATGATGCCTGCCACTGCAAGTCCCAGAGCCATCTTCTTTACAAAGGTCTTTCCAGCCGGCCAGCCCATCCATTCAAAGAACGAAGTTGATGTCTCGGCTGCCTGCACTGAAAGATAAGTTGCAACGTGCCAGGCCACAAGAAATAGAACAGCTTCAGGACCCCATGAAACCACCATTGGATATGGAAGTCGCCACGGTTGTCCAAGGTCAACCATCAGAAACATGACTGCAAAGAAGTAACCAAGTATACCGTTAAGTATCCCAAGCCTTTCAAGTGGCTCAAGATCATGACGTCCGAAGACTTCAACAGCAGATCCCAGCTGAAATCCTGAAGATGAAAGCGGCACCATTCCGAACAGACCAAAACCGAGGAATAGTCCCCAGGCGTTGTCGTAGGGGTCGCCAACTGCCCAGGAAAGACCAAAAATGTAGCGCCCTATCAAAACAGGAAATCCTACTATAAAGATTACAGCAAATACCCAGTTAAGCCAGTTTCCCATGGCCTGAGATATGTACTGCTGGGGGGTCAAACCAAGGAATATCTTTTCCATGAGGGTCCAGGGACGACCCTTGTCATTATCCTTTCGCAGACTGTCAACCACCTGCGTATTAGGATTACGTGCCATAAAGTATTTCATTGTTGATCTCCCTCCTCATGGTCATGGTGGCCATCCTTGTTTTTGGTCGCCAGCAGATGTATGCCGGTGAACAGGGCTGGCCAGATGGCAAGTACCATTGGCACGAATCCCAGAAAGTCTTTTACGTTAGAGATGATCGGTTCATTCTGGATATGTCCGTCAAATCCTACCTTGTCAAAGTCAACACTGCTCAGATACATCCAGCTTGTACCGCCAACAGCCTTTTCACCGTATAGCTTGTCCACATATTTTGCAGGATTTGCCTGAATACGGTCATGGCCCAGTTTTACAAGATCGGCCCTGCGACCGAAAGTCATTACCTGTTGTGGACAGATTTCAACACATGCAGGTGGCTTTCCATCTTTAAGCCTTGTGTCGTAGCAGAAGATGCATTTCTTGACCAGAGGGTTGAGCGGACTTGAATAGCTGTAGGCAGGGATGTTGAATGGGCATGCTATCATGCAGTTACGGCATCCGACGCATACCTTGGCATTGTAAATTACAGCCCCTTCCTTGGTCTTTGTGTAGGCGTTTACAAAGCATGAACTGAGACATGCCGGTTCAGTACAGTGGTTACACTGAATCTTGCGGAACAATGTATTTTTGTCGGCAACTTTATATTCGTTGACAACAGTATAGGCCTTTTCAGTTGTACGACGTTTTTCCTTGAATACTGATGTGTCATCAAATGGAAGATCTGGTTCAGGCAGTTTCTGCTCGTTGTTGCAGGCAGCTTCACAACTGCGGCAGCCTACGCAACGGGTCAGGTCAACAAGCACACCCATAGCATCAGGGTATCCTTCGAATGAGCCAGCCGCCATGGCTTTGGTACCGGCAACAGTTACGGTTGCAGCTGTCACACCGCAGGCCAGACACCCTTTCAGAAAATCTCGACGTTCAATCATGGTACACGTTCTCCTTCCCGTGGATATCGGTTCAGTGGTGCGCTGCCTTGGGCTTTGCAGGCGCCTTTGGAGCATATTTTCCGGACTTGAAGATGGCATCTCCGGCATCATTCCGCTTGTGGCAATCCTGACAACCTGTTGGTCCACCCATCTTCTGGTGGCAACCAAGGCAACTCATATGGTAAGCAGCCTTTAGGCCAGGTTTGTCGCGGTGATAGACAGGTGGTTGCTGATCACGCTGTTGTTTTAGAGCTTCGGGTGTAAATGGATCGGCAACGTGACAGCCCTTGCAACTGACCACTGGCTGGGCCCCGCTGTTTTTGTGGCAACGTGCGCAATTAGGGTCAGTGACCTGAGCGCCTGTTGTGTGGTGGTGGCACATTCCGCAATCCTTGAGGTTGCTGATGTGGGCGGCGTGGTTGAATTCCACAGGTGCGTAATACTTCTGGATTGCATTGATGCTGACCTTGTCAGGGATACCGGCGCCAAAGCAGATACTGGACACCAGCAGCATAAGAATGCCTGTTACTGCCATGATCATCGTTCGTTGTGCTGCATGCATAGCTCTCTCCTTGTGAAAGATCCGGCAGGGCCTGATGACTCTAAACCGGTTATAGGTGTGCAGAAAACCTGATGATCCTAGTGTGCGGCTTCCTGTGTGCTTCTGTCAGATTTGTTCATGTATCTGTAAAACATCGGAAAGCCCACAAAAAAAGCGATACAGATAAGATACTCGACTGTCTTTATATACTGGTAGAAATCCACCAGTGTATAGACCGATTTGACATGCCCCAACGTGCTGAAAAGTTCCGACATTGATTTTTTCCTCCCTCTGTTTGTTTATGGTTGCTTCATATTTTCGAAGGCACAGGCAAGTGCCTGACGTAATTCTTCCCTGTCGGAAGGATCAATCGGCTTCAGGGAGTGATAAAATATCCCCTCTTTGCGCATTTTTCTTATGCTTGGCAATGAGGTTTCATCTGATACGAGAATTATTGTAAGATCACGGCTGCATTTTTTTAGCAGCGGTATCAGTTCAACAGCAGCCAGTTCATCAAACTCACTGCTTAAAAGCACTACCTGTGCAGACTTTTTTAGAATTCCGTGCAGTACGTTGGCAGCCGATGTGGTAACCATTACGTTGTATCCTGCTTCGATGCAGAGGTCTGCCAACACCTTGCGGGATTCCAGATTTTCATCCGCTATCAGAACACCTTGCATATATCTGTCACCTTTTTACTGCAATGCATCTACTTGTAATTACTACACTATGATCTGTCTTTACCCTTCCAGGGAGAAAAAGAACTTTCAGCTGGATTGGTAGAGAAAAGTCCCTTAAGCATGGAAAAAAATATCAGCATTGCTGGCATAGCCTGTGCAATCAGCAGCATTACAGCAAAACCAATAAAAAACCAGACAATGGGGCCTGCGCCGACCTGTTCAAGATTAATAGTGGCGGCAAAAGCAGAGGTCGCTGTCCCTACAAGAACTGGAATCATTATTTTCATAACTCTTGATTTCATTATTTAGTTCTCCAGACTGTATGCACATTTATTCTAATATACTGATATACAAAGCATTCATCGTGCCATTACTCATATTTACGTAAAATGAAATGACAAACACATGTAATTATTAATCCTATTGGCCCATGCTTAAAGTAGTGAAACAGAGTTTTAATTTGTATACTGTATACGATATTGATACACCGGGATTTGGTATAAGCGGAGATAGTGGTAAGTTAAAGAGATCAACCTACTGAAATCATGTTGGTTGCCTTGGGTGTATATTTATTTAATACGCTAATCCAAGGTGTATGAAACCCTGATGTTGTCAGTAAATAGTCCGTAAGGGTAGAATCAAATAATCCCTCCCCCATCATATTAATTGTTAAATATGCTTGGGAGAGGGATTGGCGGGATAGTGGAAGTTTCAATAAAAGATTATCTTGAGCTGGCCGGAATCTTTTTCTTTATGGAAACCATATCTACCACCGGAAGAGCAGGGATAGTAGTGACCCCGTAATCCCTTGCAAGATCTATATCTTTCGGAACTGCTTTCAGAAGCGCTTCCGCCACCTTCTGTTCTGCCTGGCGGTACTTAAGCTTGACTTCCACAGTCACATTACCAACACCTTTTGGAATATTTATTCCAAAGAAGGCATCCTTGTAGCCTTTTGGTGGTATTGTTTCGTGGCTGGAAAAAGAAGTTACAACCCAGGGGTCTATGGCAAAATGCATATCACTACCCATTCCATCCGAGCTGAACTTACGGACGTCAGGCGGAAGTGATCCGTCTTTTCCGATTGAACCGTTTGTTATGACAACATTGCCTTTATCGTCTCTTGCAATTACCTCCAGCCACATCTGGCGGACATTGGTTAGGGATGTTGGGAGATTGTGTCCGGCTCTGAGATTTCTTACCCGTACCTTAAGCTCTGAAAGTGTACCGTTTCGGTATAATGGGGACAGCTCAAGCTCCGCAGCCTTCTGAAGTCTTTTTACTGCCATGTCGTACTGATTCATAAGCCTTTTGGCCTGTTCCTTGTCACCTGCCTTTTTTGCTGCTTCAGAAGCGAGAAAATAGAGAAGATAATTGGCACCGTTAAAATAGTGTCTATACTCACTGCGCTGGGGCTTTGTCATTGAATCGGCCGTTTTAACGAATGTTTCATGACCAACCATATGGCAATCCTGGCAATGAATATTTTTCTGGGCATAGCTGCTGTGCTTCCATTCAAGGTATGTTGCCTCAAGTGGATAATGTTTATCATAGTGGTATACCTGATGACAGGATGCACAGAGGTCTGCTTTTTGATGGAAATCAGTCTGTTTACATTCATGGAAGCCACCACCGCATCCTTCTTTAGGTGCATCAGGACCGCGCTTGACAAGCACCGCTCCATTCTTTCCATCTTCTCCGGGACGCAGAGAGAGTGAACCGTTTTCCGGTTCTCTGCTAGGAGTCTTGCATGGGTGCAGGCTGTTTACAGAATGGCACATATCACAGGATACACCTGCCTTGGCCACAGCAGAAAGTCCGCTCACACCAGGACCTTTAACTTCGCCGGTAACAGTAGCTCCAGGTGTATGGCAGCTGGAACAATGACGGGCAATTCCACTACCAACAGCTTTTACTGCCTTGTTGTACTCACCTTGATATACCGGGTCAACAAAGGCGAGGCTATGTAATGATCCATGCCACTCATCGTACTGCTTCTGATGGCAACCGGCGCATGTCTCAGGCTCGGTAAATGGTGCCCCGGTCTTTTCGTAAACCATCATTGACGGATAAAACTTGAAAAAATCACGATCAACCGGAAAGACTGAAGATGGAGTCGGAGATGCTGCAAAGGCTAAAGCAGCAACAGCCACAATTAAGACAAAAAGCAGTGCAGAAAAGATTTTAACAGGTATTTGCATCATTTTTCTCCTTTACATAATTTATGAATATTTTCAGCTGCGCAGTGTTGCAATAATCCGTTGGGGTATAACAAGCATTCCCATTGCGTCATATATACTTCTTGCAACTATGTCGGCACCAAGAATGGCGGCGACTGATGTGCCTTCTCCTTCCAGTACGGCAATTCCAAGCGCGGCGGTTTTAAGCATCATCTGGTCGTTAGCTCCATTACCAAGACATACTACATTCGCCGCCCCCAGTGAAATAACATAATCTTCCTTCTGTTTTGCCTCGTCTCCATTATTTATAAGACTTATTGTGCATGGAATCCCTTCAAGCTCTCTGGAGGCTGTTCCACAGGTGTCAGCGGTAAGAACATGTATTCTGAAATTTTCAGCCAGTTCTTCAAGGGTTCTGTCAACGTTGGACATAAGTTTGCCGTCACGGGCTATTGTGCCATTAAAATCCAGCACCAGATGCTCAATTTCAAGTGTGCCCTTTCCTGGTATATCTATATTCATAATGGATCTCCTTTTGTTCTGTATTGCCATATTATACGAAGATTAACAGGGGTATAGCAGGGTCTATCCGTTTCTTAACGGCAGACAGACGGCAACCGTGGTGCCTTTCTCTGATGAGGCGAGAAGATTCACAATACCTCCGTGCTGCCTGACAGTGCCGAACACCATTGAAAGCCCCAAACCGGTACCTTTACCAACATCTTTTGTGGTAAAAAAAGGATCAAAGATGTTTTTCTGAACCTCTTCAGGAATACCGCATCCTTCATCAATTACCAGTATTCTTGCAAACCGTCCTTTATGGGAAATCTGATGTAGCGCCAGGATATCGGGGTCCGGATCAACCTGTCTGGTGGCGACTGTTATTGTTCCACCCAGCGGCATGGCATCCCGGGCATTTGTAATTAAATTAAAAAGAACCTGCTGTATGAGTGTGATATCAGCCTCAACATTCAGAAGCTCTTTGCATGGCCTGAATTCAAGATTTATAGTATTTGGCACCAGCTTGTTACCTAGTATCATCGCATCTTTAAGCATCTGGTTAAGCTCAACAGGGCGTATCTTCATAAACTGTTTTCTGCTGAAGGCAAGCATGCTGCGAGTAAGTGTTGATCCGCGCTGCACGGCATTAAGCATCTCCTCAAGACTGCTGTAAAGTTCATCCGTCTTTTCAAAACGGGCCATTACAAGGCTTGTATTATTGGAGACAATTTGCAAAATGTTGTTGAAATCATGGGCAATACCGCCTGAAAGCTGTCCTACAGCCTCCATTTTCTGGGCCTGGCGGAGTTCTTCCTCTATCATCAGTTTTTCTGTTATATCAATAAAGCTGCACACCATACCTACTGCCTGATTGCCATCCCGCATAGGCAATACACTGTAGGACACAGGGAACGAACTTCCGTCCTTACGCCAGAACAGTTCGTTTTGAATAACACTTATCGTTCCGGTTTCACTCATCTTGTGAGCAGAACACTCTTCCGCCGGGTATGGAGTCCCGTCAGGCCTTGTGTGATGCATAAGATTATGCATCTGCTGTCCGATTAGATCCTCTGTTGAATCATATCCAAGGAGCTTTGCACATGCCATGTTGGCAAGGGTGCATAGCCCATCATGATCTGTGCCGTATATCCCCTCCTGGGTCGAGTCAAGCAGGAGCTGTATCTTGTAGAGCTGTTCCTGTTGATTGATGTCACTGGCAAGTTGTCTTCTTCTGGTAATGCTGAACAGAAAGCACAGGGCAGTCATCACAATAAACAGAATGACTGCCACAGGCACAAGTGAGTCAAGCAGGTGGGTATGAAGCTTGAGCAATACCTTTTCGTCCGCAATTATACCTATCTGCGAAAGAAAGGTTTTGTGGGCCTGATCATCAATATGAAACAGAAAGAGTATGCTGCTGAAGTATAGTAGCGCCGAAGGAATGAAACGCATTAAAAAAAGCTTCTGCAGACCAGGCAGATTTCTCATCTGTCAAAACCAGCTTTGGCAAATATCTGTTTTCATGAAATCTTGAATCCAGCAACTTCCCTGTCCAGGGCTTTTATCTGGTTTGCGAGTCCGGATACAGCTGATTCCATAACTCTTGTTGCAGCAAGATTTCCCGCAGCCGTTGATTCCATTTTTTCAGCTGCTCTTACTATCTGAGAGCTGCCCTCTGTCTGCTCTCCGCACGCATGACGTATTTCATCTATCATTCTGACGATTGTAGCGCTTGAATCAACCACTGCAGTTCCTGCGTTGTCATGGGATCTTGCATGGGCGTGCACCCTGGATACAAGTTCACGCATTTTTTCAGCAGACTGGTTTATAACTTCCGAGTCCCTTGTCTGGTCAGATGAAGCCTTCACAATCTGTTCGACCATTGCAGCCACTTCGCTTACTGCAAGACGCATATTATCACTCTGTTGCGTGTGGAGTTCAGTCGTATGGGCTATGGCCTTGACCTGGTCTGTTGCAGTTTTAACTCCAGTAACAATTTTCCTAAGGGCTTCTCCCGACTTTCGTGAAAGCACTTCTCCCTCTTCAACAGCTTCTTCAGAAATCCTTATGGCCATTACAGCCTTTTCGGTTTCATCCTTAACTCCATTAACAATTTCGGCTATTTCCCGCGTGGATGCAGTAGTGCGTCTTGCCAGTTCCTTGATTTCATGGGCAACAACTCCGAAACCTTTTCCGTGTTCTCCTGCCTGCGCGGCAATAATGGATGCGTTAAGTGCGAGAAGCTTGGTCTGCTCCGTCACTTCGTCTATAACCTGAAGTATTCTTCCGATACTTGCGGCATGAACTGAAAGATTTCCAATCGCCTCCTGAACCGTGCGGGACGAATTTTTAATCTGGTCAATGCCGTTTATGGTACTTTCTACGGCAATATTGCCAAATTCAGCATCACAAAGCACATTGGCTGAAATTCTGGCCGTTATCTGGGCGTTTTCTTCAATCTTTCTTACTGAATGGTCCATATCAATAACCAGTGAAGAGGTTGTGGCCGAGTTCTCCTTAAGCCTGTTCACTCCGTTATTTATATCCTTCTGAACAGCAGCCATACGATCAATCGAGCTTGCAACTTTTTCAACAGAAAAAACAAGTTGCTCTACAAGCTGATTGATTTCAGCCGTACTTGATGTCATCTGCTGTATTGAATCTGAATTTACTGCTGCAGCTGCCGAAAGTCTGGCAACCGAAAGATTTACTTCCTCCACAGCGTGGTTAATCAGAAGCGCCGCATCTTTTGTACTTGTAGATGCGTGTGACTGGGTTTCAGCAAGCTTGAGGCTCTGACCCGATACAGTACCAAGACTGCTGCCTATGGCACGCAGCTCTTCAGCAGTTTTACGGAGATGGATCATCATCCCGGCGAGACGCACAAGCATTTCATTGAAGTTGCTGTTTAACATGCCGACTTCATCCAGTGATGTGTCACTCCCCCTTACGGTCAGGTCTCCTTCGGCTGCCCTGTCCATTACAGATGCAAGATCTTTAACCCTTGCAGTAAGTTTGCGTGTAGCAAGCACGGAAAGGACTGCAATATAGATTAACCCTGTTATTACCAGAATAAATCGTAGCCCGTCGTTTGGAATGCCAGGCACCAGCAGTCCAATGACTGAGAGAAGAATGCCTGCAGACAATAGAATTCTGATAAGTTGTGAACCGAAGCCCAGATTTCTGGCCATATTAAAGTCATCCTGTATGAATTAATTTGATTGCCGCAGAAAATATTATCCTTCTATATACCTCAAAAGATAACAGAGAGAAACGGAATTTGTTGATTTTTTTGCCAAGTCCCTCCCCTTGCATTTTTTACTTGAGATCAATATACTCCCCAAACATTTTTAATGGAGGTTACAATAGTAATGATAGAGATTAATTTTGAAAAAATGGGTGGTTTGATTCCGGCTGTGATTCAGGATCATGAAAATGGTGAAGTTCTTATGGTCGCCTTTATGGACAAGAAAACCCTTGATTTGACCCTTGAAACCGGCAAAACATGGTTTTTCAGTCGTACACGCAACAAGTACTGGATGAAGGGCGAGGAATCGGGCAACACTCAGGAGGTGGTTGAAGTTCTTACAGACTGCGATGCTGACACCGTAGTCATCAAGGTAAGGCAAAATGGTCCGGCTGCCTGTCATACAGGCAATAGAAGCTGCTTTTATGTAAAATGGGAAAATGGCCAATGGATTGAACATTCCAATCCTCTCTTCAATCCGGATGAGGTGTACAAAAAATGAATAGAGTACTTAAATTTGGAATTCCAAAGGGAAGTCTGGAAGATGCGACTGTAGAACTTTTCAAGCAGGCAGGATGGCAGGTTGCGATATCATCAAGAAGCTATTTTCCTGTGGTTGATGATCAGGAAATGAAATGTCACCTGATCCGACCGCAGGAGATGGGTAAATATGTTCAGCGTGGCACAATTGATGTAGGCATAGCAGGGCGAGACTGGATCAGAGAAAATGATTCGGATGTTGTTGAAGTTTGTGAGATGGTCTATTCAAAAGTTTCCCGCAGACCGGTTCGCTGGGTTCTTGTTGTTGCCCAGGATTCTCCGGTTCAGAAGCCTGAAGATCTCCAGGGAGCAACCATTTCAACAGAACTGGTTGAGTTTACAAAGCGCTACTTTGCCGAACGCAACATCCAGGTTAATGTTGAGTTTTCCTGGGGTGCTACAGAGGCCAAGGTAGTTGATGGACTCTGCGATGCAATTGTGGAGGTTACCGAAACAGGTTCAACCATACGGGCCAACAACCTGAGAATCGTGTGCGACCTTATGGAATCGGTACCGGTAATGGTTGTGAACAGAGATTCATGGGAAGATCCCTGGAAGCGGGCAAAGATAGACCAGATAGCCACCCTTATGCAGTCTTCACTCAAGGCAGAGGGTATGGTGGGTTTGAAGATGAACGCACCGGGTGATAAAGTTGAAGGCATTACAGGCATTTTACCAAGCCAGAAGGCCCCTACCGTATCACACCTTTACAAGTCGGACTGGGTATCCATTGAAAGCGTCCTCCCGGAGAAGGAGGTACGCAGGATAGTTCCTGAGCTGCTTCGCCTTGGGGCTGAGGGGATAATAGAGTATCCATTGAGCAAGATTATATAGATGCTTGAATACAACATATCATCCGATGACCACTGCCGCAGGCTTGACAGCCGCCTTTACCGGCTTCTGCCTGCGGCGTCAACTTCCTACAT
>CAZXTZ010000047.1:0-15146 GCA_964643645.1 uncultured Geobacteraceae bacterium
AACAGAAGAAGCGCGAACATGCCTAGATTACCGAGGCTCTTGAAGCTGAAGTCATATATGTATGCCAGATAGTACGCAAGTATGACCAGTGGGATAACAGCAAGCCAGTAGAGGCCCATAAGAACTGTGCTTGAGTATAGCAGGTGACCGTAGATAACATTGACGAAGAGAAGTGGCGCAACACCGAGATTGACGGTGAAGGCAACAAGAAATGGGAGGGCCTTTGCAAGTTCGTGGGAAAGGTCATGGTGGGCACGACCAGGTAAAAGATGGCTTGCAAAGGCTGTAAGCGCCGCCCCCAGCATGGCGTTCATTGCAAACAGGTGGAGGGGAAAGGTGAGCATAAGCAAAAACTGGAACCAGCCCCAGTGGGCTGTGAGTGTGTCAGCAGATGGAATCAGGCTGGCAGGATTCATTTGGCGCCTCCTGTCTGTTTGGCCATGTAGTCGGCCATTGCATCTTTCTCGGCCGGTGTACCGGTATAGTCTGGCATTGACGAGTTAAGGGCGGATAGTTTATCCAGTGAGGCTCTGATCTTGTCCCGTGACCAGCCGGCCATTTTGGGACTGATCTGCTCCATGTTGTGGCATGCGGCGCAGTTGTCATCAAAGAGAACCTTGCCAGGTTCTCCCGCTGCTCCTGAATCGTCGTTAAGGGGCTTTTTATGAAGTCCTGCGACAAGATAGGCAGCCATGGCCTGAAGCTCTGCATCAGTGCCGACAAACGGGGGCATGAAGTAGCGCTTTTCATGTATGGTTGCCAGATATTTTCTCATTGCCCCATAGCTCATATTTTGGGTCCGGCTTGCAATATCGTTGTTGAAGCCGCCAACAGTGTGGCAGGCAAAACATTGGTGAAGGAAAAGCTCCCTGCCTGCGTCAATCCGGTTGGCCTCTGTTACTTCCTTGTTCCTCACCCACTTTGCATTTTTAAGAAACCCTTCCTGGTTAATCCTCTCGACATCTTTCTTCAGTATGCTGTTTGAGTACATCAGCTCGTTTATGATGTAGGGTCTGCGGGCAGCTTCCCTGGTCCATTCAAAGGCTCCCATGTAGCCCATTGCCGCTAGCATTACAATGACAATGATGCTTCGTGTGCGGGCCCTGGGATTAAGCAGGACAAGAGCTATAAGTAAGCCTGTCAGGGCAGCCATTGAAAAGGCTGCTACTGTTGCTGCCCTGGCAATTGTTGGAGATGCACCGGAGACAAGTTTTCCGGCTTTTTCAGGAAGCACTGAAATATACCACCAGCCGGAAGGAACGGAGAGAATAAGTGAAACAAGGGCCCAGATTCCTGAGTAACGGATCATTCTGTGTCTGGTTTCTTCATCTTCAAGGAAAGTTGCGGTAAGGAAACCGTAACAGCCGGCCAGCATGAAGCTCACGAAGCTGCGGAAAAAGAGGGATGGCCAGAAGGTGGGGTTAAAAAAACCTGACCAGAAATCATTGTTGGCAAGCCATGCGCCGGGTGTCAGCATGAAGTCAATTATACCGTTGATAAGGAACAGGCTCATCCAGGCTGCGCCGAAGTAGATCCATCCGATGGTCTGGTGTGTGCGGTCATCCATTTTACCGAATGTATAGAAGTAGACGAAAAGTGCTACTATTTCGACCAGGAAGAACACCCATTCAGTTGCCCAGCCGAATACAAAGGTATGAATAAGAAGCGATGTTGCAGCAGGATGTATCAGTGAAATGATAAACCAGATTGCAACTCCGGTGAGACCGCCAAACACCATTGTGAGCAGCATGAAGAATCTGGTGTGCTTTCTCACAAACTCCATGATCAATGGGCTTTTATCACGTATGGCCTTTCCCTCGGCCATTACAAGATAAAGGCCTCCACCCACAGCAAAGTGGGATACAAACACATGGACGATTGCAACAAGGGCGATAAGCAGGCCACCGCCAAGTTCCGGAATATACCAGACCGGATAGTTCATTTAAGGGCTCCCTCCTGTTTGAATTTCAGCTTGCTCTACCTGTTTTCTCCAAGGGACTTAAGAAGGTGTTCTGCCAGTGTGTTTGGGTCAAACTTTGCAACAAAGTCATCTGCTCCCGCCTCTTCTGCCTTTAGTCTGTTTGTAGGGTTGCTCATGGAACTATGTAGTATTATTGTTGTTTTGTTATAGTGTGGGATTTCCCTGACGGAGCGTGTAAAGGTAAACCCGTCCATTCCCGGCATCTCTATATCAGAAACTATCAGATCAAAAGCAGGCTCGTTTTGCCTTGCGCGTTCTTCAAGCCATGTAAGGGCCTGGACGGCTGACAGACAGGAATTGTGCTCGAACCCAAGATTATCAATGGTTTGCTGCATCATGGTTAATGCGGTTCTTGAGTCGTCAACCAAAAGAATCCTGCGATCTTTTATACCTGCCCCCCTTACTGCCAGCTCTTCATCTATCTCTGTTTTGTAGCCCACCACTGTCGCAAGAATTCCCTCTATATCTATAAGCTGTATGGTTTCGCTACTGTCACTGTAGGCAATGGCAACAAGAGCTGGGGCCATGACACCGTCAGGCTTGCTTATCTGATCCCAGCCCCTGGTCAGCAGTGTGTCAGGTTCGGAAATGATAAAGGCGTTCAGCTGCTGGCTGTATTCACATATTATAAGGTAGGCAAGTTGAGTGTCAAACGGCACAGGCTCCATTTCCATCGCATGGGAAAGGTCAATCACCGCGATCGGCTTACCCCTGAAATCCACGGCCCCTTTTACAGATGGGTGTGAGTTGGGCATCCGGTCAAAACGCCTGGGGCTCTCAAGAATCTCAATTATTTTGAATACGTTTATTCCGTAGAGCTGTTTGTCGCTGAGCCGGAATGTAAGCATCTCCATCTGGTTTGAACGGGAAAGACTTGTGCGCTTCAGCGCTTCATCAAGTGATGTTGTTATGCCGGCCATTGGTGACTCCTTTAACTTAATAGATCCTTTGAAAGTCGTTTCAGCATAAGTGAATTAATCACAACGGAAACCGATGAAAAGGCCATTGCCAGCCCTGCGAACTCAGCCTTGAGCGTTATGCCGAATCCTGAAAAAAGCCCTGCGGCAACAGGTATGCCGATTATGTTGTAGAAAAGCGCCCAGAAAAGGTTCTGCCTGATTTTTGAAAGGGTGGCCCTGCCGATCCTGATGGCTCTGACCAGATCTGTGAGGTCGTCTCTGATAAGAACTATATCACCGGTCTCTCTGGCAACGTCAGATCCTCCGCCTATTGCAATTCCGACATCTGCCGCTGCGAGGGCAGGGGCGTCATTGATTCCGTCACCGGCCATACCGACCATCAAACCGTCGGACTGATATTTTTTTACAATTTCAAGTTTTTTTCCTGGAAGAACTTCGGCTTCAAAGCTGTCAACACCTGTCTTTTGGGCAACTATTGCCGCTACTTTGCTGTTGTCACCTGTTATCATACATGTTTTGAGGCCCAGAGCCTTAAGATCTGCAACAGCTTTGGCTGATGATGGTTTTAAGTTGTCGGCAAAGGCAGCAAGACCAACAAGTGCGCTGTTTGCAGATACCATTACAACGGTTTTGCCTTCGGATGCGAGACGTTCAGCCTCAGCATCAAGTCGGGATGTACTTATTCCGTCAAGCTCCATCAGCAGTCTGTTTCCGACAGCAAGCTTCAACCCGTTGTACTCGCACCTTATACCGTATCCCTCGGTTTCTGTGAAGTTGGTTACAGCGTCGGTTTTAATCCCTTCAGCCTCCGCAGCGGCAGCCACAGCCTGTGCAAGTGGATGTGAAGAACAGCTCTCCGCAGCGGCAAGAGATTCCAGCAGCCTGACATCATCAACCCCTTTTACCGTTATGATATCGGTCATTGAAAGCCTGCCCTCTGTCAGAGTGCCGGTCTTGTCGAGAAGTATAACCTTGATCCGTGAAATAGTCTCAAGGGCCGAACCTTTTTTTACAAGTATGCCCCGGGAGAGAGCCACACCGCTTCCAACCATTATGGCTGTGGGAGTCGCAAGCCCCATAGCGCATGGACATGCTATTACCACAACCGCAACACTGAATTTGAATGCGGTTACAAAAGGGGCTGAGGCCAGCAGATACCAGCCTGCGAGGGTGGCAAGAGCCAGCAGTATGACTATCGGCACAAACCATGCTGACACTGTGTCGGCAAAACGCTGGACAGGAGCTTTGTCTCCCTGGGCGTCCCTTACCATTCTCACTATCTGTGCAAGCAGGGTCTCTTCTCCGATTCTTGTAGCCCTTATGATCAAACGGCCACCGCGATTAATTGTCGCGCCAGTCACAGGATCGCCAGGCTGCTTTTCAACCGGTATGGATTCACCGGTTATCATGGCTTCATCAACGCTTGATCTGCCTTCCAGCACTTCTCCATCCACCGGAATGGCATCACCCGACCGCACTGAAAGGATATCTCCAACCCTTATGACGGATGAAGGTATTTCCTGCTCGCCATCGCCGGTTATGAGAATCGCTCTGTCAGCCTGGAGACGCATGAGCTTTTTGAGGGCATCACCAGCCTTCCCTCTGGCCCTTGCTTCAAGATATTTGCCAAGTCTTATGAAGGTTATCAGCCATGCTGAGGTTTCAAAGAAAACTTCGTGATTATGTCCGAAAAATCCGAAGAAGGAGAGCATGGAATAGCCCCAGGCAGCAGATGTTCCGATGGCCACAAGAAGATCCATGTTGCTGTTTTTGCTTTTAAGGGCGCTTAAGGCTCCGGTGTAGAATGAAAGTCCTGATGTGAACTGGACCGCTGTGGCAAGCAGCAGATTTATCCAGGCAATCAAGGGGTTGTCGTGGATGGTCATTGTCAGCATTATAGGCATTGAAAGAATTAATGAAAAAATGAACCAGTTTCGATCTGCAATCAGTTCGGAATCTGTTGCCTTCTCTACTTCTGTGGCTTCTACGGGAGTAAAGCCGGCAGTTGATACAATTTCAAAAATACCTGCCTTGTCAATCAGTTCCGGGTTGTATCTTACAAAGCCTGTGGATGTTGCGAGATTTACCACTGCGATGGATATTGCAGGCTGTTCAAGAAGTTTTTTTTCCATTCTGGCCACGCAGGAGGCGCAATGGAGACCGGTTATGCCGAATGTATATTCATTGGCAACTGAGTGATTCGTTTTCATGGTTCATTCTCTATTGGTGAAAAATCACCGCTCAACCAGTGATGGTAGGCAATCCTTAAGGCTGCTGTAATAGGTAGCGCCAGAAGTATGCCCCAGAAGCCAAGCATTTCTCCCAGGGCCATTACCATTACGATTGTAAGCAGCGGGTTTATGTTCATGGATTCCTTGAAAACAAGTGGCTTTATCAGGTAGCCTTCAAAGAAGTATATGACAGAGAAGGCGGCTATTATCTTTACCACTATGGCTCCGGTTCCGAACTGAAGCCAGCCGAGGAGAAGAGCCGGCATTGTGGCAATAATTACCCCTATGAATGGAAGAATTGATGCAAAACCTGCGAAAATACCGCAGACAACGGGGTGAGGGACATCGAGGAAGTAAAGGGTCGGAGTAGCAACGACTGCGACTATCAGTGATATCATTATCTGTCCCTTGAGATAGCCGCCTATGCTGCTGTTTATCTCTCTGCCCATCAGAAGAATCAGCTCTTTTCTTTCAACAGGGAGCATTACTGTGATGGTTTCTCTGATTTTCTGTTTGTAGTTGAGCATAAAGAAGACAAGTATCGGTGAGAGAATTATGTTGAACAGGTTGAAAAAGAAACGGGTTGCAAAATGATATCCCCAGGCGCCGGCCTTATGGGCCATTGCGTCTGCGTTTGATGTGATGTTGTCCAGGAGCCAGCGTATTTCATCTGAGCCGTAGTGAGTTGGCAGGCGGTCCTGAAGCCCCAGCAGAACCTGTTTTGTCTTCAGAAGCTGGGTTGGCAGGTTCTGGAGAAATGCATTCCAGCTTATTGTCAGTTGTGGAAGAAGGAAGGTAAGGGAAAAAGTTGTTGCTATGCCCATGATCACATATAGCAGAATAATTGCCCTGATTCTTTTTACACCACGATCTTCAAGGAAAATAACAGCAGGTTCAAGTAGATAGGCAATGACAAAAGACAACATGAAACACGAAAGGGTATGGCTCAGAGAATATCCGACCAGTGTTATGGTGGCTATGGCTACAATTCCGGCTATAAGCCTCAGATAGGTACTCGGTCGCTGGCTTGCCAGGGATTCCAGCGGTGACATATCGCTCTCCTTGCTAATGTACAGCGTTCATAAAGCTTGAAATTGAAAGCATATTGTTTTCCATAAGCCAGTTCTTTACCCTGTCACTTATGAAAGAATCCCGCATTTCTGCCAGCTTTGCTTCCTGATCCGGAAAAAAGGAAAGAATGTCAGATGCTTTTGCAAATGGCGGTCTGCCGGACATCGCATGCTCAAGAAGTTCTCTGAGTTCTTTGTCCTCCTGGTTTTCTATGAATCCGGTTATAAGCTGTTTTTCTGTGGATCTGTCAATTGGAGGTATTTCTACAAAACGCTCATGATGCTGTTCCATCTCCTGCCAGAAGCCGTCATCCATATCTGCGCTTACAAAAAATATCTCACCGGTAAACTTGTCCAGAAAATAAAGACGGTTAAGTTCAATATTGTTGAAGGCCCTTAAGAGGTCTTCCCAAAGTATGGCAACATTCTTTATCAAGCGATAATCTCCTTTTCATCTGTTGACAGTTTTGCAAGGCAACGGCAGAATCGTTTTCCATGCGAACTATATTTATTGCTGATGCCCACCTGCATGCTCCAGGGGACGAAAACTATATCCTGTTACTGCGTTTTCTTGAAGAAATCCGTGGTAATGTTGACTGTCTTTGCATTCTCGGAGATCTCTTCGATTTCAGAATCGGCGTGCCATCGTTAAGTTTTCCGGAACAGAACCGGATGCTTGAGGCCATTGCCAGAGTCAGGGAGGCAGGGGCCAGGATCATATATCTTGAAGGGAACCATGATTTTCACCTTGGAAAAGAGTTTGCCGCAGCAACAGGATTTGAGCTGCACCCACGCCCGGTAGTGGCTGAATTACACGGAAAACGTATTTTTATGTGCCATGGCGACCTTGTAAACCCAGCAGACTGGAAATACCGCCTGCTTCATCTTGCCATACGTAACCGGATTACTGCAAGGGCCGGAAGGCTTCTGCCTGCATCAGCCCTTTACGGGGTAAGAAAACGCCTTCAGCATACAAGCCGCAGTCGCTATGACCACGATCGCAGTCGCTGGGATTATGCATCAATTATCAGAAAATTCGCAGAAAAAATAAGGCTCAGTGGTTATGATGCCGTTGTGCTGGGGCATTTTCATCTTCCGTTTATTGAAGGTGATGACAGCTTCACCCTCCTTTCCCTCGGTGACTGGATCGGACAGTTTTCTTACGGGATACTTGATGACGACCGTTTTTCGCTTTGTTCTTATTCACCCTTGCAACCCTGACCTTCTTTACGGGTTTTTTTCTTGCAGTCGTTACCTGCTGAACAGGTATCTGATCAATTTCATCCCTGAAGAATGTTGCCAGGGCATGCTCCCCAACATTTGATGCCTTTATCCTCCACCGGTCATTGTTGATTATAAGCGCCAGCACTGCTATCCGCGGGTTGTCGGCCGGGGCGTATCCTGCAAACCATGTGTGCTGTCCCACAGGATCATCACCATTTAGGGTTCCTGTCTTGGCAGCAACCTTCATTGCCTTGTTAAGCCTTCTTCCATCCGCTGTCCTGAAGGCCTTTGCCGAAGTGCCGGTTGTAACTGTGGTTAGCAACATTTTAGTCATTTCGTCGGCGACACCGGGCTGCACTATTCTGGTTATTTTCCTTGCAGGATCAGTCTGGCTTTCTTTGCCATCCTTAATGACGCTTTCCACAAGCCTTGGGGACATCATTACCCCCTTGTTCGCCAGGGCTGCGGTAATTGTGGCTGCATGTAACGGAGAAACCTTGAGGTCGCGGTAAAGGCCGGATCCCGCGAGCCTCAGGTTATATGTTGAATCAGGCACATCTATCTGGCTTGGTTGTACAGGAATGCCTGAAAACAGCTGGCGGTTGAAGCCAAAGGCGTCGCATGTCGCAGACAGAGCCTCTTTTCCGACAAGATCGCTGGCTATCCTTCCATAGACAGGATTTACAGAACGTCCCATGGCCTCTGTGACATCTATGCGGTTTCCACCTTTTCTGGAGGTAACATCCCAGTTTTTCGGGTTTTCTGATACTGTTCGGCCACGGTAGGCTATTTCTGTGTCAGGATTTATCAGCCCACGCTCCAGGGCAGCAGCTGCAGTTACCATCTTGAATAGCGATGCCATGGGGAAGAGCCTGTAGGAAGCTTCAATATTCCAGTTGGGGTCTGTAGAAGCGGAATTTATTGCCAGAATTTTTCCGGTGGAAGGTTCTATGGCTATAAAAAGCGAATATGGAGGTTGTCTGGATTCAAGGTATGTCTGCATCTCGTTCTGTAATCGGCTGTTTATTGTGTAGCGCAGTACCGCACCGTCCGGTGCAGAGGCGTAGAGTACATTTTCTTTTTCTTTTGCCTCTTTGAGAAGGGTGCAGCCCATGGGAAAAAGCTCCTGAGGATTGGAAACGGCGACCGGAGCCGGCGGCGCAGCTTTATTTGTGGACAGGGCCTGGGAACCCTTTTTGAGAAACAGTATTGAAACAGGAATGACGACTATTGCTGCCAGCAGGATGAACAGGAGAGGGCGTCTGAATTTTGAAATGTCAGGCCACGAGCTTTCTGGAATTTTTCTGTTTTTCACGTCCTGCATTCGGGGATAGGGCTCCATAAATTCATATAATCAGGATTTTTATATGGCATGAGTGCTGTCAATGTCAATCGCTGTCAGGCCAGAAACGGCATTTAAGGGCTTCAAGAAGGGGAGACAGGCTCTTGCGGTCTGTGGCTGAAACGGCAATCCCCTTGTTCCGGTTAATGGCCTGCCTGACCCGCAGAAATCCGATGGTATCCTTTTTCTTCATCGGCTCCAGCAAGTCATTTTTGTTGAAAATAATAAGTTCCGGTTTTCCGGACAGTCCCAGTTCTTCAAGAATGTTTCTTACCTGTTTTATCTGTTCTTCAAATCTGGGATTTGATGCGTCAACCAGGTGCAGCAGCAGTTCGGCGTCATCCAACTCCTCAAGAGTGGCCTTGAAAGCCCCCATAAGAGAGGTTGGCAATGAACGGATGAAGCCCACCGTGTCAGTTATTATTATCTCCCTCTCCCGAGGAAGCCTCAGACGACGGCTGGATGTGTCAAGGGTTGCAAAAAGAAGATTTTCAGTAAAAACTTCACTCTGGGTGAGGGAGTTAAGCAGGGTTGACTTGCCTGCATTTGTGTAACCCACAATCGAGACGATGGGAACTCCTGCCTTTATCCTTCTGCTGCGTCGCTGCTCCCTGTCACGCGACAGTTCCTTGAGTTCCCGCTCAAGCGCAGTAATCCGGTCTCTGATCCTGCGGCGGTCTATCTCAAGCTTGGTCTCACCTGGTCCTCGACCACCTATCCCCCCCATTAGTCGTGACATCTGGACACCACGGCCTGTAAGGCGGGGCAGAAGGTATTTCAGTTGGGCCAGTTCGACCTGAACCTTCCCATCCCTGCTTCTGGCCCGTCTTGCGAAAATATCCAGTATCAGCTGGCTGCGGTCTATTACTTTAAGCTCTGTCATTGAAGAAATAGCCCTGATCTGTGCCGGAGTCAGTTCCTGATCGAAAATTAGAAGGGTGGCTCCCCTTTGCATGGCCCTTATTACAACATCCTGAAGTTTCCCTTCACCCATGAGGGTTCTGGGATTCAGTTTCTTTGGAAGCTGCACAAAGCAGTCAATCACTAAAACGCCAGCTGTTCGAGCCAGTTCCTTAAGTTCGGCCAGGGAATCGTCCAACTCCCTGCGATCTCCGGCAGCCATTACCGATATGAGGATTGCCCTCTCCTCGGCGCCGGATGATCCGGCTCCCTCGTACAGGGCCTTATCAAGCTCCTTTTCAAGGGAGACGATAAAATCGCTGCCGTAGCCACAGATCTTCTCCAGAGGCTGGATATCAAGAACCGAAATGCCGGAGGATGTTCCTGCAAGGTGTGCAAGGTGAACAGTAGGCCTTCTGTCGCCGTAAAAGGAGAGGGCCGCCATAAGGTCAAGGCGCAGAAGTCGCAGGTCAGTCAGGTCATCTTCATTAAGAGGTTCGTTCTTGAGGTGAGTATGGATGAGACGAAGGCCTCGCAGCCTTTTGCGGCCCAACGGGTAATCCTTTAAGTCCGGGATCAGCAGACCTTTTTCTGTTCCGATAAGGATCTGGTCAACAGCCCCCTGACGGTTGACCAGAAGGCCGATCTGACGTCTTATCTCAACAGAGAGATCAAGGAGTTTTGATGCGAGCTCATGGCTGCAAAATTCATTAGCAGGGATACGTCTGCGGTATAGGCGCAAAATGGCCTGCAGCTGGCTTTGTCTGAGACCTGCAAGGTTGCCGTGAATCTCTTTGATGGGGGGCTCCGTCAGATACCTGTTATGTTGTACCCGGCGTCAACGTAATGAATCTCGCCGGTTACTCCGCTGGCCAGGTCGCTGCACAGGTACAGGGCTGATTTGGCGATTTCTTCCTGGGTAATGTTTCGGTGCATCGGGGCCCGTTCTTCAACGGTGGTAAGTATCTGGTTAAATCCGCTCACACCGGCAGCTGCAAGGGTCTTGATGGGGCCGGCCGATATGGCGTTTACACGGATGCCGTCTTCGCCCAGACCGGCTGCCAGATAACGTACCGATGCCTCAAGTGCGGATTTGGCCACCCCCATCACATTATAGTTTGGAAATACCTTTTCCGCGCCGTAGTAACTCATCGCCAGGGCCGATGAATTGCGGCCCGACATCATCTTGTGTGCTGCCTTCATAAGCGCTACCAGTGAGTAGGCGCTTATGTCAAGAGCGGTTGCAAAGCCTGATCTGGTTGTTGAAAGAATTGAACCTTTCAACTCATCCTTGTCTGCAAACGCAACAGAGTGGATAAGAATGTCCAGACATCCCCATTTTTTTTCTGCAAACTCCATCAAGGCATCTATCTCAGCGTCGCTGCTGACATTGCAGGGAGCCACAGAAGCGTTAATGGATTCTGCAAGGGGCCTTACACGTTTTTCAATGGCCTCTCCTGCGTAAGTAAGTATTATATCAGCGCCTTCAGCATGAAAAAGCCTGGCCATTGCCCAGGCAATGCTTTTTTCGTTTGCAACTCCAAGAACGAGAGCTTTTTTGCCTTCAAGCAGTCCCATCTATTCCCCCGATAATAAACAATAGATTGTTTTTCAGATTGTTACAGTCTTAAATGAATTGCCTATAACACATATATGGTTAAATGGCAAATATGAAGCCAGAAAGGACTTGAAGGGAGACAGAGGGTCAGGAGCAACATTTACTTAAGATGAAATACCGGCTGTAATTACTGGTGTATCAAATGTCATCTGAAACACCATTTTTCGGAATCATGGGTTCAGGTTCGCTCCTCGCTGGGAGAGCAATCGTCTTCACCCTCCTCAAGCAATAAACTTTTTGTACAAGATTTTTTCTACTGTGGTAAAAATCACACAATGCAAACAATACTGACCATAGAATCACCTCTGTTTATTCCGGTTGACCGCCTTGGCTCTCGCGTTGACTGGGATATGGTTTTCGGCAGACCCGGACCCATTTCTCTTGAAATAGGCTGCGGTACCGGTCATTTTGCTGTCGAGATGGCCCTTGAAAATCCTGAGACCAACTTTATAGCCCTTGATTACTATAACAAGGGCTGTCTTAAAAGCTGCAGGAGGGCGGAACGGCATGGGGTGCAAAATGTCAGGGTTATAAGGGATGAGGCGCGGACATTTGTTTCAAGGTGCCTCCATCCGGGGACGCTCAAGGCATTGTACATAAACTGCCCCGACCCCTGGCCTAAAAAACGTCACCGCAAGAGACGCCTGGTAAATTCTGCCTTTATTGATTTTATATATCCCTATCTCGCGACTGGCGCAGATTTTTACTTCGCATCTGATTTTGATGATTATGCAATTGATGTCGCTGATATGATGAGAGGCCAGACAGGCTTTAATAATATGCTTGCCCCTGAGGGATGGGTGCATGAGTTGCCAGGTTACCCATTAACAAAGTACATGAGACGTTTTATCTCTGAAGGGAAGAGAATATATTATATTCACTTCCGCACGACAACCGGCAGAATCCAGGAGGTATAAATGATGCCTGACAATGGTGACCGCAATATAAACATTTTCATGCCAAAGCCAGGAATAATGCGTGCAGAGGTAAAGGTCATAGCGCTTCTTATGCTGGCCTTGCTGATTGCTGCGCTTGGTTCCCAGATAGCCATCTGGTGGCTTGAGGATTCCATAAGCGGATTCTGGCTTACAGAACTGATCTTTTTCAATCTTCCTATTCACTTCTGGATATCCGGGCAGTTTCTGCCACTCTGGTTTATTCTGCTTGGAGTTGTCTTCAATCTCTGGATGGACAGAAACGAAATTCAGAGAATGGAGGGAATAATCCGCTTCAGGGCTCAAGGGCGGAGCAAAGAGGAGATTGACGTAAAATGACAACCACCTCTGTACAGTTTTTACCGCTAATTATAGTTGCGGCAATTTTCATCCTTTTTATAATCAGCGGCCTGGGCACAAAGATGCGAAATGCATCGGATTACGGGTTTGCCGGAAGCTATAGCGGGCGTCTTGGAAGCGGGGCAGCCATAGCCAGCAACTGGATGAGCGCTGCCAGCATACTTGGCCTTGCCGGCCTTTTTTATCTAAAGGGTTACTATGCAATGGCCTTTGTAATAGGCTGGACAGGAGGTTATGTCCTTCTCCTGGTTCTGCTTGCAACACAGATCCGCAGGTTTGGCAAATATACAGCTCCCGATTTTGTAGGCTTCCGCTACGAATCAGAGACGGCCCGCACTCTTGCCGCACTCATATCCATTCTCATTGCAATCATTTACAGTGTTGCACAGTTCAGGGGAATTGCACTGCTGGTTTCCTGGCTTTTCGGTATTGAATACACTGCTGCGGTAATTACAGGTGCAGCGCTGGTGGTAACCTTTGTAGTGGTATCAGGAACCCTGGGCGTTGTAAGAAACCAGCGACTTCAGTATTTTGTGCTGATAGCTGCCTTTATAATTCCCCTCATGTTTTTAACAAAAAAACTGGGTTACTTCTGGATACTTCCACAGTTCGGATACGGACAGGCCATTACTGATCTTCAGAGCCAGTTTGGTTTCTACTGGTCTGAACCTTTTGCAAAAACATCAATATTTCAGTGGCTTGCCCTGTGTTTTACCATGATGTTCGGAACAGCCGGTCTTCCACATGTACTTGCCCGTTTTTACATGGCGCCAAGTATAAGGGATGCACGGTGGGGGCTGGTGTGGGGGCTGTTTTTCATATCGTTGATTTACTGGTCTGCCCCGGCATATGGTGTTCTTGCAAGGCTCTTCGATGCAAAGGCAGGTCTTGCATACAAGGCCGCCGATCCGATGACTGCTGATCTTGTTACGCTTTCTGCTGCCATTCAGGGAGGAACACCCGGCTGGGTTGTGGGGCTTCTTGTTGCAGGAGGCATGGCCGCCTCTTTTTATGCGGCTTCGGGCCTGCTTCAGAATGGTTCCTCCGCCTTTGCCTATGACATATACCCAAGGCTTTTCCGCTCCTCTGCAACGGACAGTGACAAGCTTGTAATTGCCAAAGGAGGTTTTCTTGTCCTTGCCGGTATAGTACTTTTCCTTTCATTAAAACCTGTGGGAATGATTGCAGAGATTGCCGCTGTGGCCTTCGCTCTTGCCGGTAACACCATATTCCCCGCATTTTTGCTGGGTATCTGGTGGAGCAGAGCCAATGCGTCAGGCGTGCTTTCCGGTATGGTTACCGGTGTTTTTATTACATTTATTTCGCCTCTTCTCGGTGATCTGTTTCCAATTGTAAAAACCGTTTTCCCGATAACCTCATCAGCCTTTGCCGGCGCTCCGATAGTAATGATCATAATGATATCGGTATCCTTCTTTACTAAGCCCCCTTCCGCCGCAGTGCTTGATTTTCTAGCCCTTGAAGTCCACAAGACCGGAGAAAAGTGATGTCTCTTCTACTAGCCAAAGGGGATGATATTGCCGAATGGCGCGATGTTGACGATTTTGTAGGAATCTATAGAAATGCTGCCATAAAGTTGGCGGCAAGCCGATCTCCTGATGCCATTTCTCAATTTCTGAATATTGTTGAAGCTCAATTGCAGGAGCTGTTTCTGGAAAATGAGCGCGTCAATGCTGCCCTGGATCTTCTTTCTTCCGAAATAGCAGATTCAACCGATCAGTCCGGTGTAAGGGAGAAGATGGCCGGTTTTTACGGACTGGCCTACTCACATTTTACAAAATTCCGATCTGTACCAGCCTTTTTTACTACAGCTAACGGACTTTTGAAGTCTCTCGCATCCATGATTACTGCTTCGGCAATCAGGGATTCTGATACTTCGCTGCCACCGTTTTCAGTAGTTGTAATGGGGCCTGCCGGAAGGCTCGAATTTACCCGTTTTTGTCGCATTCAACTTGCAATGGTCTGGGATGGTGATGGTGGCGATGCTGAAAATGAAGCCATGGAGGCAATTTCTACTGATATAGTTGCAGGTTTAAGATCGTGCGGAGTTTCAGTTGATGAGTTTGTGACTCCTGTACACCCTGAATGGAGAGGTTCCCTTACTCAGTGGCGCAAGAGGATCGTTTCTTCTGTTGATAAAAACAATGCGCGAAAGCTTATAGAGACCCTGCGCCTTGTTGACCAGACAATATTGGTTGATTCTGAAGGAGTGGGCGAAAGATTCAGAAATATCTGCAGCGAGCAGTTCGCAAGGCGTAATGCTGTTGTAAATCTGGCAAGCCGTTGCCTTGGGCTTTCCAACGGTCTTGGCATGATGGGGGGCCTCAAGCTTGAGAAGAGTGGGCCGCATCGTGGTAAATTTGCCCTTCTTGACCACGCTCTCATACCTCTTGCCGTATCTGTTGCAACTATTTGCCTGAACAACGATATCGTTGAGGATGGCACCCCCCGGCGTCTCAGGGAGCTTGTGAGAAACAGCAGAATTGATATTGATCTTGCCGAGCGGGCATTGAATGCCTGGCATCTTTTCAGCGGGCATCGCCTTTC
>CAZXTZ010000047.1:15156-16390 GCA_964643645.1 uncultured Geobacteraceae bacterium
ACTTCATCACAAAATAATCATGGATCGTGCAATAGCTAACGGCAGTTTCAGGTCAGGATTGCCGTGACATACTAAATATTGATGTCTCAAATCTTGACACAAGCGCCCAGGAAACTCTTCGTAGCGCCCTTGAGACTGTTGCAAATCTGCAGCGATTTCTTCAGGCCACTTCGGGGAAACAGGCATGAAAGAAGGGGTAAAGATATCCCTTTCAAGCGGATCTCTTTTTACGCTTCCGCTAAAGCGAGCCTTTGAGCTGGCTTCAGAGGCCGGTTTTGACGGGGTAGAGCTGATAATTAACAGGGATTTTGAACGGACAAATCCGGTAACTCTCATAAAATCTCTTCAGGAAATATCGCCCATAAATTCCATTCATGCCCCGTTCATGCTCCTTGACGGCTGGGGCGGGCCGATCCAGTCACTGTTTTACAGCGTTGATATAGCCTTGAAAACCGGGGTTCCGCTGGTTAATTTCCATCCCCCCTCCTGGTTGGGGATGGAGATAGGTTTCTGGAGATGGCTGTACAAGATCAGGGATTTTCAGAAAGATATCGGCCTTGACGGGCAGGTTATGGTTACAATTGAAAACATGCCCTGGGTAGGTAACTACAAGATAAATCCAAATATCCTCTCTTCAACAAGGGATATGGTGTCTTTTATACAGGAGCACAATCTGTTTCTTACCTTCGATACCACCCATATGGGATCAGGCAAGGCAAACTTCATAAACGATTTTTATATGTTTTACGAATCGGGCCGCATGAGAAACGTACATTTTTCCGATTACGGCTTTGACCGTGAGCATCTGTTGCCAGGCCACGGCCATCTGCCCCTTACCCGTTTTCTGAATCATCTTAAACTAACCGACTATAGTGGGACTGTAACCCTTGAGGTAAGCCCCCACGAATTTCCGAAAGATGAAGATGTCATACTTCAGGCTTTAAAGGAGATACTCACCTACATGCGTGTTGAGACAGGAATACTGCCTGCCTCCGCCATGGAGATGTTTGAGCCGATACATCCAGTTGAACTTGAGAATGAACCGCAGTTTAATCTTGTTTAGGTACCGGAATGAACCACCCCGCCGCAGGCAGCGGGGTGTATTTAACCTTGGTTTATGACCGTATACTATACGAGTAGACTTTAAATATGACCATCAGAGGTTCAAACAATACCTATCTAGTTTCCATCCGGAAACCGTAACATTTTGATATTTATTTAAAAAACCGGATAT
>CAZXTZ010000048.1:0-16148 GCA_964643645.1 uncultured Geobacteraceae bacterium
CAGCGTTCGTTCTGAGCCAGGATCAAACTCTCCAGTTTGAATTACCTGTATCAAATGCTGACTACTCAAATTAATTTACAGATTGCTGCCCGCAATCACTACTGCTATCCGGTTGTCAAAGATCAAAAACCCGCTGCAAATTTCTTTATTCCGTGCAGCAAGGAATCCCGTTTATACACACCACGAATCAGAGCGTCAAGTTTTTTTTTAAAAAAAAATATCATGCTTTCTAACCCACTGAAATTCAACTTGCAATCATACAATCACTCATGTATAGGCAGGCATTCAGCTATTAAATATTGAATTATTAAAATACCGGAGAAAATCTTACTATGAAATTCAACCTGGCATTCGCAATTATTGCCTTTTCATTCATGCTGGCAAACTCAAATGCTATTGCGGATTCGCGTTCTGAGGCCATATCACTGCTTTCTACTCTTAAAAAAGAAGGCGCCTCCAGTAAGCTGCCTGATGATTTCCGCAGCCTGGACTCTACTGTCGCAACTGCTGACATGCATTTTCACCTGAATGACTTGCAGAATGCTGAAAAGTATTACCTTATTGCAATTCAGAAGGCTCTTGTAATTCAAAAGAGCCTTGCATCAACGCATCCGCAACCACCCGCAGCAGGCGACACAACAACTAAACCTCTACCCAGGCAAACAACCGTAGAAAATCACTTGCCGGCAACCAACACCAATACTGTTCAAAAACATATTACCAACAACGATTCAGCTCCTGCGGGAAACAGTTCCGCTGATAAAACTAACGAGATTACTGATGACGCCGAATATCTTCAGGAAATAACTTCTGATAGCCTTGTTGGAAGTTTGGGAACATATACAGTAGGTAAAAAAGAGACCTTGAAACTGATCGCCGCTAAACTCGGGGTAAGCAGGGTACATCTGGCCTCCATGAACCGCTTGACTCTACAGTCTCACCTTAAAGAAGGGCAGGAATTGAAATACAACAACAGACGCATTATTCCTGAACAGAGATTAAAAGAAGGGATATTGATAAATATTCCTGACCGGATGCTGTATTACTTTCAGAAGGGAAAGCTTGTTTACGCAACAGCCGTAGCTCTGGGTACCCCTGGTAAAACAGGTAAGTTTGTATGGCAGACCCCAGTTGGCAAATTCAGAATAACTGCCAGAGAAAAAGATCCTACCTGGACAGTGCCACCATCAATACAGGAAGAGATGAAACTTGAAGGGAAAGAGGTAATCAAGAGCATACCGCCAGGTCCCGGGAATCCTCTTGGCAAATATGCCATGCGAACATCTTTGCCCGGAATTCTGATACACAGCACTTCAAAGCCGTGGTCAATCTACACATATGCAAGTCATGGCTGCGTAAGGGTTTACCCACAAAAGATGGAAGAACTTTTTAAAATAGTAAAAGTGAGCACACCTGGAGAAATAATCTATAGGCCAGTCAAAGCTGCCGTTACAGATCAGGGCAAAATTCTTCTCGAAGTTCATGGCGATATATACGGCAAGACAAATGGGCTTGAAAAGGAAGTAAAAACGATCCTCGAAAGCATGAAGCTTACTGACAAGGTGGACTGGAGTAAGGTTAAAAAAGTTATTTCCAAAAGGACAGGAGTTGCGGAAGAAATTACGCTTGAATGTGTAGAAGCACAAAAAAACGGAGCAACAGCCAGTTCTCAATCACCATCGTAACCTGCCGGTTCAGTTCCCTTTACAAAACACTCCTGAATGCCATCGCCCCCCTTGGCAAGTCGCCCTGTTTTGGGGTTGATTTTCACAAAGGTTATATCATCAGGCGGTTCAAATTTCTCGACCGGCAGCCATGTAATTGCCTGCATCATGTAATCTGTCCAGATTGGTGCTGCGGCCTGACCTCCAGATCCTCCAGATCCAAGAGACCTCTCCTGATTATCGAAACCAACCCAGACTCCAGTAACAAGTTGCGGGATATACCCTACAAACCAGGCATCCTTCATTTCATTTGTAGTACCGGTTTTTCCTGCCACCGGACGTTTTATTGCCGCTGCGCGGTGACCTGTACCGCTCTGAACTACACTTTCCATAAGATTTGTCACGATGTAGGCGACCTGAGCTGTTACAGCCTGGGGCATTGCCGGCCCCGGGTTTGCAACTATAACACCTGACTCCTGATCCTGTGGAGTTGCAGGCAATGTGACAGGCTGTTGTTGTACCGGCGCTGCTTCAGGTTGCCGCTCCTCCAGAACCCTACCTTCGTTATCTGTTACACGAATTATGGAAAACGGCTTATTGTATATCCCCCTGTTGGCAAAAACTGTATATGCTGATGTAAGTTCGAGCGGAGATACGCTGGCAGCCCCCAAGGCAAGGGACAGATTTGGCTCTATTTTTGAATTGAATCCCAGTTTTTTTGCAAATTCGACGGTATAGTCCGCACCTGTCTGTTCCAGTATCTTCACGCTTACAACATTTATCGAATGGGTAAGAGCTTCACGCATTGTTACGGGCCCACGATGAGAACCATCATAGTTCTTTGGCTTCCAGATCTTGCCTGAACCGCCAGGATATTCAACCTCCTCATCAACTATAACTGTTGCGGGAGTCATTCCTTTTTCAAGAGCTGCGGCATATATGATCGGCTTGAATGCGGATCCTGCATTGCGCTTGGCCTGGACAGCACGATTAAACTGGCTCTTGCGGAAATCATATCCCCCCATCATTGCCTTTATAGCACCTGTGCGCGGATCGATGGAGACAAGAGCCCCCTGAACTTCAGGAACCTGATCCAAAGCGAACTGTGCACCTTTGCCCTCTACATCGGGGACAAGAGTCTGAACATCAATAACTGCGCCAAGCGGCAGATTTTTAGAGGCTTTTTCTGGCTTACCATAGCTCGCTACCAGATTCAGCTTACCAGCCCACCCCATACCTTTTCGGTCCAGCAGGCCGGTTCTATCTCCTACCCTTACGGTCACTTCAGTTTTTGAGCTATTTACAGCCACCACAACTCCGCTATAGGTTTCCCCCTGTTTCAGACTTGCGGAATCTATGGAGTCCTCCACCTTATCGCAGAAGGCTTCAACTTCTGACTCTTTTAGAAATTTTGTTGCCCCGCGAAAACCCTGTTTCTTGTCAACTGCCTTAAGTCCGGCACGGACACTGTCATAAGCTGCGCGCTGCATATCGTAATTTATCGTGCTGTATATCTTGAGTCCGCCCTTGTAGAGCTGATCCTCACCATAGCGTTCCTCAAGATAAATCCTCATCTGTTCGAGAAAATATGCGACATGATCGTTCATTACCCGGCGACCGGGCCGTATAACCAAAGGAGTACGGCTGGCATGCTCAGCCTCTGCCTGAGTAACAAAGCCCTCCTTAACCATTCTTTCAAGCACATAGCCCTGGCGCTCTTTGGCCTTCTCGAAATGCTTGACAGGAGAATAGGCATTAGGGGCCTTTGGCAAACCTGCAATCATCGAGATTTCCGCGAGATTCAGCTGATCAACCCCCTTGCTGAAGTATGTCTCGGCAGCAGCCTGAACTCCATATGCCCCTGCCCCAAGGTATATCTGGTTGAGGTAGAGATAAAGTATCTCATCCTTTGTAAGCTTGTCCTCAAGGCGTTTGGCAAGAATTGCCTCTTTGATCTTTCTGGAAAGCTTCTTCTCAGGAGTAAGCAACATGGTTTTTGTGACCTGCTGGGTAATTGTAGAGGCCCCCTCTTTTTTTCGCATTGAAACTATATTCTTGAATGCGGCCCTTATTATGCCGAAGTAGTCTATTCCTTTGTGAGAATAAAAACTTGCATCCTCAGCCGCAACAAATGCCTGTATAAGCTTTCTGGGCATCTTGTTGACCGGGACAACCAGACGTCTTTCAATAAAAAACTCCCCCACCAGCCGGCCGTCGTCTCCAAAAACCTGTGAGACAACAGGAGGCCTATAATCGGCAAGACGATCCAGCTGTGGCAATTTTGCAACAATAAAGGCAACATATCCGCCAATAGCGATGAATGTCAGAATTACGAGAGTTATTATGACAAGCAGTAGTGTTGACCACCAGCTCCTTGCAGGTTTTCTCGCAATACGACGGTTGTTGCCAAGCTGTTGTCCGTTGTACATAAAACTGAGCCCTCTCTAAAGCCCTTTTAAACTGTAGATTTGCACCGCAAGATAACCGATTAGTAATACATGCACAAGATTTACATTCCAAACAGCATCTTGAATACTTGCCAAGCGTAGCCAGCAGGTTATACTCTTTCTATAAGACAACAGAACGGCAGACCCAGAGGCAAAAAATGAGCATTAAAACAAAATTTTCCCTGATAGTCAGCACACTCCTCCTTTTCTTATTCATCTTGCTGGCATTTACATCATACATTCATGACAAGGACATGGTTCTTCAGGAGAACATAAGCACTGCAAGGATAATAGCCAGACAGATTATTGAAACCAGAGAGTATCTATCAGAATCAACAGACATTGCCAGTATTGAAAAAAATTTCAGCATAACTCCTCAGGTGGCTGCAAGCAGAATTGCTCAGCGTCTCACTGAAGGAACCGGTTATTATGTTCGCCAGGTTTCAACAAGATTTCGTAACCCCCAAAACAGACCTGACCAGTTTGAACAGGATGAACTTAAGAACCTTGAGCGTACAAAGGCTGCAGAAAGCAGATCCATTACAGGAAATAATGGCAAAGAAACCCTTCGGTACATGATTCCAATGATAGCAAATGAATCATGCCTTATATGCCATGGAAGTTATGAAAAAGCCCCTGACTTTGTAAAAAAACGATTTCCGGCAGGCCATCCATCCTATGGTTACAGGACTGGCGATATAATCGGCGCAATATCTGTTTCCGTACCGCTGGCATCCCAGATAAAAAGTATACACAGCGACCTTGTACAAGAGCTTGTACTTGAGGGAGTCATTCTGATTTTAACGCTTCTTGCCACTTCACTTTTGATTCACCGTACAATCCTCTCCCCGGTCTCAAAGGTAGCAGAAGGTATCGAAGCTATGGCCCTTTCCGGTAACTTCTCAAGCAGGATCGAAATAAAGAGCAGTGACGAGATAGGCAGACTCGTCAAATCATTTAATGAGCTGGTTTCCGAACTGGAACGCCGCACAAGACAAAGGAGGGAGTCTGACGATAGATACAGAAACTTCATCGAAATCGCACAGTCCCCCATAGTCACATTTCTTGCCGACGGAAAGGTGGTAATCGCAAATCAAAAGGCAGAAAAACTCTTCGGTATTACAAGAGAGGAACTTCTTGGCCAGTCAATTTTTGAATTTATGCTTGAGCCCGGGCCTTTAAAAAAAGGGATGAACGATTATTTTTCAGAAGGCAGCAGCGAGATGCTGGGGGCCAGCAGCACACAGATAATGAGGGACATCTGTGGACGGCAGTTCGAGGTTGATCTGGTGGTTTCTGTTTCGCAAACTGAAACAGACGCCATGTTCAGCGCAATACTGCGACCTCACAAACATCAGTAAATAATTATATAATTGTGGGACTCTGCTATTTTTCTTACTTCATCCTTGTCGGTAATCCTGTACTGTTTACCCTCAAGTGTGAAGAGATACCCGTCTCCATCTTCAACCACCGACTCCAGCAATGCCTCAAATGTTGCTGTCTTGACCATTCTCGCCTCCATTAACTCAACCTGTAAAATTGAATCGCTCAGCGAAATTAACGGATTAGCAATCGCCTGTCGAGTAGAATGAGACAAAGCGCAGAACCCCACAAATCAACCCTTGTAAATCCTCAAACGGGTAAGTATCTTCAAGGCCTGAAAAAAATAAGCTGCTATACAGATCTATACGGCCGGAAAGGTATTTATGCTCACCATTGATTCAATCTATAGCCACCTTACAACATATCTCATTCGCCGCCTGGCAATAATTCTCCCAATGTTTTTTTTCATACTTCATATTCTGGCCCCCACAACCAAAGCCCTTGAAGATGAAAACTGGATGGCAGTACTTCGGATGTACAATGAATCAATAGTTCACGGAATGGCCTCCATAAAGGAGATGGAGTCAGAAATAACCAAAACCGGCCTGGGTTCATACCGCAAAAAGCTGATTACACTGGAAAAAGAACGAGGCCAACTCTTGATATGGGCTGGAAGCAGCAACCCCTGGGATAACCGCAATGCTTTGATGGGGATATCACTGATAAGGGAATCAGCGGAGCGAGCAAGCGCTCCGTTTCAGAAACAGCTTAAAATGACTGATGGATACATTGCTGACGGCAAAGAGCTACTGGCTGAAATGACACGGATGATGGGGGATGTAACATCAAACAGAGAAAAGGAACTGCTGGCCCAAAACATACAGAACAACAATCTGCTGCTTAAGGAACTTGAACATCTGAAAATAGTTCTGGATGGCGAAATTGATCTGGCAAATCAGCTTATTGCACGTCTGGACAAGACTACTCTGGAATTGAAAGCAAGAACAGGCGAAATCTGGAAAACTTTCCTGCTGAATCCGCCACCTCACCTGGCATCTTCAGAACTGTGGGAGAATTTTTTCAAGAACCGGCAATGGGAATCAGCCATAACTACAGATTACTTCAAGCTGATTACAAGTGAGGCCACGGCCAAGAATTTTATATCCATTCTTAAGAAAGCAGGCCTTTTATGGTTTTTTTCATCATTTATTGTAGTTGCTGCGTCCATGCTTCTCCTTCGAGGAAAACTTTCACGCCCATCAATCATGAAACTTTGCACGGTATGGATAGTCTCGTCTCCCGGCATATTCATGAACCTTTTCAGGGCTGACTTTCCATTCCTGCTTCTAAGCCACATAAACGACACAATTCCATTTTTTTTCTACACCGGACTGTTTGTACTTGCATGGTTCATTGTAACCATTTCAAACCAGAGTGAAAATTTTCAATATGCAATGATATTTCTTTCAGCTCTTCTTGCACTCATCACAATTGTAATACTGCTGAGATCTGCTGGACTTCCCTATACCATCGGCGTAAGCGCCTATACCACCATCCTGCTATTTACCGGAATTTATTTTCTCCGCTATCCAAGAACTCAAAACAATGAAAACCGCTCTAAATCCCCCCTGTATATCTCCATCTTTTTTTTCGGGATGGCAGTCGCCTCGTTTTCAGGCTTCTCTATTGCTGCATCACTACTTATAACAGCACTATTCTGCATTCTGAATATTACTGTTGTCAGCATAGCCATATACAGGCTGTCTTTAACAGCAGATGATTCTGTAACTAAAGACTCTCCTACCCTCACAAGCAGTCTGCTCAGAGGCATAATCCTTCCTGTTTTTACTATCTGTTTTGTGCTTCTGAATATCTGGCTGTTTTCATACAAGACCGGTATCGAACGTTTATTCTGGGACCTGCTATCATATCAGATGACAATAGGGGCTGTTGAGATCAATGCCAGACGGATCATAATCACTTTAGTCGCCTTCTTTGTTGTCAAATCAACCGTGTCGCTTCTTGATTTCCTGATAGAACACAGACGCGGGCTGACCTGCGACAGCTCGCCAGACACCACTGAAACCGTAAAAACTCTTGCAGGCTATCTAATCTGGTCCTTGTACGGCATAACTGTTCTTGCATATATGCATTTCAGTCTGAAAACGATTGTAGTAGTGCTTGGAGGGTTGAGCGTTGGACTGGGATTTGGACTACAACACATAGTGAACAACTTTTTCAGCGGAATGATACTACTCTTCGGAAAGGATATCAGGCCAAGCGATATCATCCAGCTCGGCGCTGTGAGGGCAAGGGTTCGCAAGGTAACAATAACCAACACAGTGGTTCAGACCAACGATAATGCCACTATCTTCATACCCAACTCGGAGCTTGTCTCTCGACAACTGATGAACTGGAGCCATAGTGACAGGAGTGTACGACTTGATATTACTGTGGGAATTGCATATGACTCAAACATTGAACTGGCTGCAGCGCTGCTGGTAAGGGCGGCCCAGGGACATCCCGAGACACTTCCTTCTCCCCCACCAGCAACCCTGCTATGGAATTTTGGCGCCGATGCCCTGGAATACCACCTTCGTTTCTGGATATCAAACGTAGACAGGGATTTTGTAGTTATGTCTGAAGTACGAAGTGGAATACTGGCATTATTCAGGGAACATGGTGTAGAGATAGCATTTCCGCAACATGACGTTCATATAAGAACAGCGGCTGATAGACTTTACGATGCAAAAATATAAAAAGCCACCCTGGCGCCCGGCATAAAGTCTCTTTTAAAACTCTATTTATCACCAGCACAACAATCTCTTTTTTCCTGGGCTGTTATAAGTCTCACCTGACGTTCATGGAACCAGTAATACCAGGCCCAGTTAAGCAACACAACTATCCGGTTTCTGAAGCCTATCAGATAGTAAAGATGCAGAAAGAGCCAGACAAGCCAGGCTGTAAAACCTGAAAAAGAGAGGCCGAATGCAGATGCAACAGCGCTGCTGCGTCCTATGGTTGCCATGCTTCCCTTGTCAAGGTATCTGAACGGCTCCAGCCTCTCCCCTGCCTCAAGCCTCCTTATTGCACCTGCAACATAACGCCCCTGCTGCATGGCAACAGGAGCCATCATCGGCAGAGGCTTGCCTTCATGCAGGGCACAGGCCATATCCCCTGCAACAAAAACCTCATCATGACCCGGAACAGTAAGGTATGATGTCACCCTCACCCTTCCGGACTGGCCCTTTTCAGCCTGAACAAAGTCAGCTAAAGGGGCGGCCTTTACACCAGCAGACCAGAACAGGGTTCGGGTGGAAATCACCTCCCCGCTTCCCAGGCGCACTTCATCTTCAGTTGCACCGGCCACAAGGGAATTGCAGCGTACATCTACCCCCATCTGGCCGAGACGTTTTTCTGCATAACGCCGCAACCTCTCCGGCATAGCCCCAAGTAGCGAAGGAGCAGCCTCAAGAAGTATCACCCGGCTTTCTTCAAGCCGAAGGGTAGGATAATCTTTAAGGAAAACAAAACGGATAAGTTCGGAAATGGCGCCGGCAAACTCCACGCCGGTAGGGCCCCCCCCAACAACAACAAACGTAAGAAGCTCCCTGCGCCTGACAGGGTCAGACTCCTGGGCAGCCAACTCGAATATGGTGAGTATTGTATTGCGCAGCCGCTCGGCATCGGTAAGCTTCTTCAGGTCGAAGGCGTTTCGTGCCACCCCTTCGTTACCAAAATAGTTTGTAACGCTGCCTCCGGCCAGAATGAGATAATCGTAGGAAAGATCCCCCCTGTCGGTAAGCAGTGTCCTGTTCTGCATATCAAGACCTGTTACTTCGCCCATCCGAAACGACAGGTTATACCATTTCCGTATCAAGGCTCGTATCGGGTAGGCGATTGATTCCTGCTCCAGTCCGGCAGTAGCCACCTGATAGAGCAACGGCTGAAATAGATGGTAGTTGTTCCTGTCCAGCAAAACCACATCAAGACCACTACCTGCAAGTTCCTGGGCAGCATTGATTCCGGCAAATCCCATACCGGCAATAACCACCCGTTTTCTGGCCGTTTTAGTGGTCTTATTCACAGAACAATGATCTCCGGAACAGGTATGTATTCACGATTTAAGCCACCTTGCAACATCCTTGGCATGGTAGGTTATTATTATATCCGCCCCTGCACGCTTGAAGGCTGTCATGGTTTCCATAACCACACGCTGTTCATCAATCCATCCATTTCCCGCCGCAGCCTTTATCATGCTGTACTCGCCTGAAACATTATATACAGCAAGAGGAAGATTGTATTCGTTGCGAAGATCACGAAGGATGTCGAGGTACGGAAGGCCTGGCTTTACCATTATTATATCCGCCCCCTCTTCAATATCAGCGGCGGCCTCGCGAATGGCCTCAAGACGGTTTGCCGGGTCCATCTGATATGAACGACGGTCGCCAAACTGCGGCGTTGATTCGGCTGCCTCTCTGAAAGGGCCATAGTAGCCTGAAGCGTACTTTACTGCGTAGCTCATAAGCGGTATGTGGCCAAAACCGTTTTCATCAAGGGCCGTTCTTATTGCTGACACCCTGCCGTCCATCATATCCGAAGGAGCAACCATATCCGCCCCTGCCCTTGCATGGGAGATGGCCTCCCTGGCGAGCAGATCAATGGTTGCATCATTATCCACATCGTTGTTTTTTATAACACCACAATGGCCATGATCCGTATATTCACAGAGGCATACATCCGTTATAACGGCAAGTTCCGGAAGCTCCTTCTTCAAAGCCCTTACAGTTTCCTGAATTATGCCATGTTCGGAATATGCATCACTGCCCAAAGGGTCTTTTACTTCAGGAATTCCGAAAAGGATGACCGCCGGAATACCAAGTGAATGAACCTCTTTTGCCTCTTCAACAATATTTTCTATGGATTGCTGGAATATTCCGGGCATTGAATTGACCGGTTTCCTGATATTGGCCCCAAAGGCCGAGAACATTGGATAAACCAGATCATTGACGGACAGTGAAGTCTCCCGCACCATTCTACGGAAAACCTCTCTGCCACGGATACGCCTTGAACGCATAAAAGTCTGTTTCATATCAAGCAACCTCCCTTAAACCTGTCATTTTTTTTTGCATCATATCCCATTGAAAGAAATGAATGCAACAATACTAAGATGTAGTTTCAAAACACCTTTTACTTGCAAATCATAAAAAGGGTGGTAAAAAATAATGAACTATTATAAAAGAGAATAAAAGACTAATTTTGTCTTTTGAGCATATAAATTTCAGAAAATCAGCGCAGTACGAATTAACACGTCACAAAATGAAAGGAGCAGAAACAATGAAATTCATTAGAATCTTTGCCTTTGCATGCATAGTTATGCTTCAGGCAGCAGTCTCGATGGCCGGAAACAACGCCGAGAACATAACATTCTCATTTCTGGCAGGTGGATACACATTTCAGGGCAATCAACACATTAAGACAAGCCCGGTATACGGTTTCAGGCTTGGCTATAATCTGACTGAAAACTGGTCGGTTGAAGGTGTTGTGGATGCCCTTACAACACAAAGGGATAACGGTGGCGGCAACGTCCAGATGTTCCGTTACGGCGGTGATGTTGTCTATAACTTCTTGCCAAAGGGCAGCCTTGTCCCGTTTGTTGCGGCAGGTGTAGGCGGAACAAACTTCAACAGCTCAAGCCTTCCCAAAGGCTCAAGAGTTGTATTTAACTACGGTGGCGGTCTCAAGTGGTTCCTTCACGACAACTTCGCTCTCAGGGCGGATGTGCGTGGGCTAAACTACACATACAACAAGATCTGGACAAATGTTGAGTACACCCTTGGAATGCATATCCCTATCGGAGTACCCAAGCCGGCCCCGCAACCGGTTGCTGTTGTTGAGCCACCCAAACCTGCACCTTCCGCTACTTTGTCGGCAAATCCTGCAAGCATTGAAAAAGGGAAAAGCACAACCCTTACATGGAACTCACAGAACGCCACCGGCTGCGACATCCAGCCAGGCATAGGCCCTGTTCCTCCGCAGGGGAGCAAGGAAGTAACCCCGTCAGACACAACAGCATATACAATTATCTGCAAGGGTGAGGGCGGTACAGCCAATGGAGACGCAAAGGTTTCAGTAATGCTTCCTCCTCCTCCTCCTCCTCCAGCGCCTGTCCAGGAACCACAGGCTGCTGCACAGAAGGCAACTGCCGCCGGCACAAAGATAACCCTTGATATCGAGTTTGACACCGGCAAGCACAATATCAAGAAGAAGTACGATGCAGAGCTGAAAAAGGTTGGGGATGTACTTAACCAGGAGAAAAACCTCAAAGGGATCATTGAGGGCCATACCGACACCGTTGGCGGGCATGCAATGAATATGCGTCTCTCCCAGCGCCGTGCAGATTCAGTAAAAAATTACATCACAAAGAACTTTAAAATAGATAAGAAGCGCCTCACAGCAAAGGGATACGGACCTGACAGACCAATAGCTGACAACAAAACCGCTGAGGGTCGCCAGAAAAACCGCAGGGTTGACGCTATTTTTGAAGAAATTCCGAACTTCAAGCCTGACACAGATGAAAAGCCTGTTCCAGTTAAAAAAGCCAAGAAGAAAACTGCAAAGAAAAAGGCACCTGCAAAAAAATAGCAGAGGGACAACAGCCATAAAAAGAGAAACGCCCCGACAGAATATCTGTCGGGGCGTTTCTCTTTAAGAAGCAACAAATTTCAGGATAACGTCATATCCAGGCGTCACCGCCGTCATACTGAAGGTCCTCAGACCTGCCCCCCTTATGGGCCATCTTGAAACGGGCCTCCCTTGCATACTTCTTGAAACGATCCGTTGCCCCGCCTTGAATATCAGATAGACGCTTGCGGGTCTCGCTCCCGGGGGCAGGGGCCAGAAGCAGGGCTGCGACCGCACCCAGCAGGGCTCCGGAAGCAAAGGCAACAATTGCAGTGGTTGCAGCATTATCAGCAGAACTGGACATAATAAAACCTCCTCTTTAAAAAAAATCTGAACCGACTATTTAACACAGTAAAGCCTCTCAGCAAAACTTTTTTAACAGATCAGGCAGTTCCAGTACGGGCAAGATGCCTTCTGACCATATCCTCAAAATCAGCGTTACGGTTTCCTGTATAAACCATTGAAGCAGCAATCTCTGCAGCAAGAATTGCAGCCTGATACTTCCGTGGCAGTCTTGAAATTCTTGATCTGAAAGAGGGCTGCTCCCTCACAAGCCTTGGAAGATGGGCAAGCAGAGCATTTTTGAAAGGCTTCTTGAGACATTCATCCGGACGATCACTGAAAAACTGAAAGAGACGCGAATAGAGGCTGTTTATGTTTTGACTTATAAGGTCTGATATCTCGGTGTACGGGATTGAGTCGTCGGACTCACGCCTGCGGAAAAAAATCTGTCTTGCCTCGTCTCCCGCCCTCTTTTCAAGTATTTCCAGAACATCACTTACATACCTGTCCTTGTTGGCAAAAAACTCCTTCTCCGTTAGCAACAAATTTGCAATTATCTCGTAGGACGAGGAAATCACACCACATTTGTTGGCAGAGGCATCACGCATTATGACACAACCGGCCCGCTGCAACTCAAGCCTCGCATCCGGTGTTATGAAAGAGTTTGCCCCCTCAACGATAACAGGCGCGGAAGGTCTGCCGTCATTCTTCAAAAAACTCCTCCAGTTTTGTGTATCCACGGTTTCGGGTCTACCTCCTGCGGGGATAAACAAATCCGCCTCCACAGTAAAAATTATGGATGAGTACTCCCTGAAAAAATCATCAGGAGCCATCCATTCCTCCTTCAGGGTTCCATCCTCCAACCTTGAAACACGTCGGTGCAACTCCCTCATTCCATCCTTTTTGCAGCCTGTCCGAAAAATCATGAATCCCCCGGGAGCAAGCACCCCGGGATCAAAAGCATCAAGGTCGTGCTTCAGGCTAATCCTTGACAACTCACTTCTGTTAAGGCCTTCGGGATCAAAGGCTGCCGCAGTGCCGTCAAGCACAAGAACTACGCGGGCGGCAGAACATCTTTCAAGAACAAGTCTGAGACAGTTGCCGGCCACATCGCCTCCAGGACCACCAGTAAGTTTCAGTCGGAAACTGTCCTTTCGGATATCAACACCAACGGACTGCATGGCCACCTCTGCAAAAGTCATTACACCGGTTGATGTCACTCCGTACTCTTTATGGTTTATGCCAAACCGCTTGCTTGACATGATACCAGGCCCAAGGATATACCCCCGCCTGTCGGAAAGTGCGGCTATGGCCTCAATCATGCCGTCGTGCATATTCTCGTCCGGCCCAAGCTCAACAGGCTCATCATCGCAGTAGTAATCAACAATGCGGTTGTCCCTTGCCCTGCCGTTTTCAGTTGTAAATATATCGAGGAAAGCGTTGGCAATTCCATACTGAAGCTTATAGAGGCGACAGGTTTCCTGCTCTCTGGCCGAAGGTTCAAGATCGCTGGCATCAAGCACAAGAACCATCTTAGATCCACCTTCGTAGATATCCTTATTCTTGAGATGCTGGGTATGGGCCAGCACATAGACCTCTTTAAGAAGGGAATTTGCAGATGTAACAACATCATCCTGGCTTCTTGCGATAACAGTCCGCCAGCCCCCCCTTGCGATATCAGAAAAGCCGATATGGTAGCCATACCCGAAACGGCTGAAGAAGAATGTTACCCTGAAAGGCAGGGCATCAGGCAGATCAGAAGTGAACTCCGTGCCCAATTCACGCAGGTAACCAGGAGCAAGACGAAATGCAAGCCCCTGCTTCGCTGTGACAAAAAAGTTGGTCTTAAGGGTATTTTTGATAAAGAGGAGGCAGCAGTGATAAACTGTTCGTCTGATGCTGTCCAGCCATCGGTGTCCTGTATTATAATCCCTAATTGTCTGATGCATCTCCCCAAGGGCAGCCTCATACCCGCCCCGTTCAGACAAGTCTGGATCGAACCTCAGCCTAAAGAGCCTTACCAGCTGCATGGCCATCTCCGGATGAGCATGGAAGGCAGTCTGAACATCATCAAGCCCGAACCGCTCAGGACAATTATGGGCAAGATTTGTATGACAAAAGGCAACAAAAGCATTTACCAGCGCGGCATCATCCCCTGGCATAATGCTTTCGGTAACCCACTCCCTGTATGTATGGCAATCATTGGAAAGAATCTGCGTATTGCACAACTCCTGCTCCATTCGCAACCTTAAAGGCGCATCCTCGGCAAGGGACTCTCCGCCCCTGTGTCTTACGAAAAAAGTGCCAAGAAAATAGGGGTGCACGCCATTTGATATGGTCTGGCAATAGGCCCGCCGTATTCCAATGCCAAGGCGGTTAAACAACTCAACGAGCTGCAGCAGAAAATCCTCACCCGGAGGATTCCCGACAGCAAAAAGCACACGGGTATCAACCCGCCCGCCCCTCTCCACATCCCTCACATCAACAAAAAGCCCTCCGCTCGCATTACCCCTGTCAAAAAGCCATACAAGCCATGCTATACGATTGGCTGGAGACATAAGGACCGGTCGCTCGTTATTTACGAACAAAAGCTTTAAAAGACGCTCGGCCCTGCCTTTATCAAATCCGGGCTGAATAACCCTCAACTCCTTCATTACAGAGCGAAAAAGCCCTACAGGAAGAGTTATCGGGCCTTCAGCGGCAATCTCGCTATCGGGACGACGATTGAATTCAAGCCTCAAGACCTCAAGCTCATCCTGCATTTCCGGCATAACAGCATCTGAATGGGAAAACATGGCGTATGATATTTCACCGACCTTAACACGCCGCAAAGTCTCATACAGGGATCCTGGCTCATCAACAGAAGCAATCACCAGGGTCTTTTCCCTGTCTGTAAGAACAAGGTGACGATTATGCTTCAGTCCCTCCATTTCCCGCGCAAGGGTTGCAAGGGCCTCCTGATCATCCGACATGGCCTGAAAGAAAAATGGAGACATATGGGTCTCAAGCCATACTGCATTTGCAATGGCCGCTGCGCTGTCTGAATTTCGTCTGCGCCGGATATTTGCCGAAAGGTTCATACTGCCTCCATTAAAAAGTTTCGTTAAATTATACCCCCAAATTTAACATCTGCAAGAGAGGCAAAGCATCCTTGACCCTTTGCATACAGGCTGTGTATATTTCAACTTAAATTACACTCAAAGGAACCATTCAAATGGCGCTGAAAAGGGGCTGTCTACAGGTTTATACAGGCAACGGAAAAGGCAAGACAACAGCTGCGCTTGGACTTGCCCTAAGGGCAGTGGGACGGGGGCTCAAGGTATGTTTTTTCCAGTTCATAAAAGGTGCAGGGCCATATGGGGAGCAGCTTGCAGCTGAAAGACTGGCCCCTCTTTTCACAATCATACAGACAGGTAAACCGGGCTGGGTAAACACAAAAGATATCACGGAAGACAGAAAGCTGGCCCAGGAGGCCTTCCAGCAGGCGATGAAGATACTCTCATCCGGCGATTACGACCTTGTTGTTCTGGATGAACTAAACGGCGCAGTTGGATTCGGGCTTGTGGATATAGAACAGGTAATGGAGCTGATTGACCTTAGGCCCGAGAATACGGAGCTGGTGATAACCGGCCGGAATGCCCATGAAAAACTTCTGGAGGCTGCAGACCTTGTTACGGAGATGCGAGATATAAAGCACTATTACAAAGCTGGTGTGCCTGCAAGGGAGGGGATAGAGATGTAGTAAATG
>CAZXTZ010000049.1:0-15975 GCA_964643645.1 uncultured Geobacteraceae bacterium
AGATTGGCACCATCCAGCCAATCAAGGAAATAGGCGCACTTACCAAATCTAAAGGAATTGTCTTTCACACTGATGCAGCCCAGGCTGTTGGGCATGAAAAGATCAACGTTTATGATATGAACATCGATCTACTTTCCTTCAGTGCCCACAAGTTTTATGGACCAAAAGGCGTTGGCGGCCTGTTTGTCCGCTCATACTCACCCCTGATCAAGTTAAACCCGATTTCCTTTGGCGGTGGTCACGAAAAGGGAATGCGATCCGGCACACTGAATGTTCCAGGCATCGTTGGCATGGCTGAAGCTCTCTTGCTGGCAAGCAAGGAGATGGATCAAGAGAACCAGCGTTTAAGGGCGGCTGCAAACTGTATCTGCCTGGAGCTTCAACAGAGGTTTCCTGAAATCAAGTTCAACGGGCATCCACAAAACCGTCTTGCCCACAACCTGAGCCTTACAATCCCTGGAGTTGAAGCAAAAGCCTTGATCCATCAGCTAAAAGACAAGCTATCCTTTTCTGCTGGCTCAGCCTGCTCCACCACAAAGGTTGAGCCTTCCCATGTTTTAAAGGCTATCGGCTTGACTGATGACGAGACATTTCAAACGATCAGGCTGGGGCTTGGAAGAAGCACGGATGATGCAAAAGTTATTGCCGATTGTATAAATCAGGGGATATCCAAAGTAGTTGCTTAATCTATATAAAGCTTGTTACTAACCCGCCATAACAATCTGGAGCGGTAAGCGAGGTCGGATGTAGCAGGCACAATCGCTGACACTTACCTTTTCTTTTTGGTAAGCTCTATGGCCCTTTTCACGCGGGACAATATCCGAACCGGCTGTACCGGCTTGGGAATGAAATCAAAAAAACCGGCTTCCAGGGCCTTCTGTTCCTCTTCCGATGTGGCCCTTCCGGTAAGCATTATTACCGGTATATCGGCAGTTACCGGATTTGCCTTTATTGCCCTCAGAAGGGCGTGACCGTCAAGTTTGGGCATCTGCGAATCTGTGATGATGAGGCGCGGTCTCTGGGTGAGGGCAATCTTAAGGGCCTCTAGCCCTTCTGCGGCAAGAATAACATTGAAACCTTCACGGACAAGGGCTGCCTGGACAACGGTTGCCACTGTCTGCGAATCTTCGACAACAAGAATGGTATCCCCTGAAGAAGATGAAATTTCCGCAGCCTTAAGGTAATGTCTGGAGATTGCAGCCAGTATCTCACGGCGTGTTGAAATGACAGGAACCACATTTAAGCCGGTGATCCGTGAGATCATATCCGTGGTTTCACTGTCAAAGGGATCTGACAGGGCGACTGCTATCATCCCCTCCTTCGTTTTAAGGGGGAATATAACCTTCTTCATAACGAATTCACTGGGCAGCATATTGAGAAGATCTACAGAAAACTCCATATGTGCAAAGGTGCTGATGGTCTTGAAATCAAACTGCTTCCCTAATGCTTCTACAAGTTCCTGTTCTGTGATGACGCCCATCTCTTCAAGCACTTCACCCAGCTTTTTACCTTCTGCCTTCTGGCGTTCCAGCGCCCGTTCAAGGGTTTTTTCGCTTATAAGTCTTGTTTCAAGAAGAAGATCCCCAAGCTGTTTCTTCATCTCCATATTGGCAAAGGGGCTCTGCTGCCGGACCAGGGCCTCCATAAGCTCCTGTTCGGTAAGAACCCCCATCTCCTCAAGAACCTGCCCCAGTCGCTTGCCCTGGGCTTTCTGACGCTCCAACGCCTTTTCAAGGGTTTTACGGCTGATCAGACCGGTGTCTACGAGTATATCGCCAAGCGGTTTTGACATAATGCCTCCAGAACAGGGTAGAGCAGCGTTATTTAGGTACTTTTTCCCAGTCTTCCAGGAATTTTCTGACGCCGGCATCGGTTAGGGGATGCTTCGAAAGCTGTAACATTACCGAATAGGGTATTGTTGCTATATCGGCGCCGATAAGAGCGGAGTTGAGTACATGTATCGGATTACGGATACTTGCTACTATAATCTCGGTGGTAAAGCCGTAGTTGTCGAATATGGTTCTGATATCCTCAATTATCCCCATCCCGTCCTGGGATATGTCGTCAAGCCTTCCCACAAACGGAGAAACGTATGTTGCCCCGGCTTTGGCTGCAAGAAGCGCCTGCATGGCTGTAAACACTAAAGTTACGTTTGTCTTTATGCCTTTGGCAGACAGCTGCTTGGTTGCCTTCAGCCCTTCGGGAGTCATTGGAACCTTTATGACTATATTCTTGTGAATTTTTACAAGTTCCTTGGCTTCTTTTACCATGCCGTCGGCCTCAAGCGAGATTACCTCGGCAGAAATCGGGCCATCAACTATGGCGGTAATCTCCTTGATAACATCCTTGAACTTGCGGCCCGATTTGGCGATGAGGGAAGGATTTGTTGTCACCCCGTCAACCAGCCCAAGTTCGTGGGCCTCACGGATTTCCTGCACATCTGCGGTGTCTATGAAGAACTTCATTTTTGTCTCCTCCTGATCAGGATTTTTTATTATCAAGCTGCTCCCGGAATTTTTCCAGGCAGTCCATTGAGCAAAAATAGTGACGCTGGCCGTCAAGAGTTCCTACCACAGCATTATCTCTGGAAAGAAACACCTTGCATACAGGATCCTGTACCGTATCCTCCGCCTTGGAAACAGATGGAGGAGGAGTGTGTTTTTTTGAAGCCAATAACGATTTTATAATCCTGTAACCGATATACAGCAGTCCTCCCCATATCAGAACTCTTATAAGGCCCATATTATGGCTCCAAAGGTTTTACCTGCTCATCGGACTCAAGCAGGGCAAGAAGTTCTGAAATGGTGCGCCCCGATTCAGGATCTGAAAGATCAGGGGCTATTGCAGCCAAAGGCTCAAGGACAAATCTGCGCCTGAACATCCTGGGATGGGGAAGGACAAGTTGGGGCCTGTTTAATATGATATCCCCGTAAAGCAGCAGATCAAGATCCATTCTGCGGGATTCTGGAGTTGCCGATGGAAGCCTGCCGAATATTTCAGCTTCAATACGTTTCAGTGCGGACAAAAGATCTTCGGGATCAAGCGCTGTTGAGAGCCTTGCAACGCCATTGTAAAAGGACGCTGTCCCCACGGGCATTCCAACTGCCGATGTCTCGTAGAATGGCGACAGGGCAGTAACTCTCGAGTCAGGCAGACGACCAAGTTCGGCCACGGCGCGAAGCAGATTAAGCTCCCTGTCCCCCAGGTTGGAACCAAGGGCTATGTAGGCGTCAGTTTCCACAGTTGCGGATTAAAGCATACTCGGATTTAGGCGTCAACCTCGCATAAAGTTTTGGCCTGTTCGACAATTTTGTGAAGTAGTTATGAATTTTGATACAGGTTACAGCCATCAAACATATAGCCACAATAAAAAAATTATAGTAAAGATTGATTCCAAATGAACCAGAGGGGTAAACAATGAATGATAATATCAGCAGGTTTCTCGAATCCGAGGCATTCGGGGTTGTCGGGGCCTCCACAGACCGGAACAAATATGGAAACAAGGCGGTGCGCTGCTACCAGATGAACAACAGGGTGGTTGTGCCTGTAAATCCAAAGGGTGAAACAATAGAAGGCCTTAAATCAGTAACATCCGTCACCGAACTGCCGCCAAATGTCAAGAGCATCTCGGTCATAACACCTCCTGCGGTTACCGAAAAGGTGGTTGAAGCTGCCATTTCCCATGGGATAACAAATATCTGGCTACAACCTGGCGCTGAAAGTGACGCAGCAATAGAGAGATGCAAGGCTGCGGGAATAAACTGCATAGCTGATCACAGCTGTATTCTTGTTGTTCTTGGATACAGGGAAGAGCATTAACCACTGAAAGCCCCTGACTTTTGATTCCAAAATGCATTTTGCACTTTATTTGGGCATCAATTCTTCGTGTTTTTAATCTAATTCATTTTGACAAACGATGTTTGTTTGTGCAATAAAAGGCGCTATGAAAACAGCAAAGATAATCGGCAGCGGAATAGGCATCCCTGACAGGGTTGTCGGCAATGATTTTTTCTCCTACCTCATTGATGATGCGGATGAGTGGATATCATCGCGAACCGGCATCAGGGAACGACGTTTTGCACTGCCTGAAGAATCCACATCTGACCTTTCCGTAAGGGCAGCAAAAGCGGCAATAGCCGATGCTGGAATAACTCCGGAAGATATTGACTGCATTGTTGTCGGTACATCAACCCCGGACATGATTCTTCCGGCCACTGCCTGCATGGTGCAGAAAGAGATCGGCGCAAAAAACGCATTCGCATTTGACCTCAATTCCGTCTGCGGCAGTTTTGTTTTCTCAATGGATACCGCCGACAGCTTCATCCGCTCAGGCAAGGCACGTACGGCCCTTGTGATAGGCGCTGACACCTACTCAAAGATTCTGGATTTTCAGGATAAAACCACATGTCCGCTTTTCGGAGATGGCGCGGCCGCTGTAATCCTGCAAAGCTCTGACGATCCTTCTACAGGGATACTTCAAACATTCATAAAAACTGACGGCAATGGATGGCCCCTTATTCAGGTGCCCTCCTCTGGCTCACGCAAGCCTATAACTGCCGAAACCATTGCTGCCAAAGAAAATACATTCTTCATGTCCGGCAAGCCGGTTTACGTCTTTGCCACAAGCGCCATACCTGAACTTATCCAGACCGTATGCAGCAAGGCAGGCATCTCTCCTGCTGATCTTGACTGGCTGATCCCCCATCAGGCCAATCTCCGTATCATTGACTCTGTATCCAAAAAACACCATATACCCAAGGAAAAGTTCCTTGTGAATCTTCAGAAGTACGGGAATACCGCCGCAGCCTCGGTGGGCCTTGCACTTAACGAATTTCGTCAGGACGGAACCATAAAGCCTGGACAGCTCGTGCTTGTGATGGGATTTGGTGGCGGTCTTTCGTGGGGCGGGTTGCTGATAAGATTCTGACAGAATTCTGTAATAAGCTAAAACAACAGGGAGTTGGCATTACGCCATCTCCCTGTTTTGATTTATTGCTAAGGTGTTTAAATATTTATATCCTGCTGTAGGGGTGATCCTTGTGATCGCCCGAATTGGGCGAACATAAAGTTCGCCCCTACGATTCGTATATTTAATCGCCGGAGGGATATATAATAGAAAACCCTGCCTTCAAGATGGGCAGGGTTTTCCAAATGGACACTTTGCGGGAGTATCCCTGTAAGATGCTACTCCTGTAAAAGCGTAAGCATCTTGCCGGCGACATCCTGACCGCTGATATTGTAGCTCCCTTCAGCGAGCTGCTCCTTGATGTCCCGAACCTTTTCCCAGCGCACATCTCCGCTGGAGGCCTTGACATCAGCGACCTTTGCCATAAGATCCGAAAGCTGTACATGGAAAGGGCTGGTAACCCCTTGGGCCGAAGAGGTTTGACGGCTCTTTTCCACTTCGCTGTTCCGCATCACCGGCTGTACGCCAAACACCATCGCTGTCTGTGAACCGCTTTCAATCCTCATAGCAGTATCCTCCATTAATTTCCGCTTCGGAAGTTTACATTAAAAACTTGAGCAGTTCAGTTCAAATCCAGCTTCCTTAACTTTCCAAAAGCAGATAGCGGCCTGTCAAAACTGCTGTCATCACCTACCACCACAATCTTCAGGGCCTCCGGATGGAGGTGTTTTCTGGCGACCCGCAATATATCCTCTCTGGTTACAGCGGCTATCCTCTCCCTGTAGCGGTCGAGAAAGTCCGGCTGATAGCCGTAAAACTCAAGCCTGGCCTTCTGAGAAACTATTATGGATGGTGTTGTAAATCCAAAGAGGAATGAATTTATAATTGAATCCTTCGCAAGTTTAAGCTCATCTTCAGTCACAGGCTCCTTGCGAACCCCTTCCATAATGGACTGCATAAGAGCGATAACCTTGGCCGTGGCTTCCCCCTTTGTCTCTGTTTCAGCTGTATATGTGCCTGTGAAACGGGGGCCCACAGCAAAACGGCTTCCTACATGGTATGCCAACCCCTGATTCGTCCGGATCTCCATCACAAGGCGGGAGGAAAAGCCGCCTCCAAGTATGAAGTCCAGCACACGAATAGCATACAGGTCCGGATCATCCTTGGTTATTCCTGAATGTCCCATCCTTATTACAGATTGATTTACCTTCTTTGGGGCATAAAGAACTTCATTTGAAAAAACAGGCTTTACAGGAGGAATATCAGGCAATACAAGGGGTGAATCCGGCTTTGCTGAACTGATGAGGCTGTTAAGCTGTTTAATGATGCTGTTACGGTCAAAGTCTCCCGCCACCCCCAATATCATGTTGTCGGGTCGTACAAAGCGTTTGTGGAATGCAATCAGATCATCACGGGTTATGGATGCCACAGATTTCTGATCAGGTTCTGCTCCCAGGGGATGTCCGACATATAGGGACTTTAGGAGTTCACGGGTTCCCACTGCCCTGGGATCGTCGTTGCGTCGCCTTATTGCCTCTATCATCTGCTGTCTTGCAATTTCCAGACGCCCGGAGTCAAAACGTGGACGCAGCATTACATCAGCAAATATAGGGAGAGTTGAATTCAGATTTCTGGTGAGGCATGTCATACCTATTGATGCGCTGTCGCTACCAAAGGAGCTTTCAACAGATGATGCCATGAACTCCAGTTCTTCATCCAGCGCCGCAGGTTCAAGACGACTTGTGCCGCCATTCCTCATCTGGGCGCCAGTTAGCGCCGCAAGTCCGCTTTTGCCCGGCGGGTCATAGACCGATCCGGTTTTAATCATTGCGAAAAGGGAAACGATCGGCAGTTCCTTGTCCTGCAGAAGATAGACAGGGGTTCCGTTGTCAAGGAGTATCCTCTCCACCTTCGGAATCCTGTAATCCAGAGGGGGGAATTTCATGGTTCTGGGATTTGCCGGTTCTGCGGCCCAGACCATTGAAGCTGTCAGCACAAAAACTGCTATAAATAACCGGATAATCGAAAACATCATTTGCCTTCACCCCCTTTTTCCTTCTTCACAAGGGTTCCCACTATCCGGTTTTCACGGACAAGGTACTGTCTTGCCACCCGCTGGATATCGGCAGGGGTTATCTTTTCAACCATTTTTTTGTATGTGACAAGATAGCGCCATGATCCGGTCAGTGCCTCAAACTCTGTAAGGTTTCTGGCCAGCCCTCCGTTTGTTCCCATCCGCCTTGCCTCTTCAAACTCAAGACGGTTAAGTATCCTCTGAAGCTCTCTGGTTGTAACAGGCACGGTTTTAAGCCTTTCTATTTCAGCAAGTACGGCCTGCTCCAGCTCTGCAGCAGTATGGGGTGCCCGTGGGGTGCCATGAAATACAAACAGGTTGGGATAAAGATTGCCAGGAGCGTCAAACACGGACACCTGCGTTGCAAGCTGCTTTTCAATGACGAGAGATCTATAAAGACGTGAAGTGCGGCCCTCTCCCATAATTGCCGCAATAATGTCAAACACCTCTTCATCTTTGGCCAATATCGCAGTTTTGTGAAATCCTATGAACAGTTCCGGTTCTGCGTCACCGGATACTTCCACCCTTCTCTCCCCCCTCTGGGCTTCCTCGCTTGCGGTAACTTCAGGAACAGGGATGCCTGGCGGGAGGTTTCCGAAGTAACGCTCAACAAGGACTGTAACCTGTTTGGGATCAATATCGCCAACAATGGCAATTATTGCGTTGTTAGGCGCATAGAACCTTTTAAGAAAAGATTCGGCCTTTGTTCTTGTAAGATGTTCTACGTCAGGCATCCACCCTATTGTGGGTTGGCCGTACGGATGGGAGTAATACGAAGCGGCAAGAAAAGTCTCCCAGAGTTTTGCCGCAGGGGAGGCATCGTAGGAGCGGCGACGTTCTTCCATTACAACAGAACGCTCGCTGTAAAACTCCCGCAGCACCGGGTTGCGCATCCTGTCGGATTCAATGGCGGCCCAGAGTTCAAGCTTGTTGGATGGAAGGGAAATAAGATAGGTTGTGCCATCCCTGCTGGTAAATGCGTTGTAGCCGCTTCCACCATTGCGGGAATAGATATCAAAAAATTCATCCTTTACAACGTATCTGTCACCCTCTTTCTCAAGGTCGGCAATCTCTTTTGCAAGCATGGCAACAACTGCCTTGTCAGCCTTTTTACCCTTTGCCTGCTCAGCCAGCATCTTCCGGGCAGTTAATTCTATCTTCTCAAGCAGTGGAACTTCGGCAGCATAGTTCTTTGTCCCCAGGGTCTTTGTCCCCTTGAATAACATATGTTCGAGCAGGTGGGCTATGCCACGTTCATCGCTTCTCTCGTTTACGCTACCCACCTTGAAACGTATCCAGGCCGATACCGTTGGAGATGTGTGACGCTCCACCATCAAAAGCTTAAGTCCGTTTTTAAAGGTGTGCTCCACCACCTTTTCTTCAAGGCCTGCCGCATGCAGGTGTGGAGTTGATATGAGAAATAAAATAAAAACAAAATAAAAAATATTGCGCATCGTTTGTCCAACCTCCTAAAAAAGTGACAGATTTACATACCTTCCGGGATTCTTCTTTATATCGGCAACAAGGGCATCCATGGCATCTATCATCCTGTTGAGCTTTTCGTAGGTATCCTTCTCGTTAATCAACTTTCCTGCTGTGCCTTCATTATTCTTTATCTTTGCCGTTATGGTTTCAATATCCTTCATGCTGTTGTCGGCCCGTGTGATAAGGGACAAGCCCTTGTCGTACAGCTCACGGTCGTTTATAAGCATTCCTATGCTTGATTCTTTGGAGTTTATCTTCCTGTTAAGCTCCCTTACATCCTCTGCCGCCTGAGTACTCTTTTCCAGAAGTCCGGTCAGTTTCAGATAAATGGTTTTGTCGTATATCAGGCGGTTTAATGTGCCGTCGTTGGTCTGTATATCCTGAAGTGTCTTGTCTGCCCTGGTCATAATGCTCATAAGCTTATCGTACGGTTCACTGCTGCGAGCAAGTTTTCCAAATGTGCCATGTCCTCGATTGATATTTGCCGCAAGTATGTTCAGTTCACCGGAAAGCTTGACAATATTGGTGTAAAGGGCCTGATCGGTAGCCAGCTTGCCCAGGGAACCTTTGCCCTGATGTATGTCTTCAACCAGCAGGTTAAGTTTGTCAAAGGTATTGCCTGCCTTCTGGGCCACATCCTCCATGGTTGAAACCGAACGTCCCTTGAAATTGCTGCCCGGTTTTTCAGAATAATTCTGAGAGGGTATTATATCAACATACTTCTCACCCATAAGACCACGGGTCTTTATGGTTATAAGAGAGTCGGCCCCAACCTTTTTCTGGGCTTCCCTGTCAATCTCCATAGTGATTTTAACTTCATTACTCTTCCGTGGATCAAGAAAGCGGATATTTTCCACGACACCCACGTCAACACCGGCAAGCCATACAGGAGCCCCAACCTTGAGGCCGGCAACATTATCCATCGTAACGTGCATGGTGTTGGTTGCAGTAAACATCTTGGTTTTCTGGCCCATCAGCAAGATTGCGCCTGCCGCGACAACGAGAGCCACAAGTATGAATATTCCTGCCCTTACCTGGGCCCAGCCTATATGATTGCTCCGTTTCATATCCGTTTCCTCAAGAATTGGTGATGTTCATTAATCCAGATCCTTTGGACGCACTGTCCAGACCTTGATCCCCTGTTCCTTTGCAACTGCCCGAAGGCGCTTCATAAAACGCTCGTCACCCTTATCCCTCAGAATTACGAGAACAGCAGGTTTCCGCCCGGTACTCCGGGCATAATACAAAGACTGTCCTATTGACTCGGCCCATTTGCTGGCATACTCAACCTCAACGGCATATTCTGAAGTAAGGCAGTCAACCCTTGCCCCATCTTTAAGGCGGTATTCCATCTCACCGTCATGCTTTCGGCACCACCACTGCTGGTAGTCCTTTTCGTGCAAAGGGCCGCTGCTGCAGGCAGACACTACAAGAATTGCAGGCAACAGCATGAATGAAAACAAACGTCTCATTCTGAGACTCATCATTGCTCCTTCAGACAAACAGGGAAGCTTCTGTCGGATGTAAAAATTCGCGGACATTGGGCAACTGGCAGGCCCGCAGCTCTTCCTCGGTACCTTCAAAAGCCAGTCTTGATTCATGTATCAGAGAGAATCGCTGTGATGTTGCAAAGGCCGTGGGAAGATCATGGGTAACCATGAGGGTTGTCTTGCCAGCTTCCTGCAGGCGTTTCATAAGGCTTACAATGTTGTATACTCCGATAGGGTCAAGGCCTGTTGTCGGTTCGTCAAAAAAAATATACTCCGGATCTGCGGCAAGTGCCCGGGCTATTGCGACTCTTTTTTTCATACCGCCGGAAAGTTCGGCAGGATAGAGATCAAGGGCTGGCTCCACCCCTACGAAACGAAGCTTCTCCCTTACGATATCTTCAACATCGCCCTGTGAGAGACGTCCCTCCTCAAACAGACGGTAGCCCACGTTCTCACCTACAGTCATGGAGTCGAACAACGCCCCCCCCTGAAACACTATTGCTATCTTCTTCCGTTGTTCCCGGTACTCGGCTTCAGGTCTGCCGGTTATCTCCAGCCCGCCCATGAAGATTCGCCCGCCTTGTGGATGTATAAGCCCGAGAATCAACTTCAGAATGGTAGTCTTCCCAGCGCCGCTGACCCCGATGATGGTCCGGTTCACACCACGCTCAAGCACCATGTCGAAGTCGGTGAGAATTCTTCTTCCACCCACAGTGTAGGTAACCTTTTCCATCCGTATACTCTGCTTCTCATCATGCATATTGCCACATCTCTGTATTTGATAGTTCATATTGTAAAATATCCGGATTTGAGACAGAAGCGCGGATTTGTCTTTGTTCAATGTATCATTACAGACCCGCTTGGGCAAGTAAGAGACTGCTCGATACTTAAAGCATGTGCCATTTCTTGCACAAATATCCCAAAGGGGCTAACATATTTAAACCGAGAACAAAGGAGGCTATTTCATGGAGCCTATCGTAACATACAAAGAACGTTGCCGTACCTGCTATTCATGCGTAAGAACCTGCCCTGTCAAGGCAATAAAAGTCGATAGCGGGTATGCAGAGATAATGTACGAACGCTGCATAGGTTGCGGTAACTGCCTTAACTGCCCCCAAAAAGCCAAAGTGGTTGTTGACAGAATGGTAAAAACCCAGGAGCTATTGGCCTCTGGGGATCCGGTTGTCGCTATTCTTGGATGTTCATTTCCCGCATTTTTCCACACATATACACCGGGCCAGCTTGTTGCAGGTCTTAAAAGCTTAGGGTTCCACGAGGTGCATGAGGGAGCCTACGGCGCCAGGCTCATTGCTCCTTTATACGCCGAAGCTATCTCATCCACAAAGGTGCCGCTCATTTCATCCCACTGCTCCGCTGTTGTTGATCTCATAGAACGCCACTATCCCAGGCTTCTTGATAACCTTGTGCCCGTAGTATCCCCAATGATGGCAATGGCGTCATTTATAAAGGAGAATCTCGGGCAGTCAACCAGGGTTGTTTATTTAAGCACATGTATTGCTGCAAAATTCGAGATCCAGTCCCCAGAGCTTGCCGGCCTTGTTGATGTTGTCCTTACCTACGGTGAGATAGAACTTTTTTTCAAGCGCAGGGGCATAAATCCGGCTGCCCTTTCAGAAGCCTCCTTCGACGGAGTGGATCCCGGGCACGGACGCATGTTCACACTCTCCGGAGGGCCTTTCCATGCACTTGACATACCAACCGACTTCCTGGATACGGAGACTGTATCAGCAGAAGGCGAAGAGCATACCATGGAGATTGTGAGGGATCTGGCAGCAGACAGGATTTCACCAAGATATGTTGATCTGCGTTTCTGCGATGGTGGATGTGTTGACGGTCCCGGAAAAAATCGCGATCTTACCCACCTTTCCAAAAGAAACCTGATAATCAGGTACAACAGTAGCAATATTCCATATCGCACAGCAAAGCATTACAGAAACGCAAGACAGCCTGCAAAGCTTTCACGCTGCTTCAGCGACAAGGCCCTAAAGCTTCCGGCCCCCAGAGTTGAAGATGTCCGGAGAATACTGAACGCCACAGGAAAATATACACAGGCTGACGAACTTAACTGCCGGGCATGTGGCTACAATACTTGCAGGGAACATGCGGTGGCGGTATTCCAGAAACTTGCCGACATCGGCATGTGCCTGCCTTTCAGCCTGAGACAGATGGAGGAAGACCGGGGCCATCTGATGCAGAAATATGAGCTGGTGAGCCGTGAACTGGACAAGCAGCTTGGAGAGGATATGATCATAGGTGATGACCGTGAAATTGACGATGTTGTCGCCCTGATCCGCCAGGTGGGCCCCACCCCCACAACCGTTCTTATCCAGGGAGAGACCGGCACAGGCAAGGAGCTGACCGCAAGGGCAATACACAGACTGAGCTCCAGGGCTGACAAGCCTCTTGTTACGGTAAACTGCACCACTTTGACCGATTCGCTCCTTGAAAGCGAGCTTTTTGGCCACAGGAAAGGCTCATTCACAGGCGCTGTTTCAGATCGCAAGGGACTGTTTGAAGCAGCGGACGGCGGCACAATTTTTCTGGACGAGATAGGAGACATTACCCCCAAACTTCAGGCGGAACTCCTGCGACTGCTTGATATGGGAGAGGTGAGGCCGGTTGGCGACGTGAATGTAAAAAAGGTTGATGTCCGGCTTATCGCAGCCACAAACAAGGATCTTGTGTCGGGTGTGCGGGAGGGATGGTTCAGAGAAGATCTTTACTACCGTCTTAATGTTTTTACAATTCATCTGCCTCCGCTTCGCGACAGGGTCAGCTCAATACCCATACTTGCCCACCACTTTCTGGACAAGGCCAGAAAAAAACTCAACAAGCCGCTCACAGGAATTGAAGAGAGGGCCGTTGTTGCAATGAGCCACTACCGCTGGCCCGGCAACATAAGGGAGATGCAGAATATAATCGAACGGGCCGCTGTGCTCACACGGGACGCAGTTATACGGATAGAAAACCTGCCCTCGGTCTTCCGCGAAATTTACGGAGAGATGGCCGGAGCTCTGCCCGGCGTCCGCAGGACATCATTCAAAGCGGAGAGAGAAACTCACGTTGGCCGTCTTGAAAGGAATCTTGTCCTCAGATATCTGGAAGAGTCCGGTGGTAATGTTTCAAAGGCAGCAAGGCTGGCCGATGTGCCCAGACGTACATTTTACAGGCTTCTGGAACGTCACGGCATCTCAATTCAGCGTAATCTGCAAAAAGAGTGTACCCTGTCTGCACCGAATGAGCCAGATACGTTCTAGAATAGTGTATACTTTTGTCCTTTTTGTGCCATTACTGACACAATCTTTCTTATGCCCTGCCATTACTGACTTAAGGAGATTCAGACAAATAAACTGAAATTACAAGCAGTTTCTGTATACAACTTCTTTTGGCACAGTATTAGCATATTAAATTATTCAAAACCAAGCTTACAAATGACCGGTAAACAAAATAGCCAAAAGGAGAAAACAAAATGGGAAGAATGAGAGAAAATCCGCGTTACAATGTAATTTCGATGCGTATCAGTGATGAAGAGAGGGATCATCTTGAGAATCTCATGCAAAGGACACACAAAAGTGTATCCGATATTATGCGTGAGGCAATGGATGTATTCACAATGCAGCTGGATATGCAGGAGTACCGCAAGGCAGCCTGATTAACCCATCGGCTGACACTTAATGAAAGAGGCGCCGGATATATGTCCGACGCCTCTTTCTGTTTCTTCTTCAGTTTATTACCACCTCAAACTGCTCCTGATGGAATCCTGGCTTGGCCCTCACAGTAACCCGTTTCTTGAATTTCTTCTCAAGCTCCTCAAGGCCTCTGCGCTCCTCGTCATACAGAAGGTCAGCAACCTGAGGATGCACTGTAAGCAGAACCTTTGTTCCGCGGATATCAAGCATTTCACGACGCAGTTCGCGGAAAATTTCATGGCAGATGGTTGTCTTTGACTTCACATAGCCCCTGCCCTCACAGTAGGGACAAGGCTCGCACATCATCCTGCCTATACTTTCCCTTACCCGCTTACGGGTCATCTCAACAAGTCCCAGCTCTGAAATCTTCAGAATGTTGGTCTTGGACTTGTCACCCTTAAGCGCCTCTTCCAGGGCTGCGTATACCTTTTCGCGGTTGACTTCTTTCTCCATGTCAATGAAATCTATGATTATGATACCGCCTATATTGCGTAATCTCAGTTGATAGGCGAGCTCCTTCACAGCCTCAAGGTTTGTCTTCAGTATGGTATCCTCAAGATTGTGCTTGCCGACAAATCGGCCTGTATTCACATCAATGGCGGTAAGGGCCTCTGTCTGTTCGATGATGATGTAACCGCCTGACTTGAGCCACACCTTTCTCCCCAGCGCCCGGCTTATCTCCACCTCAAGACCGTAGTGGTCGAAAATCGGCTCCTCTTCATCGTACAGCTCGATAGAGGATTTCATCTTTGGCATAAAGGTGGATATGAACTGGACTATCCTGTCATGGTCATGTTTTGAATCAACCACAATCCTGTTAACATCATCAGTAACAATATCACGGACAACCTTCTGCACCACGTCAAGATCTGCATGTATAAGGCACGGAACTGCACATTTTTCCTTCTTTTTCGAGATTTCAGCCCATATCTTTGCAAGGTACTGCATGTCAGACTTCAGATCCTCTTCAGTCTTGCCCTCAGATGCAGTCCTTACAATATATCCGGCTCCCGGTTGTTTCTGACGATCCACAATATCCTTGAGGCGATCCCGTTCTTCCTCCTCCTCAATCCTGCGGGATATGCCGATATGATCAACGGTGGGCATATACACAAGATGGCGGCCGGGAAGGGAGATATGTGCAGTAATCCTTGCCCCCTTAGTACCAATTGGCTCCTTGGATACCTGGACAAGAAGCTCCTGTCCTTCCTGAAGCAGATCCTCAATGGGATGCAGAACCTTGTAATCAGGGTGGGTGCCGTCGTGGACATCTCCGGTCAGCTCCTCTTTTTTTCCGTCATCAAGAAGGTTTTCGTACTCTTCCATTGCGTCAAATACATCTGCCACATAGAGGAAAGCGGCCTTTTCGAGTCCTATGTCCACAAAGGCAGCCTGCATGCCTGGGAGAACGCGGACAACCCGCCCCTTGTAGATATTCCCCACTATCCCCTTTTCCCTGGTTCGCTCAATATAAAGCTCCGCAATGGTATTGTTTTCAATGAGGGCAATTCGTGTTTCCTGCGCTGTAACATTTATTACCAGTTCCGATGCCATTTTCCTTACCTCAATATCTGAATTTTAAATCGTTCTGTATGAACAGGCCTTACTTATCCATAAAGATTACATCCGTCTTCTCGATACGGCAATCCCTGAATATTTCCACTGGCAGACCTGTTACGGCTGCGGCCACTTCAGAAGGTTTTCCCCTGCCAAGGAGCATCTGCATAACAGGGCCATCAGAGGTCAGTTCCAGAACCTCCTGCCTCAGATCAAAGCTCTGTTCCGGCTTATTTTTTTTAACTCTGGTAAGATTCCAGGAAGAGTGTGCCATAAATTGCACACATTGCTCCGAAAGCTGATCTGAAGTGCATTGAGAGAGATGCAGACGATAGCGGGTGGCATGTATGAGAGGGGAAAGTGATGGCGCTTTCATATCAATCTGTTCGGCTGAAATAACTTCCATGCCTGACGGCATAACCCTGTTAAGGCGTCTTTTCACTTCATCCGCAGAAATCGGTAAAACAAAGAGATCAAGATACTCTGCTGTTGACTCAATACCTACAGAGGTTGCAGTTGCAAAGGAAAAACGGGGATGGGGGTGAAAACCGTGGGAATAGAGTATGGGCACACCGGCCCTGTGGACTGCGCGGGTAAAAAAGTTGATCAATTCCAGATGGCTCAGGTAACGCATCTGTCCGGTTTTCGAGAATCTGATCCTTATTCTTGATGCAGCCGGGTCAGTAGCCGGGACAGTATCTGATTCCGGGTTGCCATCTGGATTGGGAGGGACTGCCAGGCGATTCTTTATCC
>CAZXTZ010000050.1:0-15441 GCA_964643645.1 uncultured Geobacteraceae bacterium
ATTGAAATACGAAGCATCCATGATCCTTAAAGAGCATGGCATGACCGCAAAAAGCGCGATATCTGCTTTTCTTAGAAGTGTAATTACGGAACACAAGGAAGGTCGCTGTTTCTGTCACGATCTGGAAGTGAATGATGAAACACGCAGGGTATTAGATGAAGTCAATCAGGAGAAGAATGTCCAATCATTCTCTTCACCCGCTGAAATGTTCAAACACCTGAAGGCGCAATGAGGCAAGTCAGAACAACAGGTCAGTTTGAACGTGATTATGCCCAAACAGTCAAGCGTGGCAAGAAGGTTGAAAAGCTGGATGATGTCATGATGATGCTTGTAACCGGGCAATCATTACCACCCAAATACCGTGACCACGCATTAAAAGGTGATTTTAAGGGGTTTCGGGATTGTCACATTGAACCGGATTGGTTGCTGATTTATAAAGTTGATGCTGACGTAATAACTTTTGCCAGGACTGGAACGCATAGCGATATTTTCAAATAAAACCAGGTTGTTATGCCATGGATTCTGCATCACACATCTCTTCAACAGCAACACCATGCCATCCGTACCGACAATCACAGGTTGGCTGGGAAATGAGCCGCATGTAGCACACTTTACTTGCACGGCATTTTTTATAGGGGCGGTGCCTTGTGCCCGCCCTGTTGCCATATCAACATTATTGTTTTAGCTGCTCAACGCACCCACAAGGGGATGCCCCTGCAAAATCGGAATTTTCGGCCTGAAGGTCCAGCGCGTGTACTGTTGACTATTGCTGCAAAACATCCGGAAGTACTGCTGGACCTTGATAATGAATACCTGCATATGACTGCCTGACGCCAGCAAGGATATCTACAAGGTGTTTCAAACTACATTTTACCGCTTAAGGAGGCACCATGCCCCAAGCCATAACCGCCGTATATGAAAACGGGGTTTTTATACCTGCATTCACTTTTAACAGACATTTCAGCTTCTTCCGCTTTAATCATCCGGTTTCCATTTTGGGGCATGAATAATCCTGAAAAAGCAGCCCCAAAAGACAACAACAGGAATATAATGAACAATAAAGGCTTCACAAAGAAAGAAACCATCCTGATTATCTCCCTTACCATATTTTTTCTGGGGATAAGCCTTATGAACCTGAAGAAAGCAACAAAAAACAAACAGCTTGATAATCAGGTTAAGGTAATGAATGAAGATTTTGAGGCTTTCAGAAAAATATCAATGTTACAGAAAAAAAGGAGTGCTGTCTGGATAGGCCCGGACGAGTATGTATTCAAGACATACTCAAGCCTGGGTGAGAATATGGCAGATCCTGATGCCGGTGCTATCGTAGAAAGCAGACCATTGAGGCATGAAATCCGAAATCTTAAATCAGGAGTTGCCTACGGTTTTGATATCAGCAGACACAGGGTAGAGTTCGACCCTCGGGGACTTTCGTCGAATATTTCAGGGAACAGGCTTGACATTGTGCTGTGGCCCGTTAATCTTAATGCTGAAGATAATTGCTTTGTCGTGTATCCGATGAGAACAGAGATAGGCAGAATGGCTGATGAGAAGACATGCAAACCGAGATAGCCGGATAGCTTCCGGCAGGGGATGATAGAATGGACGTTAATACCCTTATTGGCTGCCTTGCCCCTACACACAAGTATGAAAGCTGCAATGACGAGAACCTTGAGAACGGTTATCCTAACGCCGCTGGTTATGTTTCGTGCCCTCGCTGTTATCTTCTGAGGATAGCAAGAGACCCTTACATGGGGACAAGAACAGATGCCGATATACACATTTCAATTAAAATAGGGGCACATCCCGATCATAATCATCACTAACCCATTGCCAACCCTAACCCACAGGTAACCAGATGCCTCGCCACCTTCCAAAACTTATCTTTGCGGACAGTAAAAACCAGATTTTCGATCACCCGGATCTTTGCATGGCTGGTATGAGCGGACAGGAACCTGTGCTGCCAGAAGAGATAGAGCTGATACCACTGCCAGCCGGAAGCCGTCTCTTTACCATTCCTGATACCCCGCCCGTAGCATGGGATAACAGAAAAAAGTGTTTCGTTACAGTGGAAAAGAGCCATGGAATAAGAGGGCATATACAGGCTGTTTCAGCCTTCATGTCTCCCGGTTTCGCCCGCACGCTGCTTCCGGCCTGTGATTACAGCAGAAAGAAAATTCATCTTCCATTGTGGTCATACACTGCGGCCGGCTGGGATGAGGAAAGGGAGTGTTTTGTCGTTGCAGCCACAAAGGTTGACAGCAACAGAAACTGGAACCCTGAAAACTATGATGACCGCAAGCTGGATCCGCTTGTAAGGAAGATGCTTGCGGAAATGCCGGACAACAGGCTCCTTGAACAGCTTGGACGTTGCGCCATTGACTATCACTGTTTTGCTGCAAAAAATCTGTTTTTCAGGAGATGGGAGGCCCCGCTTCCAACTTCCCCTGTCTGCAATTCCGCCTGTCTGGGCTGCATATCGCTTCAGCCTTCGGATTGCTGCCAGGCCAACCATGACAGGATCAGCTTTGTTCCCACCCCTGAGGAGATATGCGAGATTGCCCTGCCTCACCTTGAGCTTGCGCCGGAGCCGATTGTCTCCTACGGTCAGGGGTGCGAAGGCGATCCGATTCTTCAGGCGCCGGTGATTGCAGAGGCAACCAGGCGGTTGAAAAAGGCCACATCCCTGGGTACTGTAAACTTTAACTCCAACGGATCAATCCCGGACAGGGTGGCACTGCTCTGTGATGCCGGTATGGATTCATTCCGTTTTTCAATGAATTCGGTTATAGAAGAGAGGTACAACGCTTATTACAGGCCAAAGGGGTATTGTTTCGGCGATGTTCTTGAATCGCTTAAGATAGCAAAGGCGCAAGGCAGATTTACAATGATAAACTACCTGATATCCCCCGGCGCCAGCGATGCCCCCGACGAGGTGGAGGCGTTGCTTGGTTTTGTTGCCAGAACCGGCATTGACATGATACAGATGCGGAATCTATCCATAGACCCTGAGTATTACAACCGTGCTCTTGGAATAACCGACAGGGGAATAGGAATGTACCGCCTGATGGAAAAGCTGAAAGAAAACTTTCCACGTCTGCAGTTTGGGTATTATAATCGGACAAAGGAAAACTTTTATCCACCTGACTTTGAAAACGGTTGGCCAATTGCCCAAGGAGCCCTGAAATGAAAAAAAACGTGAAACATTTTGCCGGACTTTTAATTGCCGCAGCCATTGCCATACCTGCCATTGCTGTAGCCGATGAAGTGAACTTCAATGTAGCTATCCCTTCTCTCACCTGCCCCGGAAATGTTGAAACCCCAAACGAATGCACCCTTACCGGCGAGATGATGGCAAGGGGGCCGGAAAACCTCGTAAAACCTGTTAAATACTACTGTGAGGTGCTATATACATACATTGCTGCGGAGACTTCGCAAAGTGCGATACGCTTTAACGGTCGCCTAATACACAGGGGAGAGATTACCCTTAAAAACGGAAAGGCAAGAAAATCCCTTTCCGAGGCAGTAACACTTGATCTTCCACGGAAGGCACAAAAAATAGACCTTTCAAGCATAGCCTGCTATATCGAGAAGTAGAATGAACGCAAAGGGGCCTGCCTTATCAAATGGCAGGCCCTTTTGCGTTTGAATTAACCAGGACAACCTGGTTTGCCTTTACTTCAGACTGGACACATAGTTTACAATGGCATTAATTTCATGTTTCGGCAGAGTATTAAAAGAAGGCATTGTGGTGGAAGGATTTGTTTTTTTGGGAGCCACAATCTTTGAGTGAATACTGGCAGCCCCCATCTGTGCCCCTGTTCTGGTAAGCTCCGGGCCTATGGCGCCACCTTTTCCGTTTACTATGTGGCACATTATGCACTTCTGGTTGAAAAGTCTCTCTCCCTGGCTTTCAGCGAGGGCCATTCCGGAAACCAGCATAATAAAAGTTGAAATTATGATTATTTTTATATAAGACACGGCAATATTTCCTTTTGGTGATCATTTTTGTTAATTTAGACCGTAGTTTACCCGCCTGAAGGGCAGGATGCAAGATCATAATGTTTTCTCGCCTTTATATCCATACCCCCTGGTGTCTTTCCAAATGCGGCTACTGTGGCTTTTATTCTGCAAAGGGTGTTGCGGGTGAAGCAGATATGACTGCCGGACTTGTCCTTCAGGAGATGGAGCTTTGCGCTGATATTTTCAAGGGTGGCCCCCTGGATTCCATCTACTTCGGAGGTGGCACCCCTTCTCTTCTATCCCCAGGATGTCTTAAAGATATTATCAACTTATCCAGCCATCTCTGGAAACACTGCCTGGAACCGGAAATTACCCTTGAAGCAAACCCTTGCACAGTTACGCAATCATCCCTTGCAGGCTTTGCTGATGCGGGCATAAACCGGATTTCTCTTGGCATCCAATCATTCGATGACAAAAAACTCTCCATTCTGGGACGAAGGCATGACAGCAAAACCGCAAGGCAAGCCTTCATGCTGGCAAGGCAGACTTACGGAATTAACAGTATTTCCATTGACCTTATCTGTGGGCTTCCCTCACAAACGCCGGATGAATGGGAACAGGATATTTGTGATGCAATGGAACTGGCTCCTGACCATATTTCAGTATATGCCCTCTCTATAGAACCGGGGAGCCCGTTTGATGCTATTTATTCAATGCCAAAGAACATGATAAAGCTGCCAGATGAGGATCAGGCTGCCGATATGCTTGAAAAAGCTTCATTGTTTCTGGAAAAAGAGGGGTACGACCATTACGAGATATCAAGTTTTGCAAAACCCGGACATCAGTCACGGCACAACAACGGATACTGGAAGCGTGAAGGTTATATGGGGTTTGGGCCAGGAGCCCACTCATTTATCAACAGAGGCTGGGGCCTTCGTTTTGCAAACCCTTCAGACACAGGGCTCTGGTCCGAAAAGATCCAGGCTGGAACTCTGGCCCATAAGGATATAAATGAACTGAAACGCCACGAGGCCTTTTCCGAGCATATCTTTCTTGGACTAAGGAGGTCAGAAGGTATAGCATCTGTAGAAATTCCGGCGGTTTTTGGTGATGATATCTGGCAGTATTACCTGCCGACTTTTAGTTTTCTTAAAGACAACGGCTTGTTGCATGATAAGGATGGCCGGTATTTCCTCTCTGATCGTGGCAGAATGATATCAAACCAGATCTTTGCGAGGTTTATCTGATGTTTTACCTTGTAATTACAATAATTCTTGCAACTACAACAATTTCGTCCGCCGAAGATTCTTTTTCACATATCTGGGGGGGATTCGGGACATCGCTTGTCACCAGAACTGATGAACAACGTCACAACACTATTACGGCTGCACGGGATATTGACGGGGTAATCGTCCCACCGGGCGGAGTATTCAGTTTCAATTCCCGTGTCGGCGCACGGGACAGGGAAAAGGGTTATACCGCCGCCCCGATAATTGACAGTTCGGGCCAGCTGCAAGACTCACCGGGTGGCGGCATCTGTCAGCTTGCCTCCACCATTTACAACGCCGGACTACTTGCCGGAATGCAGATTGTTGAGCGACACCCACACTCAAGGACCGTTGGCCACGTTCCCCCGGGCATGGATGCAACAATTTCCTCATGGCGAAAGGATTTAAAACTCAAAAATCCTTTCAGCCAACCATTAAAGCTGTACATAGATACAGGCAACTCAAGACTGGCCGCCTCTTTCCGTGGAACAACCCCGCCACCATTTACTGTTGAAATAAAAACCGAAAGGTACAGGATAGAGCCTGAAACTGTTGTCAGCGGAGCTGGAGGCAAGACAGTCCAGAGAGGAGTTACCGGCTACTCTACAGTAACCAGAAGAATTATCCGGCATGGTGCTGAAGCAACTGAAGAGCTGATATCCAGCGATAACTACCCGGCTCCAAGCAGGATAATCGGAGATACTGCTTCAGGCAGAAGGGAACCATAAAAGTGAAAACGCTTTTACTTGTTTTTATGGCAGTTCTGCTTCTTTCATCAGGTGATGCCCGTTGCTCGCCGGTTTTTACAGATGAAGAATCCTCATCAATACTGGCATTTGGCAAGGCCCTGCTTGTTGAGCATACCGGTGGCCAGCCAGCTCCACAACCTCCGGAGGCAGCAAAAAAGAGGCAGATGCCCTGTTTTGTAACCTTTTCAATTGAGCGTCAGGTGGTTGCCTGTTTTGGGAGTTTTACGCCACGCACCAGCTCACTTGCTGAAGAAATACGGGCTAATGTGCGTCTTGCACTCAAGAATGATCAAAGGGCAATGAAACTTACACATAATATGGCCGTCAATTGTGATCTTCAGATTACATTCCCTTCTGCGCCTGAACGGATATCAGACTGGCATTTCATTTCTCCTGCCACAGAGGGTCTTTTTGTAGAAAGGGAAGACGGCGCCGGTGTTGCAATAGTTCCCGGAGAGGCCCGAACAGCAAACTATGCATGGAAAAGCGCCTTGCGACGCCTTGGACTCAAGGAAGGAAGTTCTGCGGTACGACTTTACCGTTTCAGGGCGTGGTTTATTTCGACCCGCAAGCAAGCGGCGTGACTGTAGGGGCGGGTCTTGTGCCCGCCCATCAGAGCAGGGAGGGCACAAGACCCGCCCCTACCAATGAGGAGAGGAATATGAACGGATCATTCAGCAAATCCATTTTTGCAATGCTTATTCTGGCAACGCTTATGATTGTAATTCCATCATCGCTTTTTGCTGCTGCAAAAAAAAATCAGGCAGTTCCTCTGCCGTCAGAGATAACAATTCTGGCTGCTGAAACAAACAAGCCGGTTTCAGGAGCTGTCGTTGATATTGCCTTTGAAAACATGGAGGCAAAACCGTTTGCAACATTAACAACTGATGATTCAGGGAAGGTGGTCACTCAGCTTGCGAGAGGCAGTTACCGTTATCTGGTAAGGGCCAGGGGGTTCGGTGTGACATCCGGTTATCTCTATGTTGAACCGGGAACGGAAAAACCTTCGGCCGGAAGCTGGTTGAACAGGGCTGCCTCCATATCCGGGAGGCTTGTTGATTCGACCGGAAAGCCGATGGCAGGCGTTTGGCTTATGCTTGGAAGAATACACCGTTGTGTAACGGATAATAACGGTCGTTTCAGCTTTACCGAACTGGATGCTCACGGCCATAATCTGGTTTCAGCCCACGAAGGCTGGACACTTGAGAAAGCCATGTATCCCCAGGTTGAAGCAGGAGAAAAAAAAGAGTTGGGCGATGTTGTTCTGAAGCGTGCAGCATCACTGAAGGCTACACTTAAGCTTCAGGATACCACAAGGATTCCTGTTCCTGCCGGAATAACACTCTCCGTCTCCGGAAATGGCCTCTGGAAGAGCATAAAGACAGACAACGATGGCGTCATAAGAGTAACAGGCATGCCGCCTGGAACCTACACTGTTGCAACATCAGACAACAGGCTTAAGCCATCTGAAAAGAAGGTTACACTTGCCGAGGGGGGTACTTCGGAGCTTGTTGTTGAAACTGCGCCCAGGCCACCATCGCTGGAAATAGAAGAGTATGGAGATATTTTCCTGCCTGAAAAAGCTTTGAAGATGAAGGCTTACGGTCTGTGGGTAACAGAGGCCACAGCCACCATATTCAAGGTTCCGAAAGAGAGTATAACTGATGGCCCGAAGCTTCTTTCATCTGTTGCCGGGATGGAAACCAGGGGTTTGAACATTGCCAGGCAGTTCAAGGTGTCTTTCAAAAAGGGTAAAAACGATAACCACAACCGTGGGAGGTTCAAGCTCCCCCCCCTTGCACCGGGCCCCTATATCCTTACCCTTGAGGGCAGCGGAGCATCATCACGGATAGCATTTCTTGTTACAAGACTGGGGCTTGTTGCAAAGGTTTCTCCAGACAGCATCATGCTTTTTGCATCCGATCTTGTGACCGGAAAACCGATGCCAGGAGTGACACTGCAAGTCAGAGTTGACGATAAAAGCATAAAAACCCTTACCGGAGCTGATGGGACAGCCCTGTTTGAAAAGAAAAAAAATACAGGAATCATTGCCGGATCAGACGGAGAAAATCTGGCTCTTCTTCCACTGGCAACAGAAGAGGCGCCTGAAGCTCCTTCAGAATTCAAGGGCTATATTTATACAGAGCGGACAGCATATCGTCCTGGTCAGAAGGTCTATTACAAAGGGGTTCTGAGAAAACTGAGTAATGACAGCTACAGGATGCCGGATATAAAAACCGTCCATATAAAGGTGACAGACTCCGGCGATAAGCTTGTGCATGAATCTGACCTCGCCATGTCCGGCAAAGGCTCTTTCAATGGCAATTTTGATCTGGCTGCCCGTCCGACACTTGGAGAATACAGCATAACTGCCTCGGCAGGGGAAGAACAGTGGAGAGGGAGCTTCAAGGTTCTTGAGTATCGAAAGCCTGAGTTCGAGCTTAAGCTGAGCCCCCAGGGACCGCATCATCTTTCGGGCAGCAAGGTTCCTGTAAGGCTTGCGGGCCGTTACTATTTTGGCGCGCCAGTCGCCGGAGCAAAGGTTACATGGAGGGCCTACACATCTCCCTTTGCACCTGATCCTGATGATTCCGCAGGTGGGCAGTTTGGTGATGAACAGGAAAACTACGCTGGTTACGGTGAGTTTGTGGGTGAAGGTGAGGCTACCCTTGATTCGTCCGGAGAAGTTCTTTTGCAGATACCTGCCAAAAGCCATGAGTTTCCAACGGTCTATCAGATAGAGGCGGATGTTGCAGACTCCAGTTCCCGTCAGGTAAGCGGATCTGCTTCATTTACTGTTGTTCCTTCGCTTCTGGACTTAAGGATAAGGGGAGAGGAGTATCTTCTGAAGCCTGGCCAGGATACAGGTTTCAGGGTAAGGGTTTCGGACTGGCAGGGGAGGCCACAAAAGGCTGTGTCAGTTTTTGCAACGCTAAATGAGAGTATTTATGACAAAAAAAGTCGCAAATCAATCTGGAGGGAAACAGGCAAGCTTTATGGAACTACCGATGCACAGGGTTCTGTCCGCCTGGCATCTTCATTCCCGAGGACCGGTCACTGGAAGGTTGTTGCGCGTGCAAATGATAAGGAAGGAAGGGCCAGCATACAGGAAACCTCAACCTGGGTCTGGCGGTACGGCAGCCAATGGGAAGGAAGCTATAGAGAGCTTGAGGCAGAATTTGACAAGAAGGTATATAAGCCGGGCGACAGGGCAAGGTTGATCGTAAAAAGTCCGGCTTCAGGGGCAACACTTCTTCTTACTATTGAAGGGAGAAGGATTCACAGAAGGAGTCTTGTGCGCCTTGATGGTGCGGTTCAGGTTATAGAGATACCGGTGACTGAAGAACTGGCGCCAAATATTTATGTTTCAGCAGTGGTAATACATGGCGGCAGATTTTTTCAGCAGACAGGGCTTTTGAAGGTTGACCACGAACCAGGGAAACTAAGCCTTGATTTAAAGGCTGACAAAGATATTTACGCCCCTGGCGATACCGCAAGGATTACAATAAAGACAACTGTTGACAAAAAGCCTGCAAAATCAGAATTGTCACTGGCCGTTGTGGACGAAGCGATATTTGCTGTCGCCCCTGAAAGACGCGACGATATATATCGCTTCTTCAAGGGGCGTCGCGAGCATCTTGTCACAACCATCCATTCTTTCCCTCGGCTTTATCTTGGAGGGGCTTCAAAGGATGCAGCCCTTCGCGGGGAGGATGACGAACTGAAGGGAATCAAGGTAAGAAAGGTTTTCAAGGATACTGCCGGATGGTTCCCTATGCTCGATGCCGCTTCCGATGGGATTGTTACCGCCGAGGTTCAGCTCCCTGATAACCTGACTACCTGGCGGGCAACTGCTGTGGGGCATACTGAAGAGCAGCAGTTCGGAAGCGCCAGCACAAAATTCATAGCTAAGCTTCCTTTCATGGCAAGGCTTTCCCCACCACGCTTCTTTATCGAGGGTGACAGTCTGCAGGTGCCTGGAACAGTTACAGATACAACAGGGACAGAACAACAGGTTACAGCCCGCTTCGAGGCATCAGGTCTGACAATTTCAGGGGAATCTTCATTCAAGGCCACACTGGCCCCTGACGCCTCAATGCGTAAGGATGTCTCACTGAAGGCAGGGCCTGCGACTGAGGCCACAATAAAATTAACGGCAAAGGGAACCAAAGGGGCAGATGCCATGGAGCTTGTTGTGCCTGTGCTGCACAGGGGACTCCCCCGTGAGGTGGCCGGAGCAATAAGCCTTACGGAGACAAGCGCTGAAACAAATCTTAAACTTCCGGACGACCAGATGCCAGGAAGCGCAATCCTGACAACGACATTCTCTCCTACAGCAGCCTACTCAATTGTGCCAGCCCTTGAACGCCTGATAGCCTTCCCTTACGGATGTGTGGAACAGACAATGTCCCGCTTTCTGCCTGCTGCATATACAAAATCACTCATTTCCAGAGGTGGGTGGGATATCCCCAAAAATCTTGAGTCAAAACTGCCGTCCATCCTTTCTGAAGGAATGAAACACCTGCAGGAGCTTCAGCACCAGGATGGCGGATGGGGCTGGTGGAAGAATGACAAGACAAGCCCGGAACTTACAGCCATGGTGCTCTCCGGTCTTGCAACAGCCAAAAAGGCGGGGCTTGATCTGGATGACTCAGTGATAAAACGGGGGCTCAAATCTGCGGAAAAACAGTTTGAGACATCCACCCCGCTTCAGTCTGCGCTTTTGTACCGCGCTGTTACTGCCCACGGAAGCAGAAACGAAGTTGCAGAAAAGAAAATTTCCGCGTCAGTTGACAAGTTGCCTTTAAATGGAAAGATCGCATGGGCTGACTCACTTGCGAATACAGGGCGAGCCCCCGAATCGGCAGCACTGCTTGAAGCCTTGAAAAAACAGCTGAAAGAAGACGGAGCAGCGGCATATATTTCGGATGAGAACTTACAGTGGAGATGGGGGGGATCAACCCTTGAAACTACGTCTGCCCTTTTGTCATCACTTTTAAGGGTGGCTCCGAAAGATCCGTTTCTGCCTCGACTTGCCGACTATATTCAAAGGAAGCAGGCAGGGGGGTGGTGGCATACAACGGCATTGTCTTCAGCTGCGGTAATGGCCCTTGCGGATTTTGTCGGCTCGACAGGTGAAAAGGTGGCAGACTACAGGGCTGAACTGCTTCATAACGGCAAGCCTGTTGCTTCCTGGAAGGTGGAAAAAGGCCGGATTACCGATGGCAGCCCAACCGTAAGCATACCTGCATCAAAAGGGAATAACATAATAAGGCTATTGCGTGACAAGCCAGAAGGAACAGCAAGGCTGGCCCTTTCAATCGGGTATCGTGTTGCCCCGGAATCTGCCACATCCGTAAAAGGTCTCTCTCTCGAACGTAACATTTATCGCATTAAATCAGTAAAGGATGGAGAGGCATGGCGACATGAGTACACGCCGCTAAAGCAGGGGGAAGCAGTGACTGCCGGTGAAGATCTTGAGGTAAGGCTTGTGGTCACAAATGATCAGGATCTTGAATATCTGATTCTGGAGGACAGGCTCCCCGCCGGTTTCGAGGTGAGGCAGGCTGACCGTGACCCACGCTACTCCGGACAGTCCTGGTACAGAGGATGGTACGACCACAAGGAACGCCGGGACGCTACAGTGGCATGGTTCATGGGACGCCTGAGTGCAGGACGTCATGAGTTCAGGTCTGTAATATACCCTGAACTGACAGGCACTGCCCTTGCACTTCCGGCATCTGTATGGCCTATGTACAGGCCGGAATTCCGATCGGAGAGCGCACCCTGGCAGGTTAATATTCGCTAAGGGGAACCTTCTTGACATCCGGGTATATGTAAAAGCATTATCCGCCATTATTCTGATCAATTACGAAGGAGCATCCAATCAAATGAAAACAGCAATTCTACTCATGGCTCACGGCAGCCGGATACCTGAAGCAAACGACGCAGCACGACAGGTTGCAGCCATGCTCGCTGAAATCACAGGTTTTGGCATTATTGAAGTGGCATTTCGGGAACTGCATGAACCTGACATTCAGCAGGGGATAGATGCCTGCGTAGCGCGTGGGGCTGAAAGGATTCTTATGGTTCCCTATTTCCTTTTCATGGGGGCCCATGTGATACACGATCTGCCTGAAGAAATAGAAACAGCTCGCAAACGTCATCCGGGTCTTGTCATGGAGATGGGCAAGCATCTCGGGGCACACCGGAAGCTTGCCGAGATAGTGGCCCAGAGGATTGAGGAATCCCTTAACGAAAAGGGGTGGAAATAATGGATTCCCGCAGTATGCATCCCGCTGATATAGAATCAGAATCATTCAGGATAATCGAGGAAGAAGCCGGCGCACATGACTGGCCCGATGAGCAGTGGCCAGTTGTCAGGAGGGTGATACATACCAGCGCAGATTTTGAGTATCTGCAAAGCCTTGTGATAACTCCAGATGCAATACCTTCCGCAATCTCTGCCCTTAAGAGCGGAAGAGCCATTATTACAGACACCAACATGGCGCTGGCAGGAATACGGAAAGATCTGGCTGCCAGCCTGGGCTGCAATGTTGTCTGCCATGTGGCTGACCCTGACATTGTAAAGGAGGCAAAGGCCGAAGGTATAACCAGATCTATGGCAGCTGCCCGGTATGCATGCCACGAAAACCTCAATGGTATATTTGTGATAGGAAACGCCCCCACAGCCATGTTTGAGCTGCTTGATCAGGTGGGCGGTGCTGTGTGCCGCCCGGCCCTTATTGTAGCTCTTCCTGTGGGGTTTGTAGGGGCAGAGGAGAGCAAGAACGCTCTGGCAAAAAATAATCTGCAAATACCGTTCATTACAAATATCGGCAGAAAAGGCGGATCAACGGTAGCGGCAGCAGTTGTCAATGCCCTTCTTATAATGGCAACCGGGCAGCGGTAGTGGCCAATATCGCCTTACTTGTCGTCTGTCTTGTTGCAGGAGTTATTCTGCGCTGGACCGGCCGCTTTCCTCAGGCTACACCGACGGCTCTTAACGGTTTTGTCATTCATGTATCGCTACCGGCTGCAGCAATACTCCATGTACATAACCTGAAGCTTGATTCATCAGTCATTTTTACAGCCCTCATGGCGTGGCTACTTATGGGGGCTGCCTGGCTGTTCTTCCATCTGGCCGGCAAGGCGCTCTCACTGCCTGCCCGCACTGTAGGCGCTCTTGTGCTTGTCGGGGGACTGGGCAATACCTCTTTTGTGGGGCTTCCTATGATAGAGGCCTACTATGGGCGTGAGTGGCTGGGTGTGGGGATACTGGCTGACCAGCTCGGTTCCTTCATGGCTCTCTCTACTCTGGGAATTCTTGCTGCTGCCTTATACTCTTCCGGTGACGCTTCACCGCGTCAGATGATGCAGAAGGTGCTTTTTTTTCCTCCGTTTCAGGCCCTGGTACTGGCCCTTGTCCTCCGTCCTGTACCGTTTCCTGAATGGGTTGCGGTTGTACTGCGTAAACTGGCAGATACCATAACCCCTCTGGCGCTCGCTTCGGTAGGTTTTCAACTCAGATTTATAAGTCTGAATGGCCTGAGAACAAATCTGGCGCTCGGGCTTGGTTACAAGCTGCTTTTGGGGCCGATACTTATTGCTGTCATCTATCTTGGAGTTCTGGACCTCCGTGGAACAGCCATTCAGGTAACCATATTCGAGGCTGCCATGGCCCCTATGATAACCGCAGGAATCATTGCAATGGATCATGAGCTTGATCCCCCGCTTGTCACGATGATGCTTGGAATCGGCATTCCACTTTCATTCCTCACCCTGCCGATATGGGCGATGATTTTGAAGGGGTTCTGAGACAACCGGTCGGATTGGCTTTAAAAACAGTTCAAACTGCCACACTATTGTGCTATACAGGCAATCTTTCAGATATATAAATCAAACCGGAGCCATAATCCATGCCAGCATTCATTGAAGGAAATCTTGACGCCAAAGGCCTCAAATTCGGTATTATTGTAAGCCGATTTAACAGTTTTATCTGCGAGCGTCTGCTTGAAGGAGCTGTTGACGCACTTGTAAGGCACGGGGCTTCTGACTCAGACATAACAGTGGTACGAATACCAGGAGCCTTCGAGATTCCGCTGGCAGCCAAGGTCATGGCGCAATCAGGCAAATATGATGCTCTTGTCTGCCTGGGGGCTGTAATCCGTGGTTCCACACCCCATTTTGATTATGTGGCTGCGGAAGTATCAAAGGGAGTCGCGTCTGTTTCCCTTGACACCTCACTCCCTGTGGCATTCGGGGTATTAACCACTGACACGATTGAGCAGGCAGTTGAACGGGCAGGCACCAAGGCTGGAAACAAAGGCTTTGAGGCTGCTGTGACAGCAATCGAGACAGCCAACGTAATAAAGGCAATGAAATAGATGGGACTGCGTAGAGAAGGACGGGAGCTGGCCTTACAGATGCTTTATGCACAGGACATCCTGCATGGAGATCTTCGCGATACAATCAGGGGCTTCAGGGAAGGGGTGGAGTCAGCGCAAGGTGTGCGGGATTTTGCCGAGTCTCTTCTTAATGGAGTTCAGGAGCATATCAACGAGATTGACTCCGCAATCAAGGCAAGATCCAAAAACTGGGCCATCTCCCGAATGCCGAGGGTTGACCTGGCCATAATGCGTCTGGCTGCTTACGAGCTGATGTTCATGCCGGATATACCCAAAAAGGTAACCATCAACGAGGCGATAGAAATTGCCAAAAAATTCGGGGATAAGGAGTCTCCATCCTTTGTCAACGGAATACTTGATGAACTTGATCCATCTGTAAAAGCAACTTAAGCGGAGTGACACATAGATGAGTGACATAAAGGTTGGACTTATAGGGTTTGGAAACATAGGCGCGGGGGTGGTGCGGCTTCTTGAAGACAACAAGGTTACGGTAAGACAGAAGGTTGGAAGCCATATAATACTCAAGAAGATAGCTGACCTCGACATTACAAGCGACAGGGGGGTAAAGGTTGATCCTTCGCTGCTGACAACAGATGTAAACGACATCATCAACGACCCGGAGATCAGCATAGTAATAGAACTGATCGGTGGATATGAACCTGCAAAAACATTTGCGCTAAGGGCGATTGAGGCAGGAAAGCATCTGGTTACTGCCAACAAGGCCCTGCTTGCCCTGCATGGTGACGAGATCTACGCTGCCGCTGCCCGCAAGGGGGTAGAGGTTCAATTTGAAGCGGCAGTGGGGGGCGGAATTCCTGTGCTGTCTGCAATAAAGGGTAATCTTTCCGGCAACCGCTTTAACTCCGTTTTCGGCATCATGAACGGTACCTGCAATTACATCCTTACACGGATGACTCAGGAGGGGGCCGATTTCAATGATGTTCTGAACAGCGCAAAAGAGCTCGGTTACGCAGAGCCCGACCCCACCTTTGACGTTGAGGGCACTGATACAGCCCACAAACTGGCTGTACTGGCTTCACTCTGCTTCGGTAC
>CAZXTZ010000051.1:0-15396 GCA_964643645.1 uncultured Geobacteraceae bacterium
TCAGCCATATCAACCAGATATATGGTTGTCTTCAAAACCCTGTCGAAACCGGTTCCGGCGGCAGCAAGCACAGCGCCCAGATTTTTCATCACACGCTCTGTTTCAAGTCGTATATCACCTGTCACGATATCACCAGTTACAGGGTCAATCGGAATCTGTCCGGAACAAAAGAGCAATCCCCTCGAAACAACTGCCTGCGAATATGGCCCGATTGCGGCAGGCGCACTAACTGTTTCAATTATTTCCACAACAGTTCCCCCCTGTAAGGTCTACTAGTTTTTAAGCCTTTCAACCTTGATTACACCCTTAACCTTCATCAGTGAATTCATTACCTTCTGAAGATGTGGCAAATCAGTTACATTTATCTCGAAAATATTCTCGCCCCTCTTGTCAACGGTACTTTTAACATGGGCGCTTGCGATATTAGCCTCTGTATTGGTTATGGCCATAGTCATTGTTGCAAGTATTCCTTTAACATCATGGCAGAATACCCTTACCCGCACCGGCAATGCAGCGCTCTTGCCCTTGTTCCATGTCACATCTATACGTCTTTCAGGATCACTCTCCATCACAAAGGGACAATCTGCCGTATGCACAGTAACCCCCTGGCCTCGGGTAATGAAACCGACTATTTCATCTCCTGGAACAGGACTACAGCATTTTGCATAACGAATCATTATATCCTCCATGCCGCCCACCTCAACGGCGCTTGAGGATCTGCCCTTCAGCCGGTTTATTACACTGGCAATCCTTGATTCCTTATGATCCTGCCTTGCAATCAATTTCTCTTCAGGAACAAGCTTGCCTATCATCTGTCCTGCCGAGAGTTTGCCGTAACCTATGGAGGCCATCAGGTCATCTTCTGTGTTCAGGCCGAATTCCGACGATATCCGTTTGATATCACCGGCCTTTGATAGCTTCTGAAAATTAAGTGAGTATTTTCGGAACTCCTTTTCAGCAATCTCACGGCCAAGCACAATGCTGCGCTTTCTTTCCTCTGTCTTTATCCAGGCCCTTATCTTGTTCCTGGCCCTTGAGCTGTGAACAATTTTAAGCCAGTCCTTACTGGGAGTATGATGAGGCGATGTAATGACCTCAACAATATCCCCATTATGGAGCTCATGTTTGAGCGGAACCAGCTTGCCGTTTACCTTTGCCCCGACACAACGATGACCTACATCCGTATGCACCGCGTAAGCAAAATCAATAGGAGTTGATCCTTTCGGAAAACCCTTCACGTCACCTTTTGGGGTAAATACATAAACTTCTTCAGGAAAGAGCTCAACCTTGACCGAATCCATGAATTCCCTGGAGTCCTGAAGTTCCTGTTGCCATTCAAGGAGTTGCCGCAGCCAGGCAAAACGCTTTACCTCTTTTTCATCGTAGCCCTTTCCCTCCTTGTACTTCCAGTGGGCGGCAATTCCGGCATCAGCAACCCTGTGCATCTCGTTTGTTCGTATCTGCACCTCAATCCTGTCGCCATGTGGTCCTATAACAGTCGTATGGAGAGACTGATACATATTCCCCTTGGGCATTGCGATGTAATCCTTGAAACGACCGGGAATCGGTTTCCAGGATGAGTGTATGACACCAAGAACCGCATAACAGCTGGGAAGATTATCAACAAGTATCCGGAAAGCAGTCAGATCATAAATCTCGTCAAAATCAACGCTCCTCTTTTCCATCTTTCTCCAGATGGAGTACAGATGCTTGCTGCGGCCCGAAACCTCCCCCTGTATGCCTTGTTCTTTCAGCTTCTCTTCAATAATGGCGCGGGTCTCGACAACATATTGTTCCCGCTCCTGCTTCTTCAACTGGATCCGCTTCGACAAATCTGCATACATCTGGGGATTAAGATAGCGGAATGACAGGTCCTCAAGCTCTGTCTTTATCCAGGAAATCCCAAGGCGGTTTGCAATGGGCGCATAGATATCCATGGTCTCATTGCTTATTGAACGCTGCTTAGGATCCGGCTGAAACTGGAGTGTCCGCATGTTATGAAGTCTGTCCGCAAGCTTTACCAGTATTACCCGGATATCCTTTGCCATGGCGATAAGCATCTTGCGGAAATTCTCCGCCTGATTCTCTTCTTTGGTCTTGAAATGTATCTTGCTGATCTTTGTAACCCCATCAACAAGATCAGCCACCTCCTGCCCGAACATCTCGGCAAGTTCTGCAGTTGTGGCCAGCGTATCCTCTATTGTGTCGTGGAGAAGTCCGGTAACAATGCTTGGCACATCCAGCTTGAGGTTTGCAAGAAGCCCTGCCACCTCAAGCGGGTGTATGATGTAAGGCTCACCGGACAGCCTTGTCTGCCCCTGATGAACCTTGGCGCAATAAACATATGCCTTCCTGATCTGGTTAAGATCAGCTGTGGGATTATAGGCCTGGACTGTATCGAGAATATCGTTTAGTCGGATCATTAGGAAAATTCTGGAGATTTATACAGGATTGAGGTTAAAACAGGAAAGGGGCACATCGGTATTTTGATGCGCCCCAGGCAAAAAAACATCAGGCAACGCGTTTTGTTGACAGTTCTGCCGAGATCTTTCCTGCTGCTATCTCTCTCAGGGCAGTAACGACATAACGGTTGTTTTTTACGGGAATATGCGGCTTGGCTCCCTTATACAACTGCTTTACACGCTTTGAGGCCATCATCACCAGCATAAACCGGTTATCTACCTTCTCAAGACAATCTTCTACTGTTACACGTGCCATATTTTCATACTCCTTCCTTCAAACCTGAAATGAATGGGGATTATACCTTTGTTGGTTCAAATTTCAAACATTTTCGAGAGATGCCTCAACATCCTTCCCGTTGCTGCCCGAGAAGATGTTACAATTGACGCCAGAAGTTCCTGGGCCTGATCAAGACGGTCGTTTACAATTATATAGTCATACCAGCGCGCCTCTTTTATCTCTTCAGCGGCCCTGGAAATGCGCCGTTCAATAACATCCATTTCATCTGATGACCTTGATTCAAGGCGTCGCCGCAACTCCTCCATGCTTGGGGGCAGTACGAACACAAAAACCCCTTGTACCCCTCTATCCTTAAGGCTTTTTGCTCCCTGGCAATCAATATCCAGCAACATATCAATGCCATCCTCCCTGGCCTTGTTTATAGTCGAAAGTGCAGTGCCGTAAAAATTCCCATGCACCTCCGCCCACTCTGCAAATGCATTCTCGCTTGCCATCTGTCTGAAAAGCTCCACTGAAACAAAATGGTAGTCAACCCCGTCAACCTCCCCCTCCCTTGGGGGCCTTGTCGTATAGCTCACCGATTCCTGTAAAGCAGGAAACCTTTTTGTCAAGGCATGGCAGAGTGTTGTCTTGCCCGCCCCTGAAGGGGCAGAAATTACTATCAGAATTCCTTCGGATTCCATAAACTCACATTCCTGTTATTCAATATTCTGAACCTGCTCCCTCATCTTCTCCATTTCGGCCTTCATCCTGACAACAATGGCAGTAATAGCAGAATCATTGGCCTTTGAACCTATGGTATTTACCTCGCGGTTAAATTCCTGCATCAGAAAATCAAGTTTACGGCCCACCGGCTCGGAAACATTTCCCATAGTTTCGTCAAACTGGGCAAAATGACTGCCAAGCCGTACAATTTCTTCCGTAATATCAGATCGGTCAGCCATTACGGCAACCTCCTGCGCAAGCCTCTGCGGATCAATCTCCGCCCCCTCCAGAAGCCTTGCAAGCCGTTGGGAAAGCCTTTCCCTGTACTCATCCACAACAACCGGCGCCCTTAATGAAACTTCCTCAACCATTGAAGCAAGGGCTGCCCGTCTCTCCTTAAGATCCACTGCCAGGGCCTCACCCTCCCTTATACGCATGGAGTTGTGGGATTCAAGGGCTGATGTAATGGCCTCCATCAGCTGCGGCAGAAGATCGGATTCCTCTTTTTCAGACGTTTCTTCAAGCACGTTACGCTGGGCAACAATCAGTGAAAGAGGTATCTCGGATGAAAGTCTTAACTCCCTTGCAAGCTCCTGAAAAGCTGTATGCCAGGCCCTTGCAACAGGAATATTCACAGGGGCTGATTGCCCTGCGGCGGCTGTCTCCTCCCACTGAACAAACAGATCAACCTTTCCCCGCTTTACACGGGCTGAAACTGCCTTGCGCAGATCACTTTCAAAAGCCAGAAAAATTCTTGGCAGCTTGACTGAAATCTCACAGTAACGGTTATTAACAGAGCGCAATTCAACAACAAAACGCCCGTTTGGAGAGACTGATTCACCTTTTCCATACCCTGTCATGCTTCGGATCATTAGTTATCTCCCGTAATTACACAAATGAAGCAACACTCAACACTTGAAACAAGAGAGCATGATTACACAATTGCAGATTCGATACAAGAGAGATGGAAAACCCCGGGCTTTTATACAAATTCAATGTTCCGCTTCTGCAGCGGTCAATCAAGATAAAAATGCCGCATTTTTTCATGCAACAATAGTCTCTGCAACCCCACCAAGTATCCTGTCAACCACCTCAACACCCTGCATGAAACTGTGATCCATGTTTCCCGCTTCATACTTCCAGGCGCCAAAACGGCCACGGGAATAAACATCCCTGGCTTCGAGATAAGGCTGTATGATCTTCAAAGCCCTGTCACGATGCAAGGTTGGCACCGGATATGAATAAGGAATATCAATAAGGTAGCTGCTTGCAATCCGGTCGCGATCAGAATTTGAAATCAATCCGCTGTTAATCAACCCGTTAATGGTCTCATCTATAATTGCAGATTTATCCTCTGATTTATATGTTGAATATGTAGTCTCGCACATTAATGAAAAGTACAGATCAGTTGAGCCATCCGGCACGTTAAAACGGGAGTAGTTATGAAAATTGGTCACCCGGTAAAACGGGCTGTCCGGTTCAGGAAAGTACATCCAGCATCTGGAATCATCACGTCTTCCCTTAAACCCCAGACCGACTATCAGTCCGCCATTGTGTACAAGATCTTCTGCCGCTCCATACACCATATCAGGCAACACCGATGATGATGACTTAAGCAGGATATCCAGTGGACTGGTATTAATCAGAATATCGTAGGATTCGACTCGGCCATTACTGAAGGAAACCTCCTTATGCTCAAAATCAACAGATATCATCTCATGGTCAAGATGAATCCTGTCACTTAAAGGTCTGGCAATCCCGTCATAAATTGCACCTGTACCGCCCCTGCCAGGAAATCTGAAGGTATTGTTAGGCCCCCAGCTAAGGTCATCCCGCTGTTCCTTGATATTCTCCTCAATCCGGGCAAGATCCACAACACTCACCCGTTCGGCAATCCACTCCTTGCTCATGTTATCCAGTGGAATTCCCCAGACCTTGAAGTTATAAGGCTCCATGAAATACCTTACAATCCCGCTGCCGAAAACCGTATCCATCCACTCCCTGAAATTTCTGGCATGTAAAGGGTTTCCGCTCAGATTTTTCAGCCCATCCAAACACTCCTTAAGCGCCTCATCCGGCAGATAACGCACGTTGTTCTGAAATGGGTAGGGCACCCAGGTCTGCAGAATGCGCACCCAGCTTTCACGCTGATGCTCGTAATAAGAATCCCCCAGCGCCTCAAGCACCGCCTTGTCAAAGTAATCATAATGGGAAAAAAGGACATGTCCGCCAACATCCCAGGTAAAACCGCAATTATCAACAAACGAAGCCGACAGCCCTCCCGGATAGCTGTTACGCTCAAACAGCTGCCAGTTTGTCTGACCAGCATTATTAAGGCGATGGGCAGCGCCAAGCCCGCAGGGGCCCGCTCCCAGGATAATAATCTTCAACATCTCTGCTTTCCCCTTTTGAAACAGCAACATTTTAAAATCAGGAGCATATATACAGTTATCTATCCATTTTAAAACCGATAAACACTACCACTTCTGTTTAAGTTCAAACCTTAGTATATCCGGAAGATGCTTCAGAAAATCAATTACGCTATGGGGGGATTTCCAGATCATTTTGGTGTATCCCCAGTGGATCCTTGTTCTTCTGTAAAAACGTCTTATGAATTCATTATAAAGCGCTTCAAGCTGATCCTTTGTCATTCCTTTTGGAATAAAAACAAAGTTCATGCAGTTCATCTGCTCCCAATTTTCAGTAAACTGACCGTATTCATGTAAAGTTTTATATACCGGAGCCCCTGGAAACGGAGTGAATTTTGTTACATTTATCTCGTCAAGCGGGAGGGTCAGCGCATAATCTATTGTGCGCCTTATTGAAATTTCATCCTCTCCGGGCAGCCCAACCATAAATAGGCCCTTTGCCCGCATACCTGAATCTTTAACAAGCTGAAGCTTGCACCCTACCTCATCAAGTCCGTAAAATTTACGATGCTGCTTCAATATTTCCGGGTCGCCGGATTCTATTCCAAAATTAAGCTGCCAGCATCCTGAAGATTTGAGCATTCGGATCAACTCTTCATCAATATGCTCAAGACGGGCTATGCAGTTATATGTAAAATCAAGCCCCATCTTCCCCTTAATATCACAGAATTTTGCCACCCTTTTCCTGTCAAAAGTGAACAGATCATCATAAAAAAACAGATGACGTATGCCATAATTACGAATAAGCATGGAGACATGCTCAAGTATATATTCCGGAGAGTTGAAGCGGAAACCACGGGAAAACACAGAACGGTCGCAGTAGGAGCACTGGTATGGGCAGCCACGGCTGGAAATTATGCTTGTATTAGGGGAACTGGGAGAACTGAACAGAGGCAGCTTGTACAGATCTGGAAAACCGGGCAGAAGATGATAGGCAGGAAACGGCAGATCGTCAAGATTCTGTATAAGCTCTCTCTGCTCTGTTGTCCGGGAAACACCACTGGAATCACGGTATGCAATACCTTTGATTTCAGAAGGCTTACTAACACCATATTCAGCAATTTCAAGCATGGTCTGTTCCCCTTCTCCAAGAACGAGAAGGTCTATTGCCGGATGATTATCAAGCAGCGCTGCCCCGATTGTACAGGCATGGGCTCCGCCGAAGATAATTGTTACTCCCCTGCCAAGCCTCCTTTTAATGGCCTCTGCAATACGGTTTCCTTCGGGAAATGAAGAAGTTGTGCACGAAAATGCCACCAGGTCGGGGTTTCGTTTTGCAACCTCGGCCACAAGCTCTTCCTGGGGCACAGGTGTAGCATAGCAGTCAATTATTTCTGGAGATATCCCGTGATTCTCAAGCCATGCGGCTACAGTGAGAAGACCCAGAGGGGGCATTACATTGAATATGCGGGTAATATCCTTCATCCCCGGCAGCCAGTTGTTGCCCTGGGGGTGGATAAAAAGTATTTTCACTGATAACGGACCTTTATGATTTCGCGACTGTAAGCAGTTATTCTGTAGCCTCGCTGTGAAAGACCGTTGGCAAGGTAGAGTGGATTTTCAGGAAAGGTAACATGGAATTCACCTATTCCAATCTCGGTAACATCACTGACCCATGTAAGTTTCTGTAGCATCTCTTTTGCTGCAAATGTCTGTTCCGGTGTCTTTATTCCATCAAACCTGACGGTTACCTTGTTGGCAAGATCCTTAATCCTTTTGTTTACCTTATCCATTATAACCGGCACGAATTTCTCGGAAAGATTTTTCATTGCCGCTGCCTGCGCATCCTCTGCGGCATTGGCAAGCCCGGCAGCCTCCTCTGTTCCGGCCCCAAGTATTACAAGTTCACCACGGCCGTCTCTTGTTAGAAGACGCCACGAAAGGCGTGCTGTCACTTTATTGAAAGGCATGCTTATTCCATACCCTACATCTTCCCCCTTGCTTGTGGATAAAACCGGTTCTATCCTTCCTATCAGTATTGTATTCGTCTTATAGCGGTAGGCAATGGAACGCATCGCAACAAACTCGCCACTCTTCATGGTCTTTTCAATATCAGCAGCCTTTACACCCGCTCCCTCTGCAAGATCCCTGACAGTAAAACCGCGCTGGATAAGTGCATTGTTCATGCTCTCGGAGAACTGGTTAGTATCATCGTACCTTGCCTCTCTGCCACCGATACGACGGGATGGTATGAACACGGCAACAGTACTGTTTATGGCCAGTGGAGCAACTGCTTCACGGGCCTGGGAAGGCTCGACGCAGGCTGATATTCTTACCTTGATTGTTCCGTCAGCGCCACGTTGTTCCCTTATCAGACGATGGGACCTGATTACACCCCTTGCCTGTGTTGTTATGAAATCTTCCAGCAGTTCGGAATCCTGAACAATGGTACGGCTTTTAAGGTCAACACCGGCTATCTGTTCAACAGCAGCCCATTTGGCCCTGTTTATTGCCTCAACCTTCGCAGATGGAATATCATTGCCCACAATGGCACTCTCTCCGTCAACCTCAACACATACCGGTTTGGCAGATGCCGGAACTGAAGAAAGAAACAAAATTGAAAAAGCCACAACAGCTGTCTTCATCATCCATGTTCTCCTTTTGATAAGTATCAGGACCCAGACAAAAACATACTGCAAAAAAACTACTGTACCGATTTCAACGCCAACATCAAGACCAAAGTTATTTCTGATGTTCATGGCTGGCGCAGCAGATTCTGATACCCATAAACTTGACCTGACCTGCTATATGGCCTATATATTCAGCATCAAACAACCAGATTAAGCGCCAGTAACAGGAGATTTAAAACAGCCATGCTAAACATAATTCAGATTACCTTAAAGGGTATTTTTCGTGACCGGGTATTCCAGGGCATTATGGCCCTTGCTGTTCTCTTTCTCTTCATTCCTTCCGCTGCTTCGCTTTCCATGCGTCAGGTTACAGAGCTTTCCATAACCCTTTCCCTCTCTCTTATTTCATTCATACTGCTTTTGCTGGCAGTCTTTCTTGGCGCTACATCTATATGGAAAGATATGGAGCGCCGCTATACCTTCAGCGTCCTGACTCTTCCCATCAGCAGGACATCCTATATTTTGGGACGGTTCTTCGGTCTGGCCCTGTTTTTACTCCTCACATCTGCTTTTCTGGGCACATTTGCATGTATTGTAATAAAAATCTCTTCTGAAATGTATCCATCTCCTGCGGGCAAGGCATTGGTATGGTCATATATTTTTGCCGCAATACTTTTTGCCACTTTAAAGTACATTCTGCTTGTTGCCATGGCCATGCTGCTTTCAACAGTAAGCACTTCTTTCTTTTTACCGATTTTTGGAACCATCTGTTCTTTTCTTGCAAGCGGAGTTACCCAACAGGTGTACGAGTTCGTAAATTCACCTGCTTCTGCCAAGGTTATTTCTCCTTTTCTTAAATCGGTTGCATCAGCGGTTTATTATATTCTGCCAAACTTAAGCGGCTTTGACCTTAAAGTGAACGCCATTTACAGCATTGCTCCCGATCTTTCGGGCCTTGGGCTTACATTGGCTTATTTTCTGGCCTATACTTCAATTCTCCTTGGCGGGGCTTCAATTGTATTCGGACGGAGGGAGATGAAGTGAGCAGTCTCAGATTTGCAAGCAGCCTGATGGTATCAGGAGTCGTTTTATATTTATTGTTATTAATGCCATTTACAACTTATATGCGTAACAAGCCCATAGAGGAAAAGCTTGGTTACCTGCCAAGTATCAAAATTTTAAAACCACTTTCAGCAGACCAGAAAGAATTGACAGCCGCTTCTCTTGTAATAAAGGTGCTAACATATTTTGGCGGGATTATCGGCAAGGCACAGGAAGGGAAAGTAATCTCCGAGCCCCCTGATCTATCTGGAATGTCAAGACTTTTACATGGCGCGGTTCAGCTTGACCCTTACAACACCGATGCATACTACTTTGCACAGGGTTTTCTTACCTGGGATGCCAAACAGTTCAAGGTTGCCAACTCGTTGCTTGATTATGGCATGAAATACCGGACATGGGACTGGTATCTGCCATTTTTTGCCGGTTTTAACAGCGCATACTTTTTAAAAGATTACACAAAGGCAGCTGAATATTACAAAAGAGCAGGTGAACTGAGCGGCCAGAACCTTTATAAAAGCCTGGCTGGTCGCTATATGCAGGAATCTGGTCAGACATCTCTTGCAATAGCCTACCTGAGCGCACTTGTAAAAGGTGAACGCAATCCGGAAATGAAAAAGAATTACGAAATCCGTTTGCAGGCATTTATGGAAGTTCAGAAAATCGAACAGGCCAGAGATAGATATCTCAAGGAATCAGGCCACTTGCCATCAACAACAGATCAACTTATTGCAAAGGGTTATCTTGCATCAAAGCCGGTTGATCCATATGGAGGAAGCTTCTTTATTGATCCTTCGGGTAAAGTTTCAACCACCAGCAAGTTTGCATTTGCAACAAAAAACAAGTGAGGAATCAGATGTACGCATTGGAAATAAAGGGACTTGGAAAGACATTCAAGGGAAAGAAACGGCAGACAGTGGAGGCGCTGAAAGGTCTCGATCTGACCATTGAACAGGGAGAAATTTTTGGATTTCTTGGCCCTAACGGCGCAGGCAAATCAACCACAATCAAATGCCTTATGGGGCTGATAAAACCGACAACAGGCAGCGCTGCCATTATGGGGGAGCAGACAGGCAGCGAGGCTTCAATGAGAAAGATTGGATATCTGCCTGAAAATCCTGCTTTTTACGACTATCTTACCGCAGAGGAATACCTGCTTTTTGTTGGCCGTATTTTCAAAATGCCGGAACCCCTGCTCTTTAGACGCACAGAAGAAGCCCTCAAGCTTCTTGAACTCCAGGATGCCGCAAAAAGGCCTATAAGGGGCTACAGCAAAGGAATGGTGCAACGTGTAGGTCTGGCACAGGTGCTTATACATGACCCTGATGTGTATATACTGGACGAACCGATGAGCGGTCTTGATCCCATTGGCAGAGCCCTTGTAAAAGAGATAATCCTGGATCTGAAAAAACGCGGCAAATCTGTATTTTTCAGTACACATATCACCGATGATGTTGAAAAAGTCTGCGACCGGGTAGGGATTCTGCTTCATGGCGAGCTTAAACTTGTTGAGCGTGTTGACACAATAATGCTTCGTGGTATCACCGGGTATCAGATACGGATAAAGGGCGCAGACAACTCAATATCCGAGCATACGGTTTCAAAGGACAAACTGGAACTTTTTCTTGCCGATCAGGTTGCCACCGGCTGCGAAATCCTGCTGGTGGAACCCAAGCGCAAAAACCTTGAAGATCTTTTCCTATCACTGGCTCAGGAAGGATAATGAGTCATATCCGTTTATTTGTAATGCTGCTTCGCCCACACCAGTGGCTTAAGAATCTGATGTTGTTTTTTCCCCCTTTTCTGGGGGGATCCCTGCTACTGCCCGGGGTCTGGAACAAGGGGATTCTGCCGTTTATCGCATTTTCATTTGCTTCAAGCGCCGGTTATGTACTTAATGATCTTCTCGATCAAAAGGCTGACCAGAGTCATCCGAAAAAATCAGGACGTCCATTGGCTTCCGGGAAAATAACTGTTTATGCTGCTGCCGGAATGGCGACATTTCTGGGAGGCGCTGCCCTTCTTCTTGCCTTTTCAGTAAGCAGCAGGATTTTTCTTATTGTTACAGCCTACCTTATTGTTTCAGCCGCCTACTCCTGCTGCCTTAAAAACCTTCCTGTTGTTGATCTCTTTTGTATTTCCACCGGCTTCCTGTTTCGCCTTCAGGCAGGTGGCACAGCTTTTTCAATAACTGTATCCGAATGGCTGTTTCTGTCAGTACTGCTGCTTTCGCTGTTTTTAAGCGCTGGAAAACGCCTTTCTGAAAAACTGATGTTAAATGAATCTGCAGCTACACACAGGGCGGTTCTGGGGCATTATCCCGATGGTTTTCTTGACGGAATGCTTTTTATGACCGGAAGCGCAGTACTTGTGACCTACACCATGTACACGCTCTCACACAAAGCCCTTCTTTACACTGTGCCACTCTGCTGCTTCGGGCTCATGCGCTATATTTTCAGGGTAAAATCAGGTAGTGGTGGCGATCCTACAGATGCACTGATCAAAGACCCCTGGCTGTTTGTAGTTGGCCTTGTCTGGAGTCTCATGGTTGGCTGGGGTATATACATAAAATGAGAAAAGCTGTTATCCAGACTCTCTATCGTCTGTTTCCCTTCAATCTCACAGGAGATTGCACAGTTCCTTCTGCCTCGGAAAAAATCAGAATATCCTGTGTAATCAACTTTTATGGGCGTCTCGATCTGTTGCAGGGAATACTATGCTCTCTTTCAGAGCAAAAGTATCCACGTGAAAAATTCGAGGTGATTCTGGTTGAAGACAAGGCAGGAACCGAGGCAGGCCGAAGGATGTCAGATGATTTTTCAGGCCCACTCCAGACCATCTATCTGCCACTTGACTCAAATTTCGGTAAAATGGGCTATTCCCGTAACTTCGGACTTGCCCGTACCAGGGGAGAAATCATCCTGTTTCTCGATGACGACACAGTTATTCTGCAAAAGGATTTTCTCACAACCATTGACAGGATATTCAGTGAGAACAGCCATGCCGATGCCGTTGTACCCCACGGAAATGCAGCTTTTTCATGCATTGAAGATAGATACGACTTTCACGATCCCTATTTCATGACCAGCAGGTGTACTGCCTATCGCCGTGATGTTCTTAAGGAACTGGGGGGATTTATCAGCAACTTTGTGGGGCAGGAAGATGTGGAGTTTGTCACCCGTTTTACCATAGCGGACAAAACTGCAATAAACAGCGCAGAACTTGATTACTTTCACCCTCCCCTGCTGGTTCCCAACACGAGAAAACCCCGTGCGGTGGGTTTCTCATTCTTCGGTCTGAAAAACCGCTATTCATGGCCTCTTTGGCTGCTGCTGCTTGCCAACTGTGCCCGCCATGCACCACAGATTCTGTTACCTGTACGCCGATACAAGGAACAGGGGCGGTTTGGCCTGGGGTTTATCAAGGGAATATGGGATGGCATATCCGGCAGCAATGCTCAGAGCTACGGATAAAAGAGCAAACAAGAACAGCCCATAACCTCAGGGCGATTATTTCACGAAAGCGTAAGCACAGGGATCAGATGGTAAGGGCTGTCGAATACTACATCTCCTGGAATTGACCTCAATAATTGTAGTCCACTGTGTCAACAGGCAGGAGGGGCGTTCCCTCCTGCCTGCTAAATAGTGCCAGTGGCGGTTACGGAAGTTTTGCTTCGTCGTACACAGCGATTATACGAACACTCTGATAACGCTGATCAACCTCTTTGCTGGTCTTTTTAGGGGCTGCCTTATCACCCAGACCCACAACTTTTTTAACTGCATGGGGTATATTTACCAGGTACTGCTCTATTGCGAAGAGAGGAGCCTTTGCGCGGCCAAGGCTGAGCTTCATGTCAACTTCCTTGCTGCCTGTTGCTGATGCGCTGCCAATGGTCATAAATGTGATCTTGCGGCCATAGCTTGTGCGTGAGAGATATTCGAGGAAGTTGACAAGACGTTGATGCTGTGCGCTGTCAAGAGCAGTTGAGCCTGTTTTGAAGAACAGGGTTGTCTCAGCCGAACCGTACTCACTTGCAAATTTTTCAAGCTTTTCAAGCTTGGCTGCGGACTGCAGAACCACCTGCTGGGTCTTGTCCTCTGTTGACTGCAGCTTGTTCATTGATTCCTGAAGCTTGGCAACTGATGCATTAAGATCTGCAATCTGCTTGTCAACCTTGTTAAATCTGTCCTGAACCTTGTCTGCTTCCTTCATCGTATTGTTGTTTGTATCAACAATACCCTTTGCCAGAGCATTAGCCTGCTCTCCTGATGAGCTGTCTGTCCAGGTGCTCTCAGGCACTGTAAGCTGCTGCTGCTTCTGGTCTGACATCTTCATGGAAAGCACCTGCGGATCTGTGGCGCAACCAAACAATGATACAGACACCAAAACTGCCAGTAAGCTTTTGCCAATAATGCCGTTTTTCGTTTTTAAACCCATTTTTTCTTCTCCCTTTTCTTGAATTCCCCCGTGGGGGTTTCGGAAATTTGTAAACATATAAAAACAAACAGGTGGGTTTCAAATTCAAACAACATTGTATACACTAAAAAATACTGAATTCAAGTTGTCAATTCACTTCAAACATGCAATCACAATGTTCACAAGTTTTATGGCGTTATCCTTTTAAGCTGGCTTAAGGCGAACGGCAGACATAAAAATTTTCCCGTAGAGACGCAAAATATTGCGTCTCTACTCAGGCGGCAAGAATCAGCACCTTGTACTGACTGGGTACAAGATCTGTGCCGGGGCAGTTGGTGCTGTTCTGCAATGTGGCGCTGGTCATTCTGGTGGCGGGCATCCCGCCAAGCAACACGGTAAAAGATGCGGTCAGGTTCCGTTTTGGCCCCATAACCGTGCCAGATGCAACGCCGGTATTAACCCCGGCGTTATCTCCATCTGTCATCGGAACAATTGTGTCTATGTTGTGAACCGGAGCGCCGCTGTACAGGATATTGTACACCGCCGGTGTCCCCATCATATGGCTGGAAATGTTGGGATATGGCACCGGAACCGGTCCCGCCGGTTTCTCAATCAAGAGTAAGAAAAAACATCACAGTTATCGAGGGGGATATATGCCCGCTCTGGAGGAGCATGGCATGACTCTGTCAGGCTTTGTCAATGAACGGCTTAAGGAGCTTCATCACGAGACCGAGCTTGCCAAACGGCTGGCCAGACAGGAAAAATTTGTTGCCAGTCTGAACCGGCTGATTGACGAATGTGACCTTGTGAGCGACGAACACTGTCTGCTGCAGGAGAAGCGACATGTCCCAATGTGACTGTTATGAAAGCCCGTTCAAAGACAAAAAACAACCGCTTCTGGTAGAGATCCGGAACAGCCCGGCAGCAATGCTCAGAGCTACGGATAAAAGAGCAAACAAGAACGGCCCATAACCTCAGGGCGATTATTTCACGACAGCGTAAGCACGCAGAACTGGCTCGGCACAAGGCAGGAGCCGGGGGCGTTCATGGTCATCGCCATGCAGTTCTGGCCCGTTGTGCTGGTAAGGCGCTGCAGCGGTGTTCCGTTCACCGTTACGGTCATGCTGCCAACAAGAAACTCTGTCTGGCCGTCAATCAGGTGAGAGGCAACGCCCCCTGCGGAGCCGGGCTCGTTGCCGTTGCTCAGGGCGATGATTGACATAGCGTTTATGACCGGAGCCGCCTCCATAATCACATTGACGGCAGGGTTGGCGCAGTTTGAGGACATGGCTATATTGGGGTACGGCACAGGCACTGGCCCGGCCGGAGTGGGGGTGAGGCATACATCCGGGAATCCCTGGCACATCCCGGTTCCTACTGTAAGTGCGTACATGTTCGGCTCCTTTATCCCAGGCTTATCTTCTCTGCGTCTATCCTTACGTTCTCTTCTGCGGTCTGCATGATATCCCTTGCCTGCACAGTAATGGTTCCATCGGCAAGGCGCCGCATGGAGCATG
>CAZXTZ010000052.1:0-15377 GCA_964643645.1 uncultured Geobacteraceae bacterium
AGAGGCTTCATGCTCATAATCGTAGAATCGCCCACCAAGGCTAAAAAAATACAGTCAATCCTTAAAATGAAAACCATGTCCACGGTGGGACACTTCAAAGATCTGCCCGATGCACAGATTGGTGTTGATCTCACCACATACGAACCAACCTTTGTCTACCACGAGAAGAAAGCAAACCTGCCCAAGGAACTCCGTGCTGCCGCAAAAGGTGAAACTGTGATGCTGGCTGGTGACCCGGATCGGGAAGGATATGCCATCAGCTGCCATATCTACGAAGAGGTAAAGTCTGTTGCCAAAGAATGTTTGCGGATGGAAATTTATGAGGTAACCGAGAAGGGACTCAAAGAATCACTTGCTAAAGCGGTGCCCTTTGAAAAGACAAATTTCGGTCTCTACAATGCCTTTCTTGGACGTAGGATCGGTGACCGTTTGGTGGGCTATATCCTCTCGCCAATCGCCAGCAAGAGGCTTCGTAGAAGCTACAGTGTCGGGCGAGTCCAGTCTCCGGCAGTTCGCCTGGTAGTGGACCGTGAACGGGAAATTCGCAACTTCACCCCATCACCATACTGGGTACTGGATATCCAGCTGGACAAGGATGGTACAAGCTTTCTGGCCCGACACCTTAAGGGTAAGTTTTTACAAGAGTCGGATGTTCAGACGATAATTGATGTCATAAAAGCAGAGACGCATGCCCTGGCAGAAAAAGTTGAAAAGAAAGGGGTAAAGCAGTCTCCCAAACCTCCATTTACAACGGTAGATTTACAGGCTGCTGCAGCCGCCCGTCTGAAGTTTGCCCCCGAACAGACAATGAAGCTGGCACAGGCTCTTTTTGATCATGGCGTTATCACCTATCACCGAACTGATTCAGTCCGGATGGATGAGGCCTTTGTTACTGAGATTCGAGATTTTCTGGGCAAAACACTTGGCAGCAGCTATTTGCCAACAAAACCAAATCAGCATACATCCAAGAAATCCCAGGCTGAGGCACACGAAGGCATCCGCCCCACCCATATGCATTCAGTCGCAGACATAACATCAATCATCAAGAAAGAGGAACTTACTCCGGATCATGCCAGGCTCTACGATATGATATTCAAACGTGCGGTCGCCAGCCAGATGGCGGCGGCTCGCTATGACTCCACAGTCATGATATTTACTGTCGCAGGAGAACGCTTCAAAGCAGCTGGACGAGTACTTACTTTTGATGGGTTTCTAAAAGTATACGCCGAGGTAGATGAGGAAAAAGAGAAGAAAGGTGAGGAAGAGAAGCTGCAACTGCTCCCGCAGGTAGATATCGGTGAGCTGGTACCTAAGATCAAGGAAATAGTTGACGAGAAAAAGACCAAGCCGCCGGGAAGATTTACGCTCGGCTCTCTGGTAAAGGAGCTGGAGCGACTCGACATAGGCCGCCCTTCCACATACGCCGCCATCACAAAAAATATCACCGAACGGGGTTACGTCAAGGAAGAAAAAGGGAAAGTGGTTCCCTTGTTACCCGGTGAAACGCTGATTGACTATTTAAGAGATAAGCATGGCTGGGTGATTGATTATGAGCTGACCAGCAAGATGGAAAGTTTCCTGGATCTGGTAGTTGAGAACAAGGAAACCTGGCAGCGTTTTTGTAAAGGGGTTCACAACAAGATGGGCTTCTCTGTTCCACCTGTCCGGCCTGTGGGAGGTGGTCCAAGTGAAGCACAACTCAAATACGCAAACGATCTTGCGGCAAAAAACAGCCTTGTTATACCCGAGGAGACGTTAAAGACCGGCAAGGCTCTATCTCTGTGGATTGAAGGAGTGGTAGGTACGAAAAGCCAAACGGGGATTGCCCGGGGCAAAGGTGAACAGCAATGATCTGGCAGGTATATATTATCCTCTGTTCCGACAATTCACTCTATACCGGAATCACCACAGATATCGACCGGCGGTTTCACCAGCATGTGGAAGACGCCGGTGCAAAGTACTTCCTTGGGGCATCATGGCACCTTCATTGTTGATAAGGTACATCCTGGATAAGTTTCTTGCCGCTGGGTTTTATGATGCCAGCCTGTTTCACGTATGGAAAGAGGACCAATAGAGACAAAAGCGCATAAAACGAGATGGTTGATAGAAGCGTGATGAATAATTTGAATGTATTGCAGTTGGCATGTATATAATTACTGATCCAGTGAAGAAAAGGCGGGTATCATAGCGGGTGTCATTATGCAAATGTTCAATATTTAAATAAATAAAACAACAGGTTGGTGTTAATTATGCTTCTCATGATCGATAATTATGATTCCTTTACATTCAACATAGTACAGTATCTGGCGCAACTGGGTGAGGATGTGAAGGTTGTCCGTAACGATGAAATTTCTGTTGCTGGTATTGCAGGTCTGAAACCTGACCGGATTGTGGTTTCGCCGGGCCCATGTTCGCCGGAAGAGGCAGGTATATCTGTTGCTGCCATAAAGGAATATGCCGGTAAAATTCCGCTTTTGGGAGTCTGTCTTGGGCACCAGTCCATCGGAGCTGCCTTTGGGGGCAAGGTGATTCGCAGTGTTTCTCTGATGCATGGAAAAACCTCACCGATCCATCACAATGGGGAAGGGCTCTTTTCAGATTTGCCAAATCCATTCAATGCCACCCGGTATCACTCACTGGTTGTTGAGCGTTCAACCCTGCCTGACTGTCTTGAGGTTACCGCCTGGGTTGATAATGGAGAGATCATGGGGCTGCGCCATCGAGAATTGCCGGTATGGGGGGTGCAGTTCCATCCCGAATCTATCCTGACTGAGGGAGGAATGGAACTGCTGGACAATTTTTTAAAACTTTCCAGACAGGGAGGGGCAGGGATATGAGCAAACAGATGAGGTGCGATTACCTGATAATAGGCGCCGGAATCATCGGCATGGCTCTGGCGCGGGAACTTCTCTCTCGTAACCCCAAGGCAGATATACTTGTTATTGAGAAGGAACCGGATGTGGCCCGTCACAGCAGTGGGCGTAACAGCGGTGTTCTTCATGCAGGGTTCTACTATACGGCCGATTCTCTTAAAGCCCGTTTTACCCGTGATGGGAACAGGATAATGCGGGAATATGTGCTTAGTCGCGGGCTTCCCATCAATGAGTGCCACAAGGTTGTGGTGGCTTCAGATGAGAGTGAGATTGAGGGTGTGCGTGAGCTGCAGCGCCGTGGTGAGCGTAATGGTGTTGATGTACGGATAATTGATGAACAGGAGTTAGCCGAAATTGACCCGAATGCAAGGACAACCCAGATTGCCCTGTATTCACCAAGCACCGCTACGGTTGATCCTTCCCTGGTCTGCCATGCAGTTAAGGATGATCTTGAAAAGTCAGGTGTGAGGTTTCTGTTCAGTCAGGGCTACCTGAAACGCCAGGGGGATTCGGCTGTTGTAACGACAGGTGGCGTGGTGATTGAGGCAGGTATAGTGATTAATGCGGCAGGGCTGTACGCTGACAGAATCGCCCGTGATTACGGTTTTTCGCAAAACTACACCATTATTCCGTTCAAGGGTATTTATCTGAAATATACCGGCCATAACAAGCCTGTCCGTACAAACATATATCCGGTGCCTAATCTGAAAAATCCTTTTCTTGGTGTGCATTACACCATTACTGTGGATGGAACCATCGAGATAGGCCCCACAGCAATTCCGGCCTTCTGGCGGGAGAATTATGTGGGGTTTGATAACTTCAGTTTTGGAGAGATGCTTGAGATCATCGGTTGGGAATCTCGCCTTTTTCTTGCTGACAGTTTCGGCTTCCGTTCCCTTGCATTTGAGGAATTAAAGAAATACGACCGTTCCTACTTTACAGGCCTTGCGGTCAAGATGGTGAAGAAGCTTGATACATCAGGTTTTAACCAGTGGAGCAAGTCAGGAATAAGGGCACAGTTGTTGAATACCGATACCAAAGAGCTGGTAATGGATTTTGTGGTTGAGGGAGATGCCCGGACTGTCCATGTGCTGAATGCTGTTTCACCGGCTTTTACCTGTAGTATGCCATTTGCCGCATGGGTGGTTGATAATTATCTTAAACCGGCTTGACTCTGTTTTTGTGCTGGAAAAGATCAAGAAACTCCAGCCCTTCAATTGAAATCCTTGCGACCTGACTGCTTTCTTCGGAAATAGCAGCAATAGTGGATCTTCGGAACCCTGCCAGCCATAGAGGGCCAGCTTCACAGGTTACTATCGGTATTGCTTTTCTCAAATGTGAAGGAAGGTGGGCTTCAGAAAGTATGTCGCTTGCAAGGCGACTCCCCTTCATGCCAATAGGACTTATTCTGTCGCCTCTCTGGAGGGGACGGATTTTCCAGTTGATTGGAGCTTTTTCAATATCAACGTATGTTATCCAGCCAGGTGTTTCCTTAAGATTTTCAGGTGTAGGGGTAATATCAACCAGAATGGCAAGCCCGTTTCCCAGAGGGTATTTCCCAGGGCTGTTGATGTCCAGTTCCGATGGCGATGATGATATCAGAACCTCATTTTTTGCCATCAGCAGCATCTCTCTTGTAAGTCTTGCTGAAAGTCCGCATGGCAGTGATATCCCTTTGCCGGTAATGCCGTTTTTGATAAGAAAGTCCAGGGCTGTGCAATGCTTGAGCTCAATTCCCCTAAGGTTGCCGACGATTTTTTGTATTGTCTTTCTGTAGAGCCTCATCCGCATTGCCTGTGTTTCATTCAATAGGCGCTTCCGGGAAATTTTTATCCAGCCTTCTCCCCATTCCGCCATCTCGGACCAGTGTTGTTCAACTATTCCATCCAGCAGCAGTTCGTCATCTGCAATCATTGCGGCAGTCTCCGAGAGCCTTTGGATTATTGAAGGGTTGTACCCTGAAAGCCGGGGGAGCAGATCATGTCTGATGCTGTTACGCAGAAATGTGCGGTCACTGTTAGTTGAGTCCTCCCTGAATTCAAGGTTGCTGCAATTCAGATATTCTTTCAATTCAGATGCGCTGATCTTTAGCAGAGGGCGAATTATCCTCCTGCTGTTGATAACAGACATTGATGAGAGTCCGGCTGTGCCGGAACCTCTGATAAGTCGCATAAGAAATGTCTCAGCCTGATCATTTGCATGGTGGGCAACTGCAATGGCTGAAGCATTGTGTTTAATCCTTGCATCTTCCAGAAACCTGTAGCGTACTTCCCTTGCTGCTTCTTCAAGGGATATTTTTTCTTTTTTTGAAAATCCTTTCACATCAATACGGGCAGATTCACAGAGAAGTCCGTATTTTGACGCCAGGTTCCTTACGAATTGCTCGTCAGCATCGCTTTCATCCCCCCTTAGCAAATGATTAAGGTGGGCCACAACAAGCTGAAGAGTGTAACATGGCAGTGATGAAAGGATATCAAGAAGAGCGACAGAATCAGCCCCTCCTGAAACAGCTGCGATAATTCTGTCTCCAGGGCTGAACAGGGCGTTGCCTTCTGCCATATCGGCTACCTGTTTGAGAATTATTTGCCTGGCAGTTTGTTTCATTGAGTAAACAGGCGGTTGCAAGTTGTAAACATTTTACAGCCATTTCCTGTGACGGAAATAGAGGATCATCCCCATAGTAATCGCAGTCATAAGTCCCAGCACCAGATAGTAACCGTAATGCCACTCAAGTTCCGGCATGTTTTTGAAGTTCATCCCGTAAACTCCAACTATGAAGGTCAGGGGCATGAATATGGTGCCTACTATGGTGAGAAACTTCATTACCTCGTTGGTGCGGTTGCTGAGGCTTGAAAGATAAAGATCAAGCATTCCGGAGAGAAGGTCCCGGTATGTCTCTATGGTTTCAATTACCTGGACGGTGTGATCATGGACGTCCCGCAGATAAAGTCTGGTGTTTTCCCCGATAAGTTCGGTGTCATCCCTTTCGAGAAAAGATATTACCTCTCTTAATGGCCATACAGATTTTCTCAGAAAAATGGCCTGTTTCTTCATTTCATTTAGTTGAACGAGAACCCTGGGTTTGGGGTGCAGCGCGATTTCTTCTTCTATTACAATAAGGCGTTCGCCAAAGCCTTCAAGTACGCTGAAGTATGAGTCCACTATGGAATCAAGCAGGGAGTAGGCAAGGTAATCCACTCCCAATCCGCGCAGTTTTCCCTTGCCGGTTCTGGCCCGTTCACGGATCGGCGCAAAGACATCGCCCTTAATGCCTTCCTGAAAGGTGAGAAGATAGTTTTTGCCTATTACAAGGCTTAGCTGTTCAGATGCAAAATCGCCATTCTGTTGTGGAAGAAGCATCTTTACAACTATGAAGAGATATTCATCGTAATCTTCTACTTTCGGGCGCTGCACTGTGCTTACGATATCTTCAAGAACAAGGGGGTGGAGATTTATGCTCTCTCCAAGCCTTCGGATTGATTCAACGTCGTTTAAACCTTCAAGGTTCAGCCATGTAACCCCTTTGGCAGGCTTCAGGGGAAGGCAGGCATCAATCGAATCAAAGTCCTGTTCGCTGAAATCAGAATCCGTGTAGGATATACGGGTTATGGATGTAGCATCAAGAGGCGTCTCACCTATATGAACAAGGGTTCCTGGCGGAAGGCCTGCCTTTATTGAGCGCGCCTTGAAAAAACTGTGCCCGCGTTTCATATTCTAGAATATCGGCCATATTCATCAGATCCTGATTAAGTTTTTTCTGTCCGCCGTTTATTACCATTTCAAGGAGGGTGGTTGTAAGTGAGTTTGCTGAAAGCCCGACCATTACCCCCTTGCCGCCTGAAAGAAGCAGTTCTACCGCCTTTTTACCGAAGCGGCTGCCAAGGAGACGGTCAAATACGGTTGGAGCTCCGCCTCGCTGGTAGTGGCCAAGCACGGTAACACGGGTTTCAAAGCCGATAGCATCTTTTATCCCTGCTGCAATTGTCTCGGCATGGCCAGCCCCTTCAGCCATGATTATGATGGCGTTTGTCCGTCCCTCTTCATAGCGTCGGCGCAGTTGGTGGCACATCTCTGTAAGATCAAGCTCAACTTCAGGTATTATTGCAAATTCAGCTCCGGTGGCAATGGCAGAAGTGGAGGCAAGGTAGCCGGAGTTGCGTCCCATTACTTCAATAATAAAGGCCCGGTCATGGGAAGAGGCAGTATCCTTTATGCAGTCAACCGCGTAGAGGATATTGTTGAGTGCAGTGTCAACACCAAGAGCCATGTCGGTATAGGCTATATCATTGTCAATACTTGCAGGTATGCCTATTACCGGAAAGCCCATCTTGTCAAGGGCCAGAGCGCCGGACAGTGATCCGTCACCACCTACAACAATAAGACCTTCAATACGTTCCTTCATCATGTTTTCAAGGACCTTTTTGCGGCCTTCTTCAGTTCTGAACTCGGCAGAACGTGCCGATTGCAAAAAAGTCCCCCCCCGTTGAAGGGTGCCTGCTACAGCTTTTGAGTCCAGCACGATGAAGTCATTCTTCATGAGCCCGGCATAGCCTTTGCGATAACCGATCATCTCAACTTCATTGGCAATGGCAGTACGTGCTGCTGCACGGATTGTTGCGTTCATGCCGGAACAGTCTCCGCCACTTGTAAGGATTCCGAGTCTTCTCATTTTTTCCCCCTTTGGGTTTCAGCAAGTTTTTTTATCCACTCCATACGCTCAATAATATTTTTTTCATACCCTATACCTTTGGGCTGGTAAAATTTTTTAAATTTTATTTTTTGAGGAAGATAGTCCTGTTGTACATATCCTCCTTCAAAGTCGTGGGAATACTGGTAACCTTTATGGTAGCCCATATCCTTCATAAGTTTTGTGGGGGCGTTGCGCAGATGCAACGGTACTTCAAGGGCGCCGGATTTTCTTACTTCAGCCAGAGCCGCGTCAATGCCAAGATAAGAGGCATTTGATTTTGGAGCTGTGGCGAGATACGTCACAGCTTGTCCCAATATTATCCTGCCTTCAGGCATACCTGTCATCTGGAAGGCCTGTAGCGCCGAAGTTGCAATCTGGATGCCCCGTGGATCTGCATTGCCTATATCTTCAGATGCGAGAATTATCAGTCTGCGAAGTATGAACAGCGGGTCCTCGCCGGCTTCCAGCATGCGGGCCAGCCAGTATAATGCCGCATCCGGGTCGCTTCCCCTGATTGATTTAATGAATGCAGATATGACGTTGTAATGCTCCTCGCCCCCTTTGTCATAAAGCAGAGTCTTCTGTTGCATAGACTCCTGCATGACTTCCAGAGTAATTTCCCCTTGTCCCTGAAGCTGCGCCGCGACATCCAGAGCATTAAGGGCCTTGCGGGCGTCTCCCTGTGATGCTTCAGCAAGAAAGTCAAGGGCTTCATCGGCTATTTGCAGTGTAAGAAGGCCAAGCCCGCGTTCTTTATCTGAAAGCGCCTTTTTTATAAGAAAAGCCAGATCTTCAGGTTGTAATTGCTGCAGTCGCAGTACCCGACATCTGGACAAGAGGGGGGCTATAACTTCAAAGGAAGGGTTTTCTGTTGTTGCTCCAATCATTGTTACAAGCCCTTTTTCAACAGCCGGCAAAAAGGCATCCTGCTGGGATTTGTTAAATCGGTGGATCTCATCAACAAACAGGATGGTGCGTATACCTTTTTGATGCTGATCTTCGGCTTCCCTGAAGATCTCCCTGATCTCCTTTACTCCGGCCATTATGGCTGAAAAGAAGACAAATCTTGATTTTGTCTCTTTTGCTATTATGTGAGCAAGGGTGGTTTTCCCGCAACCGGGAGGCCCCCAGAAAATCAGTGAGCTTAACCTGTCAGCCTCTATCATGGTGCGGAGTATCCTGCCATTGCCGACAAGGTGCTCCTGGCCAAAAAAATCATTTATGCCTGACGGTCGCATTCTTTCTGCCAGAGGCTGTAATCCCGGTGATATGGGGTTTAGAGCGTTTGAAGGCATTACCAGTTGCCAGTAGCCTTTCTGGTTACTGACTGTGGTTTTATATTCCATATCTGTGATGCGTATTCGCCAATGGTTCTGTCGCTTGAAAACTTGCCCATTCCTGCTGTGTTGAGGATTGATTTTTTTGCCCACTGGTCAGGTATCATGTAAAGGCGGTCAACATCGGCCTGCGCATCCATATAGGCGTCAAAATCGGCTAAAAGAAGGTAGTAGTCTGTGTTAAGAAGATTATCCACAAGTGGTTTGAAGAGGTCAGGATTTCCCGGTGAGAACATTCCTGAGGCGATCTGGTCCAGAACCTGCTTCAGTTCGGGGTGGCGATAGTAGTAATCCTGCGGCCTGTATCCCGAAGCTCTCAGTTCAATGGCCTGGGGTGTTGTGAGTCCGAAAATGAAGATGTTTTCCTCGCCTACTTCTTCCATTATCTCGATATTGGCGCCATCAAGGGTACCTATTGTCAAGGCCCCGTTCAACGCGTATTTCATGTTGCCTGTGCCGGATGCCTCTGTTCCTGCTGTTGAAATCTGTTCGGACAGGTCTGCAGCCGGGAATATTTTCTCAGCAAGTGATACACTGTAGTTTGAGAGGAATACCACCTTCAGCTGTTGATTTACAGCAGGGTCATTGTTTATTACGTTTCCGGCATAGTTTATCAGCTTTATTATCAGTTTTGCAGTGGTGTAGGAAGGAGCAGCCTTTCCACCGAATATTACTGTGCGTGGAGGAAGCTCAAGGCCGGGATATTCTTTCATCCGGTTGTAGCGGGCAATTACCTGAAGTATGTTAAGAAGTTGTCTCTTGTATTCATGGATTCTCTTGGTCTGGCAGTCAAACATTGAATCCGGCGATACAGCGATGCAGTTCCGCTGATAGATATGTTCTGCAAGTTTCTGTTTGTTGAGGCGTTTTATCTCAATCCAGCGCTTCCTGAATTCATTGTCCTCGGCAAAGGGTTTCAACTTTTCAAGTTCATCAAGATTAGTTATCCATGCATCGCCAATAGCCTCGCTTATGAGGTCTGAAAGCCAGGGATTGCAGTGCCTGAGCCATCTGCGTTGAGTTATGCCGTTTGTCTTGTTGTTGAACCTTTCAGGCCACATCTCGTAAAAGTCGCGGAAAAGATCGTTCTTCAGGATTTCACTATGCAGTGCAGATACACCGTTTACAGAGTGGCTTGCAACAATTGCCAGATGGGCCATTCTCACAAGCTTCTCTCCACGGTCGTCAATCAGTGACATTCTCTGCAATCTTTCGGAATCGCCTGGAAAACGGGTTTCAACCTCAGAGAGGAATCTGGTGTTGATATCAAATATGATCATCAGGTGTCTGGGAAGCAGTCTTCCCATCATTGGCAGTGGCCAGGTTTCAAGGGCTTCCTGAAGGATTGTGTGATTGGTATAGGCGAATGTTTTTGTTGTTACATCCCAGGCTTCTTCCCAAGCCAGATGTTTTTCATCAATGAGTATCCTCATAAGCTCGGGAATAGCAAGCACAGGATGTGTATCATTAAGCTGGATTGCAACCTTGTCAGGAAGTTCCCTCGTGTTGTCGTGCTTTTTTGAAAAGCGATAGAAAATGTCCTGAACAGTTGCAGATGCAAGGAAATATTCCTGTCGGAGTCTCAATTCCTTGCCTTCCAGCATATGGTCAGCCGGATATAACACCTTTGAGATGTTTTCCGTCTTCATCTTTGATTCGACCGAGCCGATGTAGTTGCCCTGGTTGAAGAAGTTCAGGTCAAAATCCCGGCTTGCCTTGGCACTCCAGAGTCGCATGGTGTTTACAGTGTTGTTTTTGTAGCCGGGAATCGGAAAATCATATGCAAGAGCCATTACCTCGTAATAGTCAACCCATGAGTAACGTTTTTCTCCGTCACGGTCTGTAAAATCTACAACACGGCCTTCAAAGCGGATCGGGTGGAGATGCTCCTGGCGGTCGAATTCCCAGGGGTTCTGGTATCTCAGCCAGTTGTCAGGAACCTCATGCTGCCCGCCATCAACGATCTTCTGGTAAAACATGCCGTATTCATAGCGGATCCCGTAACCGTAGGCAGGAAGCTGCATTGAGGCAAGTGAGTCCAGGAAACAGGCGGCAAGTCGTCCCAGACCGCCATTACCCAGACCCGCATCCCACTCGAATTCCTGAAGGTCTTCAATGTTAAGTCCGAGTTCAGTGAGGGCAGAATCCCATTCTTCCATAACACCCAGATTTATAAGGGCATTCCCCAGTGTACGGCCCATCAGAAATTCCATTGAAATGTAGTAGACTCTTTTGGAATCGTTTATGTAGTAGGATTGCTGTGTATTCAGCCATCTGGAGGCGAGAAGGTCACGCACTGCATATGCAAGGGCAAGATAAAGATCGGCTTTTGTAGCGGAAAATTTGTCTTTAACAAGGGTATGCTGGAGGTGGTATACAAAAGAACGCTGTAGCTCTTTTGCAGTGATTACCGGATTCTGAACAGATTGTTCCATGGCTTGCCTCGCATGCTTTTTATTTGATCGGTAACAGAGTGTTTATGATGTCAGAGACTAAGTAATGTAAGATTAAAAGAGGCCCGCAGGCCTCGGTAATTGCATGAATTTGAGATTAAAAGAGAGCTATAGCCTGAACCAGCCAACCATCTGCTGAAGCTCATGGGCCAGCCTGTCGAAACCTTCAGATGTACCTTTAATTTTTTCAACTGAAATTGAAAGCTGTCTTGTAATGTCATTTATTGAATTCATTGATCTGTTCACGTCTTCTGCAGTTGCGGACTGCTCTTCAGTGGCTGTTGCAATGGTCTGAACCATATCAAAAACATGCTCAACATTTTCAACAATCTTCATCATGCTCTGTTGTGTGGTATCAACAGTTGCCACAATTTTTTCTATGGCGGCCCGTTCTTTCTTCATGCTGTTAACGGAGCCTTCCACCTCTATCTGCATCCCTTTGATGGTTGTGGCGATTTCATTGGCAGATTCAGTGGTTCTGTTGGAAAGCTGGCGAACGCTGTCAGCAACTACTGCAAACCCTGCCCCCATTTCACCGGCCCTTGCAGCTTCTATTGCAGCGTTAAGAGCAAGCAGGTTGGTCTGTTCTGCTATTTCCTTGATAATGTTTACTATGTCATTGATAGCGGCAGAGCGGGTTCCCAGCGCCTCAATTTTAGTAACAGATTCCTTCACTAGTTCTGCAAAGTTGAAAAGTTCGCTGGATGTCTGATCCAGTGAGCTTTTACCCTCAATGGCCAATGATTTCATGCTGCCGGCTGCATCGGATGTTGCCAGCGCATTTTGTGAGACATCCTGGATAGTCATAACCATTTCTGACATGGCTGTAACGGACTGCTCAATCTGGGCTGTCTGGATTATTGAATTCTTTTCAAGCTCTTGCGCGGTTGCGGCAAGGCCGTCGGCGTTTGTAGTGATAGTGTTTGTGGACCCGGATATTCTGCCTGTCATATCCCGCAGGTTGTTTACCATCCGTCCCATAGAGCCAAGCACTTTTCCGTATTCATCGGAGGTGTTTCGTATTTCGACAGTGTGAAGGTCCCCATTTGCAACATTTTCAGATACCTTGACCAGTTGGCCCAAAGGTGAGGATACGGAGCGGAAAACCCAGATACCTATGGATATGCCGACAATAGCTGCTACAACGCTTGTAATAAGCAGAACCAGGATGCTGTTTCGCACAATCCGGTTTACTGATGCGATGGCTTTCTCCTGTTCTCCCTGGGCGGATGTGACAGATTCCTTCCCCTGCTGTCCCTGCTTCTGGACAATACCTACAAGTTTTTGTGAAGTTGCAAATGCCCTCTGTTCCATTTCAAACTTCCTGTTAAGCTTTGCAACAATTCCGTCTGTGGCAAAAAGCATTGTCTGGATTCCGGAAATGGATGCGGATACAGATCGCAGCATCTGCTGTTCTTCCTTTACGCCCAACGCTGACAATCCTTTGTCCAGTATGGATATTGCCTTGGCTGCTTTTGCCAATTCTGCTTTCAGAACCGGCATTGCGTTGTCTATCTCCTGGTGGGATTTAAGGGTAAAGAGTCTGGTGGCGGTTGACTGGATGGCAAGGCCCAGGCTAACCAGTTCGGAGTTTGTTACGAGTATGCTGTTTGCCTGGTTGGAATGTCCGAACATGGAGCCTTGACGGTTGGATTCAGCCGTATATCTTTCTCCGGCTGTAACGGCTTCCTGATCAACTGTCAGCACAAGAGCGCTCAATGCTTCTGAAATATCCTTAGCCAAAGCATCTATCTTGCCTTTTGTCGCATCGTCTTTCTGGGTTAGCCAGGCACCCTGGAGTTTTTGGAGTTCTGCCAGTTGTCCTTCAAGATTTTTTATGATGGATACTGAATTGCTCAGGTTTTTAAGCTGTTCATTCTGGTTAAGCCTGGATATGGCCGCGTTTACTTTGCCCCTTGATATTATGAGTGTCTGGCGCTTCTGGGCATGCTGTACTTCATAAAAAGCCACCTGAAGATCCTTCAGCTGGAGCCGTGCCAGTTCAATCCCCCGCATCTGGCCAGATATTCTGTTGGACTCGCTAAGCGCTGTGCTGAAAGCGCCGGATTTTTTACCCTGTAGCGACCTTATCTTTGCGTCAAGCTGACGAAGTCTGGAGATGGCCTCCTTCATTCTTGAGTCAAGTTCGGAGGATGCTTTTTCAGCATCCTCCTGTGCCTTCAGTCTGTTGCCTGAAATATCGGAGAGTTCGGCTAATACTGATTGAAGAGCTTCAAACGCCTCCTGTCTCGTTCCGTTCTCTCCGATAAGGGTATTCAGGGTTTCCTGAGCGTTTTTGACTTGTGAAACAGCCTTTTCAGCTTCATTGCGCAAGGTCTGGAGCTCCTTGAGGTTGTCGGCGGAATTCAGCTTGAACAGGGTTGTTGTGGCAACCTGAATCTCACGCTGTAACTCAAGTGTGCGCATCTGGTAAGGCGTGCTTTTCTGTGTCAGATAGGAGAGCTTGCCGCTGATGAAGCGCATACCAAAGATACTTGTGGCGACAACAGCGGCAAGTATTGAGAGAACAATAACAATATTAAGCGTCAGCTTGCTCTTGATAGTCATCTGGATATCCCTACTTCTTCTTGGCTATTTCTGCCTTTATGAAGTCAATGAAAGTCTTTGATGCAGCTGTGGGCTCGCCCTTGGTTACAATAACGGTTGCTCTGGTTACTTTTGGAATTTCAGGATAGGAAAGTGCAGGATCCTTGACCTTTGAAGGATATAGCATTATCGCTTCAGGTGTTGAAGAGACGGCATTCTTTGCTTCCCCAAGTCCCTTTACTGCCAGCACTTCCTTGGCTATTGCAGCGCCACCCATAACCTGCTTTATAAAGGCGGCATTTGGGCCTTGGAGAAATTCGTTCCATACAACTATGATGTCGCCAGGCGCCCCGCCAACATCCTTCCAGTTTGTAATTGCGCCTGTGAAAATGCCTTTAAGCTGATCCTTGTTCAGTTTTGCTGTTTTATTGCCTTTGTTTACAGCAACAAAAATCTCGTCTTCTGCAATCATGTCAATCTTGTAAGCAGCCGGATCTTTTACTGTGACCCCTTCTTTTTTAAGCATTCCGGCAAATTCATTTGGGAAGAAACCGCCACCGCTTACATCAAGTTCACCGTTTTCAAGGGCTTGTGTGGCATGTTTGAAACCTCGTTCGGTAACAATGATGGTGTTGCCGCTTGCCTTCTCGTAAGCGGCTTTGTAGGGCTTGATGAAGTTGTCAATGAATGCCCCGCCAGAGGCAAAACGGATGTCGGCGCCCCAGGATACGGTTGAAGAGGCGATAAGTGTCAGTACGGCAAGAACGGTTGTGATTGTTTTCATCTTTTTCCTCCCATTTCAAAGGTGATTTGAACAGACTGTATTTCTTATTATTTGTATTTTTACCAGATATTCTCGAATTATCAAGGCGTGAATTTGTTTTTTTATAAGGGGGCGTTTAAGGCTTTTCCATCTTTTTCTTCAGACACTCTCATCAATGTTGACAGTGGGTATTTCGTTGTATTAATCTTCCCATTCCTGTAAATCAGGCAAATCAATGATTTGACGTAACTAAACATGATTTTGTGTTCGACTTGGAGAGGTTATTGTTATGCGTAGTGACATGATTAAAAAAGGTATTGAGAGAACACCGCACAGAGCGCTTCTCAAAGCTACAGGCGTTCCACATAGCCAGATGGAAAGGCCATTCATAGGGGTTGCAACAAGTTTTACAGATCTTATACCCGGCCATGTAGGGATGAGAGATCTGGAGCGCTTTATCGAGAAGGGGATACATACCGGTGGCGGCTATGCACAGTTTTTTGGCATACCAGGGGTGTGTGACGGTATTGCGATGGGCCACAAGGGGATGCACTACTCTCTGCCAACCCGTGAACTGATAGCAGACATGGTTGAGTCAGTTGCGGAGGCACACCGCCTGGACGGTCTGGTTCTTTTAACAAACTGTGACAAGATAACCCCGGGAATGCTTATGGCAGCAGCCCGCCTGAATATCCCCTGCATAGTTGTAACAGC
>CAZXTZ010000053.1:0-15305 GCA_964643645.1 uncultured Geobacteraceae bacterium
TAAGCATCGAGCGGATTGTATCGGCATTCTGTTCGTTATCTTCCGCCAGCAACAGCTTCAGGCTTAAAGCTTTTGCTGTTTCAGGGGCCTTAACAGCAGTCGGGTTAATCATCTGCATACGTTCAGTAAGCATGAATGTCAACTCGACAAAAAAGCTGCTGCCCTCTCCTGCAACTGATTCGGCCCATATCCGCCCGCCCATAAGCTCTGCCAGACGTCTGCATATAGCAAGACCGAGTCCGGTTCCGCCATACTTGCGAGTTGTTGAGCTGTCTGCCTGTTCAAAAGGTGAAAAGATTTTTTCAAGGGCCTCCTTTGAGATTCCTATTCCAGTGTCCATAACTCCCAGACAAAGTTTGATCTCTCGATCGTTGCGTCCGGCAACGGAGGCGGCAATTGTAATACTTCCATTATTTGTAAATTTTATGGCGTTGCCAAGCAGGTTGAGCAATATCTGTTTCAGACGTAATGGGTCTCCGTGAATAACCTCGGGGATATCGCCTGACAGATTAATGTTCAGCTCCAGTCCCTTCTGGCGAATCTGGGAGATTTGGGTGGTCATCACCTCATCAATGCTCCGCCGTAGAGAAAAATCAAAATATTCAAGCTCCATCTTGCCTGATTCAATCTTGGATAGATCAAGGATATCGTTCAAAAGCGAAAGCAGGTTTCTGGTGGAAATTTCGAGGCAGTCCATATAATCGCTCTGTTCGGTATTCAACTCCGTGTAGCGCATAAGCTGAGCCATGCCGATTATCCCGTTCATGGGTGTCCGGATCTCGTGGGACATGTTGGCAAGAAACTCGCTCTTTGCACGGCTGGCCGCATCCGCTTTCCTGCGCGCCTCATGGAGTTCTTCTTCGTAGATTTTTCGCTCCGTAATGTCATGTATTATTGAAAAAAGGAGCTCCCTGCCATCAATTACGAGGCTGGCGGTATAAACCTCAACTATTCGCTTCTCACCATTTTTAATGCGGTGCGGAACCTCAAAATGCAGATATCTATTTTGAACGACCTGCTTTCGAAGCTCAGTGACTTCGTCAGCAGGAAACATGTTTATTTCGCTTATCAACATGTCTTTCAGCTCGTCAGTGCTGTAACCGTAGAATTCTGCAGCGCTTGGGTTGGCATCAACAATCCTGCCGGATTCCGGCTCAACAAGCAGAAATATGGCGTTATGTTCATGAAATAATTTTCGGAAACGGCCTTCGCTGGCCTGCAATTCCTCCTGACTCTTCTGATATTTCTCTATTTCAATCTTTAGTCTTTGATTTAGAGCCCTTATGCTTAAAAAGCGCCAGAACAGAACTGCTGCCAGAAGAATGGCGGCCCCACCTCCTGTCGCCAGGACAACCCGCTTAACAGTCCACCAGGATTTCGGCTTCCCCATCCAGCGCTGAAAAATCAGTACGTACTCCTCGGATTCATGAAATGGCTTGATAGCGCTGTCAAGCCTCATTTTGAGGGCCTTGTTGTCCGGATGTACAGCAATGGCCCGCTTTGACTCAATAAGGGGGGGCTCAATAACCCGCACCTGATTATCCAGACCAGCCTTTTCCGCCAGCTGCATTATGGTGTTCCTGAAGGTAAGCACCAGATCCAGATGTCCTGTTACCAGATCCATAAGCAGATGCTGCAGGCTTTCGTACTGCACAAGGGTGATATCAGCGCGACCTTTAAGCATCGTGAAGGCTGTACTCTTTTTCATAACTCCTACCCGCAGGCCAGGGGCAATCCCCCTGGTTCGGCTATCACTGGCTCGAACCAGATAACTTATGGGCGCTACATCAAGGACGTCTGAAAAAATGAAGTATTTTTGGGTGTCAGAATTTACAACCCGCAGCGGAATCAGGTCGGCCTGCCCGTCAATAAGTAACCAGTCAACTTCGTCCCAGGCCGTGGCAAACCTGTACTCAACCTGAACCCCCATCCGTCGGGCCAGTGCGTCAGTAATATCAACAGAAAGGCCTGCTGCTTTGCCTGAATTCTGGTCACGAAAATAGTACGGGGGGAGGTCAGGAGGAATAACCGCTATAAGGGCTTTTCCAGCAGGCTTGCCGGAATCAGCATATGCCGTCGCAACATAGTGCAGACAGATGAAAAACATTAATAAGGCTGCCTTATATACGCTGAATTTCATCGGCTTTTGTTCCTTCCAAAGCATCTGGCATATAGGAATCTGCGATACCTTTTCTATCTCTTTAACACAGTTTTAAAGTTCCGCAACCGGAGTGAGGCCATACCTGCATGGCCGAATCAAACAATCTGGTTACAATTGTGCTATAATCAGGTGACAGGCTTTGAACTTCCTTAACAATGGCGTATTATCCGACAATTAATGTTTAATCAGAATCGCGGGGAGAAAAAAAAGTGGAAATCTATCTCGTAAGGCATGCAGAGGCACTGGAGCGTAGAGAAGGTCTGGCTGAAGAAGTAAGGCATCTGACCCATAAGGGTAGGAAACAGGCGTCAAAACAGGCAAAACGGCTTAGAAAATTCAAGGTACGTCCTGACCTTATTATGACAAGCCCCTTGGTTCGGGCAGTTCAGACTGCTGAATTTATAGCGGCACAGACAGGAATGGATGCTGTTGTGGCAGCACACGACAGCCTGTCTTTCGGAGCTGGAATTGACGACCTGGTTTCAATGATACGGGAGTGTGGCAGACTGAAATCCGTAATGCTTGTGGGCCATGAGCCGCAGCTTTCAAAACTGGCGGGCTTTCTGCTCGGTTACGATCATACATCATCATTCCATAAGGGAGCATGCCTTTCTCTCTCATGGAAGCCTGAAAAAGCGGAGGCCCACGCCTCATTCAACTGGTATCTCCAATACGGAAGAAAGATGGTCAAATCAGCAAAAAAAGCTTTTCTCCGCAAGGGATGAAGGGAATTCAGTATATGAAAAACGAGCGTCTGGCAGCCATTGACATAGGAACGAATTCCATACGCTGTATTGTTGTTGAGGCAAATACCAACGCCAGCTACCGGGTACTTGACGACGAGAAGGATACTGTGCGCCTTGGTGAAGGGATTGCATCATCAGGCGCCATAAGCGATGCAGCCATGAAACGGGCCGAACAGGCAGCTAGCCGCATGGCCCGTCTTGTGAAGGGATTGGGAGTAAAAGGGGTTGAGGCTGTTGCCACAAGCGCAGTCAGGAAGGCAAGCAACGGCCCTTTGCTGGTGAAGCGGCTGGAGTTGATACTAGGTGTTCCAGTGAGGGTTATCTGTGGTGAGGAAGAGGCGGCCCTTGCAACCCAGTCGGCGCTCCGGAATTTTGACATGCAGGGTCAACGGTATGGGGTGATGGATGTTGGAGGAGGAAGTGTGGAGCTTACAACCGCTCAGGGACAGGTGGTTGAAGAGCATTATTCACTTGAGCTTGGGGCAGTTGTGATGACTGAGAAATTCCTCCCCTCGGACCCCGTAAAACCATCAGAGATGCTCAAATTCAGAAACCATATCCGTTCCGCTCTTAAGAAAATATTTGGTGACAACCGGCCAACTCTGCCGCTTCTTGTAGGTTCAGGCGGCACAGTAACTGCAATCGCACAGATGATACGTACCCATAGCAAGAAGGAGTTGCCGACAGTGCATGGAGTAACCATTCTGCGATCCGAAGTGGTGCATGTACTGGCAATGCTCCAGAGAAAGCCGCTGGCCGAAAGAAAAGGGATTCCAGGGCTGTCGCCGGACAGGGCTGATATCATAATCGCCGGTGTCGCCCTTGTTGATTCAATGATGGAGTTCTTCGGAAGCAACAGCCTGCTGGTAAATGGACGGGGAATAAGGGAAGGGGTAATTCTCCAGGCCTTGCAGCGCCACGGTTTCTCTCCATGCACCCCTTCCAGCCGTTCATGGCGTGACTCTGTGATTGAGTTTGGCAGAAACTGCCAGATTGAGGAAGCCCACGCTCTTCAGGTCTCCTGGCTCGCACTTGCCATGTTTGACGATCTGGCCAAATCCTGCTCCCTTAAAAAACGGGATCGGGTGATTCTTGAAACAGCAGCCATACTCCATGATGCAGGGGCCTGGATCAACTACGAAAGCCACCACAAACATTCGTACCACCTTATCCGCCACGCCGACCTCTACGGGCTGACCCCGATGGAGAAGGAGCTTGCAGCGCAAGTGGCCCGCTATCACCGGAAATCGCTTCCGAAGAGAAAGCATGAGGCATTCCAGAAACTTACCACCAAAGAACAGGTTCTTGTAAGCAGGCTTGCAGGGATATTGCGATTTGCAGACGGGCTGGACCGCAGGCGATGCAGGGCCATAAACAAGATATCATGCGCTATTCAGGGCAATGTGGCCCGGGTTGCTGTTTCAGGGTCTGACGATCTTTCGGTGGAAGTATTCGGTGGAAGCGCAAAGAAAGAGCTGTTTGAAAAAGCTTTTGGCCTACAGATACTCTTTGCTGTACAGCCTGATCACGCAGGAGTAACATAATGGAATCACTAGTTTTTACAGCTTTCGCCCTTGACGGTGAGCTAGAACTGAACCGGCTTGCGTCCCACCTGAACATTACCCGCAAATATCGCTGGGAAGAGCCGATGCGCCTTAACCCGGTAACCTTCACCCCCACCAGGGAGCTTGACCCTGTTCAGGTCTATCTCTATTCATTTGGCGGAATTGTATTCATAAATGCACAGGACGACATGGTTGCACGTTTTATGGACGGCCTGGAGAAGTACACAGATAACATCAAGGGGCGTCCCCAGCTACCCTACCGTGAGGATTATCGCCTGGAGGTTGATCCGGAGCAACAGCAGTCAACGGGTAATGATGCGGCAGTTATTCCTCTGTTCAGCCAGTTTTTTCAGGATATAATCTGCCTTGTCCTGGCCCAGTCCGTTGCGCTGGAGCGGGTTGAGGAGCGTACTGACGGAGTGCTTGATGAGGTTGAGGGGCTTATAGCCAGGCTGAATAGGGGCAAGATGGAGCTTCCGGACCGTGACCTTGCACGTCTTGCCTCTGCAGTGCTTGAGTTCAAGTATGTATCAGTTGCCCAGATAATGGTGCTGGAAAAACCGGATACAACCTGGAACAACTCCGAGGCGGAAAAGTTTTACCTCACAATTTCAACCCTGTTCGAGCTTAAACCCCGATATCAGGAGATAAGACACAAATCCGAGACTCTCATGGATGTTACCGACATCTTTTCAAATCTCTCCCATGCCCGCAGGTCGGCCCGTCTTGAGTGGATCATCATTATTCTTATCGCATTCGAGATAATAATGGCGCTGTATGACAAGTTCTGGCGGCATTGAATCCAGCCACAGAAATTGTCAGCCGGATTTGCGCATGGTGGCAATGGAGTCGGCAACTGCATAAATCCAGATGGCCAACATGGATGCAAGTATCAGGTTGGCCCATAATGCGTAAGGCTGTATCTGCTGCAATATCTGGGCTGCTGTGATTTTTTCACCCGAAATATGGGCGCCCATGACAGGCAGCATTATTTTAAGAGACAGAATGATGCCAGCGGCAAGAAGTATGTTGATAAGGGCAATAATTGCGATTCCCTTGCCCTTCTGACCGATATAGAACTGTCCCATTCCAGGCAGCACAAACATGTTTATAAGTAGTGCAACCGTTGGCTTTTTCACTGTTTCACCGCCTGTTCTGTCAGCATCTCTGACATTTCCTGATGTATAAGCCCGTTGCTGGCAAGTATCCTGTGATTTGATATATTGTAGGGTGAACCGTCAAAAGCGCTCACCATGCCGCCGGCCTCTCGTACAAGAAGAGTTCCGGCCGCCACATCCCAGGGCTTTAGCTTTAGCTCCCAGAAACCATCCAGCGCGCCTGCCGCAACCCACGCAAGATCAAGGGCGGCGGCCCCTGCCCGCCTTATGCCCATTGCACGTTTCTGGAACCTGATGAAGTTTTCAAAATTGTTTTCCGGGTCTGTGGCACAGTCGTAGGGAAAACCTGTTGCAAGAAGGCTTGAGGAAAGCGGGGCCTTTCGGGATACCCTTATCCTGCTGCCGTTTCTGAATGCCCCCGTACCGGTTGCAGCTGTAAAAAGCTCTTCAGTAACCGGATTGTAAATTACACCGGCAACAATCTCACCTGACCTTTCAACCCCTATTGATACACAGAACCAGGGATATCCGTGGGCAAAGTTGGTTGTGCCGTCAATCGGATCAATTATCCACCTGTAAACTCCGTCACCTTCAGGATACTCCCCTTCCTCCGCAACAATGCCGTGGCCGGGATATCTCTCTTTTATCATCCCCACAATCATCGCTTCAGAAGCAGTATCAACATCTGTTACCAGATCCTTGTCACCCTTGTGTTCTACCGCAAAGGAAGAACCAAACCTGGCCCGCTGGAATTTCCCAGCTGCCTGAGCTGCATCCACTGCCGTTGCAAGTAATTGCAATAAATCCATTTTTCACCTCGCTACACGGAATAGAGTAAAGGCATAACAGAATTGCAGACAGATGGCAACCCAGAGAAATTTTGACTTTCCTCTGAGATTACGGCATAGTGCAAGGCCATGCTGCTTTGGGGGTTAAACAAAGATTATGATTCTTTACGCTAATATTCTCTATGCACTGGCCAAAATTGTTGAGTTGACGAGCGGCCTGCTGACTGTATACAAATACATCCTGGTTGCGGCGGTCTTGATCTCATGGGTAAACCCGGATCCATACAACCCGATTGTAAACTTCCTTTACCGTGTTACAGAACCGATACTCGCAAGAATTCGTCGTAAACTTCCCTACATGGGCGGGGTGGATCTTTCCCCCCTGGTTGCCTTTGCCCTGATCTATGTCGTTCAGATCGTCTTGCTTGACACACTATACCAATACCTGGTCAGCTATAGTACGATCCTGAAATTGAGGTGACACCGGATGAAAATTTCTCCAATTGATATTCAGCAGCAACAGTTCAAGGGCAAAATGTTCGGAGGACTTGACGCCGATGATGTTGATGCCTTCCTTCAGGCAGTGGCAGCGGAAATGGAGGCCCTTAACCGCGAAAACAGTGAGCTTAAGGAGCTTACCTCCAGACAGTCACGGGAACTGGCCGACATGGGACAGAAGGAAAAGGATCTGCGCGAGACCATGCTTGCTGCCCAGCGTATTACGGAAGAAATGAAGAATAACGCGCAGAAGGAGGCCGAGCTTGTTGTTTCCGAGGCGCAGCTTCAGGCCAAACGTCTTCTTGATGAGGCAGAACGCAAGGTTGCAGAACTTCAGGCCGGTGTGCAGGATATCCGGCGTCAGCGTTTACAGTTCGAGATGGATTTCAAGGCGTTGCTTGATTCGCATGCCAGGATGCTGGGCAGTGGCGAACAACAGTCCTGACGTACCATGGCATCATGATGGAAATTTTCTTCTGCTTCGCCTGTTTGTTCAGCCCAGATCGGCAAAGAATGAACTCTGCGGAGTCCATGAAGGCGAACTTAAACTCAGAATCACATCACCACCTGTAGACGGGGCTGCCAATGAGGCATGCAGGCAGTTCTTTTCAAAACTTCTCAAGGTTCCAAAATCCTCAATAACGATACTCTCCGGCGAATCATCAAGACACAAGCGGATCAGGATTGAGACAGGCAGTTCATCAAAAATTGAATCATTTATTGCAACCATTTAAGCCCAATCCCCGGCTTCCTGAATAATTTACCATACCACTTCAGGTGGAATTAATAATCCGAAAGGAACTTTACAAATGGCACAGGCAAAACAGGGCGATACTGTCCGGGTTCACTACACCGGCACCCTTGATGACGGAACAATCTTTGATTCCTCCGAATCCCCGGAGGAAAACGGCGGTTGCAGTTGCAGCTCAGGTTCATGCGGCCCTCAGGACGACTGCGGCAGGGATCCACTTGAGTTTGAGATTGGGGCAGGGCATGTAATTCCAGGCTTTGAAAATGCTGTGACAGGGCTGGCCATTGGTGAACGGATCACTGTAAGGATTCCGGCAGACAAGGCCTACGGCGAAAGAAACGATCAGATGGTTGCGGTGGTTGAAAAGAAAGAAATTGAAGGCGGAATAGAGCCTGTTGAAGGGCAGCAGCTTGAAGTCATGCTTCAGGACGGATCTTCAATGCCTGTACTCATTACAGAGGTAACAGATACAACCGTAACCATTGACGGAAACCATCCGCTTGCGGGAATGGATCTTACATTCAGCATCAAGCTGGTTGAGATACTATAAGACAAAGCAGAGGCTACCCCGGTGTTTTAGAGGAAGCGCCTCCAGCCGGAGCCTGTACTTTTGGAAGTAAAATCACGACAGCTGCCATCTCCTCTGCAAACAAACCCAATGTTTTACTGTAAGCCGCCACCATAGCTTCATAGCCTGTGCCGGCAATCTGTACAACCTGCCGTGACCGCCTGGTTACGGCAGGCCCTCCCTCAGCCGCTTTAATTGTCCATAGGGCATCCAGCACAACAGCCCCCTGTGTCGCCTCAAACTGTTGCAGATCCACAAAAATCCGGTAGTTGGCCTTGCCTGAAGCGTATTGTGGATGAAAAGAGACCTTGTCTGCCCCTATACGGCGTGAAAGGTTATCAGCAAGTATTCGAGGTATGGCGGTTTTCAGCGGTTCAGCCCACCTGTGTGTTTCAAGCAGCTGAACCTTGACTCCGCTGTCAGGAAGCACAAGTTGTGGACGGTCAACCATTTCCGGTAGTGTAACGGATGCTATGGCAACTGTTGGCGAAGTGGCCCGGTCAGCTGTTGTCACCTCTGCCTCAACAGGTGTCAGCTTGTAAAACGTGGTATGTGGCGACCTGCTGCAGCCTGCAATGGCTGTTGCAAGGATAAATAATGTAATTGCGAATTCCCTTGTATTCATCGCGCATCCTCCTTCTTGCCATGAATCAGCGCTTCAGGGTTCCGCTCAAGATATTCGCCCAAAAGACGTAACGACTGTGCGGTTTTTCCCAGTTCACGCAATGTCTCCCTCAGATCAATCTGAAGCTGCCCATCGGTTGAGATGGTCTTTTTCACCTCCCCCAGTGTCTGGCTGGCATCATCCATTGTCTTTCTTGTCTGCTCCAGCACCTTTTTGGCCTCTGGAGCAAGGTTTGCATCCAGATTGTTTAACAGCTTGTCAGCACTCTTGAGTGTCTGATCCAGGGTCTTAACTGTCTTGTGGACATCGCCTGCCATTTCGTTCAGAGGAAACTTTTCAATCTTTTGAATTATTTTCATCAACTTGGTTTGGATCTCTTCCATCAGCCCCGGGGTTGTTGGGAGTTCAGGGCGGCTGCCATTCCATTTTATATGGGCCGGGGGAACATCCGGGAAGAAATCCATTGCTACATACAACTGTCCTGTAAGAAGGCTGCCGCTTCTCAGCTGGGCCCTGAATCCCTGTTTTACCATGTCGTCAAGCAAGGCCCTCGAACTGAGCTCAGGCTTACTGGCAGAGGATGTTTTGGAACGGGACTTGAGGCGTCCGGGATAAAAACGGATATTGACCGCCATGAAGACCTTCTTGCTTGTCCGGTCAAGTTCTGCGGATATGCTGCTTACCTCGCCCATTGTAACCCCTCTCAAGTCAACGGGGGCGCCAACCGAGAGGCCACGCACCGACTCCCTGAACACGAGACGATAGTTTTCAACAATGCTGTCAGGCCGCTTTATGGCCTCATCCTTGTTGGCAAACAGTATAAAGTTGTGGTCTTTTTCAGCCTGTGGGGCCTCATCCGCATCATCAGGCACCATAAAGGCGATTCCACCCATAAGGATGGACATAAGAGATTCGGTGTTTATTCTCACACCGTTTGCATCCATCTTGAAATCAAGGCCGCTCGCATGCCAGAAGAGAGTGTTGCGACGAACAAACTTGTCGTATGGAGACCTGACAAACACCTTCAGAAGAATAGTCTCTCCATCATTGTCCAGATCCGACGAGATAACTTCTCCAACCTGCAAATGCCTGAACATGAGTGGCGACCCCACCCCCAGGGAACCGATATCAGACGCATGCAAAGTAAACTGTCGTCCCGGGACATCCATGGCAACCGCCGGAGGGTTTTCCAGCCCTGAAAATTCAGACTTGTTTTCCTTGGCAGATCCCATATCCATACCGATATATGAACCGGCTGTAAGTGTCTGCAATCCGGAAATGCTGCCGCCGCTTATCCGTGGCCTCACCACCCAGAAGCTGTTGTCCGCCTTTAGGAAATCTTCTGCCGATTTTGTAATATCCGCAGTTACAATCACGTTTTTTCTGTCTTTTGCAATGGCAACTGTACGCACAAGTCCGATCTGGACATCCTTGTACTTTATCTTGGTCTTGCCAGCCTCAATGCCGTCGCCGCTTTTAAAGCTGATTGTAATAACCGGGCCCTTGTCAAGGTATGACTTTATAAGCAGCGAAATGCCGATGATAAGGGCAAGGGCAGGTATTATCCAGATAATCTGGGATGAACGGTAGCGGCGACGCTCTATGACAGCCTCAGGCACGGTGTCATGTAATGAAGATTCGGGTTTGTCTTTGGTTTCGTTCATAATTTCTTTTCTTTTCTCAAGGGATCCCAGATGAGGCGAGGGTCAAATTCCATGGCAGCAAACATTGTAAGCACCACTACCGTACCAAACGCTATGGATGCGCTGCCTGCCTTTACAACGGCCAGAGACTGGAGCTGAACAAGGGCAGCCAGAAGGGTAAGGACAAAGATATCAAGCATTGACCAACGTCCGACAACCTCTACTATCCTGTATATCCGTATCCTCTCCTTGGTGCGCCAGGTAGAATTTTTTCTAACAGATATTAGCAGCAGGGTAAGGGCAAGCAGTTTGAACAGAGGCACCACTATACTGGCAACAAAGACTATGGTGGCTATACCCCATGAACCTGACTGCCACAGATGTATTACACCGCTCATAATGGTGTCTTTCCTGTAACTTACGAGTGTTCCGGTCTCCATCATAACCATCAGGTTCGCAGGAATATAGAGTATATATCCTGCGATCACAAGCGCCCAGCAACGCCTGATGCTATCGGGACGCCTGAAGTGAAGCCTTGTGGCGCAACGTGGGCAGCGTGAGATTTCCAGAGCGGCAACAGGTCTGGAAACAAGTCCGCATACCTCGCAAGAGCAGAGCCCCATACTTGCCGCAGAGCGGCCTGGCCAACTCACTACTCCTTATCCTTCATAGCAGGGCAGTCCATCCGGGTCCAGACATCTCTGGGGTTGAAGGAAGCCGCCACAGCGGCCATAAGAATGGTTACCCCGCCGAATGACCAGAGCGCAACTCCCGGAATTATCCTGAAGTCCTGCACAAGCTTTACAAGGGATACCAGAATACCCAGCATGAATACTTCCACCATACCCCACGGTTTTATGGTCTGCAGGAGCCGCATTACAAAATAAACTCCCCTGGGAAGACAGCCTGACTGCAGAGACGCCAGAAGGTAGAGCATCATGCCAAGCTCGACAGAAGGCACCAGAATGGCTGAAAAAAAGGTAAGGCCGGAGACTACATACATCCCCTGATTCCAGAGAGATTGCACTGCCTGGAAAAGATTCACTGCGTTTTCATTGCCCTGTAGATTGATCCCAAGTATGGGAAAATAGTTTGAAGTGAAAAAAAGGACAGAGGCGGCAATTGTCAAAGCGAGACTGCGATTTACGCTGTCCGGAAGATTGCGGTACAGAGTGGCTCCACAACATGAGCAGCAGGCCGTCCCCCCTGGCGGAAGGTCAATTTCCCGCTGAAGCAGATCGCACTGCGGGCAGGCTATTAATGGATACTCTCTGACAGACATGTAAAGCAGATATCAGAATGACATCTTATGGTCAAGTTTCCTAAGCATACAGCTTGCAGCTGTTATAATCTGTACGGAAAAGGCATGGTTTCGGCCTTAAAATCATCTTGAGACGAGGAAATATCAAATTATCTCTGGACAAACTTCAGAGGTTGTGTTTAATTTGCCAACTCACACGGAGAGGTGTCCGAGCGGCTGAAGGAGCACGATTGGAAATCGTGTGTAGGTTAATACCCTACCGAGGGTTCAAATCCCTCCCTCTCCGCCATAATTTACCAGCCCTGACAAAGCCCGCCAAAAGCGGGCTTTACTTTTTTGGCCATTGCCTTGATATTCGGGGCACTTTACAGCAAACAACCCCAAGGTTAAAAGATGCAAAAACTCCATACTGCCAAACCTGAACTTCTTGCCCCCTGCGGTTCTCTTGAAGCCTTCTTCGCTGCCATGGAAAGCGGTGCCGATGCGGTTTATGCCGGCCTTCGCGAGTTCTCTGCCCGTGCTCGTGCAAAGAACTTCACCATGGGGCAGATAACAAAAATGCTCTCCTACGCCCACCAGCGAAACCGCAAGATCTACATTACACTTAATACACTAGTTAAAGAGAACGAACTCGCCCCGCTGGTGGAGACACTGGCGGAACTGGCCCGTATCCGTGCGGATGGAGTGATAGTTCAGGATATGGCCGTGGCCCGCCTTATACGCAACCATTTTCCATCAATACCGCTTCATGCCTCAACACAGATGACTATTCACAACCTGCCCGGTGTAAAGCTTCTGGAGGAGCTTGGTTTTGAGCGTGTTGTTCTGGCCCGCGAACTTCAGCTTGCAGATATTGCAGATATTGCGGCAAAGACATCGGCAGAGCTGGAGATATTTGTCCACGGAGCACTCTGCTTTTCAGTATCCGGCCAGTGCCATTTCTCTTCGTTACTTGGTGGTCACAGCGGCAACAGGGGGCGCTGCGCACAGCCATGCCGCCGCCTGTACAGTCATCGCAACAAGGACGGCTACTATTTTTCACCAAACGACCTCTCCGCACTTGAGCTTGTTCCGGAGCTTGCTGCCGCGGGTGTTAAATCCCTTAAAATCGAAGGACGGATGAAGTCGGCCGACTATGTGGCCAAGGTGGTCGCCGCGTATCGCCTGGTTCTTGATGCCCCCCGCCTGGATCTAAAGGCTGCAACTTCTCAGGCCAAACAGATACTCAAGGACTCCTTTGGCCGGACTCCCACAAAAGGCTTTCTCTCATCATCTGATCCTGCTGATATCGCCAACCCGTGGCTGCGTGGCGGAACAGGGCGTTTTGTAGGCGAGGTAAAAAAGTCCTTAAACGGCAGACTGCTGTTTGAGACCCGCGACCCACTCCATGCGGGGGACCGACTGCGACTTCAGCCCAAAAGTGATATGGCAGGGCAGGCCTGGACCATGAGGGAGATGTATGTCGGCAGGAAGAAGGTTATGGAATGCCTGGCCGGCACACAACTTGAGGTGGTATGCCCCTTCGAGTCAAAGCCGGGTGACGCCCTTTTCAAGGTAGGTGCAGCCGATGCCTTTGGTATGAGCGATGAGGCTGCAACACGGAAACTTCAGGCTGCAGGCCCTGACCGCCTGCGTGTCAAGCTGCTCTTGTCGTTTGAAAACGAAACCATGCATATCCGTGCGACCATTGCAGGAGAGTCCCTCGATTATCAGTTTGTTCTCGGGCCGCTGGAACCGGCCCGCAATTCAGGGATGGAAGAGGTGTTCAGATCTCGCTTCAATGAAACCGGCGACACTCCGTTCACCCTTGACTCTCTCGAAGCGCCGGGCTTCCCGCCGCTCTACATACCACCCGCACGGCTGAAGGATATCCGCCGGGAGCTGTACCGCGCCCTTGGCAACGATATTCACGCCTCACTCAGAAAGGGGCTTGAGGCGGCAAAGGCAAGTGCCCTTGAGGATATTGAGCAGACAGCCACCCGAAACAGATCGAAACCGGAAAGAGAAGAGCTGATTGTTGTTGTGGAGGGGCCTGGTGATGTCCGTTGGGCTCTGTCCCATGGTGCCTCTGAAGTAATTGTTCCGCTCCAGAGGGCGGCAATCCACACACTACCGCGCTTTCTTGGCCGCCTGCGCGACGATGCAGACCGCGTAAGATGGCAACTGCCTTTTATGCTGTTTGACAAAGATATCCCTTTTGTAGTTGAGGGATTAAAGGCAATTTTCGATTCCGGCTTCCGCAATTTTGAGATAACAAACCCGGGGCATTTCAAGTTGCTCAGTAAATATGCAGGGCTCAATCTTTCCGGTGGATACCGCCTGTTCTCCCTTAATACCCAGGCCCTTGCTGCCTGGAATGAGCTGGGGATCAGCCGTTTTACAAGCTATATTGAGGATGACAGCGAAAATCTGTCCGTCCTCATATCTTCACCTTTTCCTTTTTCAGTAATTGCCTACAGTCCGGTTGAGGTTATGACAACAAAGGTAAAGATGAAGGAAGTTGCCACCGGTGTTCCGCTACGTTCTGACAGGGGTGAGGAATACACCATAAGAGGCCGCGACGGTTTCTCACTGATCAATGCAGCAACTCCGTTTTCACTCACCGGCGTTCTTGCAAACCTCCGGAAAGCCGGCTGCAACTCTTTTCTTCTGGACCTTTCAGATACAGATGCGGGTCAGCGTGACGCTATTGTTGAGGCCTTCCGTCAGGACCGCGAGATACCGGGCACAACCCGGTTCAACTATGAGCGTGGTCTGCTGTGAGGCATCTGCTTCTATCAGTACTGCTTTTTATTTCCTTTCTTCCGTCCCGCTCTTTTGCAACCACTCTGCACGGCATGGTGCGCTATGTCTTTGACGGCGACACAATTCTTATGGTTACCCGTAAGGAAGGTGATTTGAAGATCCGTCTTCATGGGATAGATGCACCGGAATCAGCTCAGCAATATGGGGCTGTGGCACGGCGCGTCCTTATGTACAAGGTGCTTGGCAAGGCTGTTGATGCTGAAATAACTGAAAGGGACAAATATGGTCGTGGACTTGCCCTCATAAGGCTTGGCAGAAGGGATATAAACGCAGAAATGGTAAGCGACGGAATGGCCTGGGCCTATATCCGGTACCTTAATGGGCCTCACGCATCAGAGTATATAAGGCTTGAGAAACTGGCCAGACGTCACAGGAAAGGTCTGTGGAGACAGGCAAATCCGCAGCCCCCCTGGGAGTTCAGGCATCAGGGAGAGAAGGATGGGCGCAGGCACAATCGCTGACACTCACCTTTTCTTTTTGGTAAGCTCTATGGCCCTTTTCATACGTTAAAAACTCCAGCTCTGTCCGGTTTGGTTTTTGCATTTTGTCCCACTCCTTTCTTTCAAGGAGGGGGGCTAAAACATGGTTCTCATGGATTGGAATTTCTAACCGGACAACGCGAAAAAAAAGGCATTGTACTGAGATTTTTTGGTATAAACTCTATCAAGATTTTTTCCTTGAATGGAAGCCGATGACCCCTCTTACAAAACTACCCTTTCCACCCGTTCTTGATACATCAACGAATGATATCATCAGGGACTTTTTCAACCCGGCTC
>CAZXTZ010000054.1:0-12174 GCA_964643645.1 uncultured Geobacteraceae bacterium
AGAGGATGCCGCCGAGGCCCACGGCGCACTGTACAAAGGTCGACCAGCCGGAGCCCTTGGTGATTTAGCTGCATTCAGCACCTATGTGGCGCATATAATCACCACTGGTGAAGGCGGAATCATCACGACAAATAATCCGGAATACGCTGAAATCCTCCGTTCTCTGCGTTCGCACGGCAGAAACTGTACCTGTAAACGGTGTGTTATGAACACGGATGAGGTAACTTACTGCGCCGATTCCGGGGCGAAGGTGGCGAAGATATCCGTTTTACCTTTGACCGTATAGGCTACTCCTGCAAGATGAACGAGCTTGAGGCGGCTATCGGTATCGGGGCGATGGAAATCTACGATGATATTCTGAAAAAACGTCATGATAACCTGATCTATGTTCTTGACCGGTTTGACCGGTTTGCTCCCTGGCTATCAACCATAAAAGAAGAGGAAGTTGAACGGATAGGTCCTCATGCCATAGCGATTATTGTCAATGAGGGCGCCCCATTTACCCGGGCGCAACTGACCCGGCATCTGGAGGAAAACGGTATAGAAACACGAACCCTGTTTGCCTCGATGCCAACCCAGTGCTCTGGCTTTGCATATCTGGGCTACAAGCTGGGGCAGTTTCCCAATGCAGAGTACATGGGGCTGCATGGCATTCATGTCGGGGTGCATCAGGATCTGGGGATAGAGGAGATGGAGTATCTGCTGGATAGCATAGACTTGTTTTGCAGCTCTTTTGTTTGAGATAAATAAACGGCCAGGGAGCTGGGTAGCGATGCCAACTTCAATAAATATTGCTGACTCTGTTAAGGCTTTGCTTCATTCTGCAAATAAGCCAAAATTCGCACAGGCTTTGGTTGATTCTATGGATCTGAATGCTTTTTCAGAAACCAGCCTTGAACGCAAAATGCTGCTTTTAGGGGCATTATTAGCGCTCGGTAAAACCGCTGAGTTTAATGAGATGCTTAAGGTTACTGATTTTAGTGAGTTAAGCTGGCATGATCGGTCGCTTCTGGCTGTAAACATCTTTAGTGTTTTTCAGGATGGGCAGGGCTCCCTGCCAACTCATCATAATGTACTCTCTTCTTTGCTTGGTTTGTTATCAGCAATTTGCCCTGAAGAACTGGGCGCACATAAAAAAAACATTATTATGCCTCTGGATCTTACTCCTGTTGAGTTTGAATACGCTGCACATATCAATTACTCAGTTAAAGGAGTGGTGTTCTTTCGGGAGTATGTTTTTGAGCGAGGCTCAAGAAAACATGAGTTTGGATATCGCATTGCTGCTGCTGTTGCTTCTCAAGGGTGGGATATCTCGCTCTTGTCAATAGCAGACATCCCTGACTTTTATCTACAGCAACAGTATGATATCGCTCTGGTTGACGTTGCTGCACTGGGACTATCTTCAGACAGCGCGGATGCAATTTTATCCGTTTTAAGACGTTATTTCAGAAAAATTATAATTGTAGAGCCTGATCCATGGGATGGATCTAAAGATCATTTACTGCTTGATATGTCTGACTGTATAGACTGTATCTGGGGGTTTACTACAGACTGGAAGTTGATAAATAGTCATCAGTTTAAAGATAAAAGCATTATTTTCCCTGGTGTTGGCGGTTTCGATACTTTTAATATAGCTCAACCAATATCCTGGAGTACAGTTTCATTCAGCTTTGTTGGTTCTGTTCAGATTTACAACATAAACAGGGCATACTGGCTGATAGAGATACTGTTGAAGAATATGCCGATATCAATACATATTACTGATCCAACGGTTGATGATGGATTGGACAGGGCTACATCACAGTTTCAGTACGCGAAGTTGCTTTCTGCAACTAATACTTCCATCAATTTCACAACAAGATTTGATGGAACCCGTATTTTAACAGGAAGACCAGTGGAGGTTATAAGCCTGAATCGTTTGTTGATTCAGGAACTATGCCCGGTTTTCCACCGATACTATGTTGTGGGGGAACATTTTCTTGAATTTTCGGACCTGGAAGGGTTGTGCGAAACAATTGATTTTCTGGAATCAAACCCCAAGACGGCCCAGATTATAGCTGAGCAGGGGCATAGATTTTATCAGGACAGGTATTCTTCCCAAAAGATGGTTGAGCATCTGCAAACATGGTTGTGATAAAATCTTCATTGCAGGGGAGTTGTTTATGATAGTCGCCATGCCAAAGGGTGTTGCTCACGGCTGGGGAATTGCCGGACAGCATATTTTTGATGAGGTTGCCCAGCTTTCGCCTGTGCCTGGTGTGACCCTGCACAGCATGAAAAACCCCGACTTTTCGCCTACATTTCCTGATGCCTGGAGCAGGTTGAATATCGGCTACTGTTTCTTTGAAAATGATATTGATGCCTATCGGCATATGGGGAAAGCGGCAAAGGATTGGGACCATGTTGTTGCCGGGTCGAGCTGGTGTGAAAATCATCTGCGAACAGGTGGAGTCAAACAGGTGTCAACCATTCTACAGGGCATTGATCCGGCAGATTTCTATCCCGGCATGCCGCGCCAGGATAATAGCCGCTTCATTGTCTTTTCCGGAGGCAAGTTTGAACTCCGCAAGTCACAGGATATTGTAATTGCAGCCATGAAGGTGATGATGGAGCGGCACAGCGATGTATGGCTCAGTTGCGCCTGGCACAACCAATGGCCCTACTCGATAGCCACCATGAGTGGCACACCCTATATTGATTTTGAAATGGATGAGAGCCTTTCATGCAATGACCTGTTACAGGCCACTCTGGTTCGCAACGGGATTGATCCTGAACGTATCATGTTGCATCAGATAGCCTGTAACAGAGCCATGCGGGAGTTATACCTACAGAGCGACATCGGTCTTTTCCCCAACCGTTGCGAAGGGGGGAACAATATGGTCATGTCAGAATATATGGCCTGCGGCCGCACAGTGATTGCATCTGACAAGACCGGACATGCTGATGTTGTTACTGAAAACAATGCTCTACGGCTCAGGCATTACAAACAGCAGGTAATTGAATGGGGCGGCAGGCCCTCTGCGGTCTGGTTTCAGCCCTCCGTTGAGGAGACGGTTGAGCTGCTTGAGTTTGCCTATCAGAATCGTAGTTTGCTGCATCAGAAGGCGGAGCAGGCAGCTTCAGACCTCAGGCGCCTAAGCTGGCACACCGCAGCAGAGCAGTTTCACCGGATAGCTGTTGAGCTGGCTGGTGCAGACTGCCAGCCGTCGCTTAGCGATTATGTGGAGTATGCCGAGTTGCTGTTAAAGGCTGGCAGGATGGATCTGGGTATCTTGAAGTTGAAACAGGCTATCAGAATAGCCCCTGCAGAGCCGCTTCTTTACCGCATGGTCGCAGATCTTATGGAGGCAGCAGAACAGGGGACTCTGGCAGCAGGATACCGGATGAAGGCAGATACGTTTGAACAGATGCGCAAGAGGTAAATTATGAAGCTGACAAGTCAGGGAATCATACGCTTTCTGGAGTTCCTGGAAAAAACCGAGAAGGAAGCATACCCGGAAACGCCTATGAATATTCATACCGAAATTACTCAACTTGCTTTTGAGCGTCTTGGGGAGTTTACAACAATTGATTCCAGTACGCGGGTGTTGGATGTCGGCTGTGGTCAGGGGCCTGCCTTAAGACATTTTCGTGAAAAAGGCGCGCTGGTGGTTGGCACAACCCTGAACAGCACTGATCTGGATGTGTGTCGCGCTCAAGGGTTTGAAGTTCATGCAATGGATCAGTCCTTTATGGACTTTGAAGATAAGAGCTTTAATCTGGTCTGGGCACGCCATGTTCTTGAACACAGTGTAATGCCGCTCTATACATTGCACGAGTTTCACCGTCTGTTGAGCGATGAGGGCCTCCTGTACCTTGAGGTTCCGGATACAGATACAGATGCAGCGCATGCCTGGAACCTGAATCACTATAGCATTTTTACAAAACAGAGCTGGTTTGCGCTGTTTGATAAGGCAGGTTTTGTCTGTATTGATGGAAGAGAGTACGCCATGCGTCTACAGGAAGGCGCTGGTGGTAGAGACAGGTATCTGGGTTTTTATTGCAGAAAAAAAGGGTAATGGCAGAAGCAAGTTTTTTGTGGCGGCTTTCCATTGCCGTAGAAAGGCCGGAAGTTATATGACGGAAACAGAAAAAAAAGGATTTCGTATCCTTATTACAATGCCGCATTTCTGTAAACCGGATGGAGGAGAGGGGAACAAAACTAAAGATATCCGCTCGATGTCACTGGTGCGGTCGGTTTCATCCTTTGTGCAGCAGGTAGGCAATTCACAGTTTTTTCTCGATTTTACCGATAAAGACACCAGATATGCCAATACAGTAGAACATCAACGCTGCGATCTCTTCATCTGCACCACAGGAGACCAGCATCTTTTGAGAGAACTGGATGTTATCAGAGGATTGTACTACCACGTTCGTACCGATGCCCAGCCAATGCTGCTGGGCTACACCTGTCGTGAGGTTTTAAAGTCATTTTTGGGTAAATATGACTACTACTGCTATGTAGAGGATGATCTGTTTCTTATGGATCCTCTTTTCTTTCAGAAGCTGGCCTGGTTTACAGGTGAAGCTGGCAATGATTGTCTGCTGCAGCCGAACCGCTGCGAGACCTCATTTAGCCCATATGCAAAAAAATGCTATATTGACGGAGATATACCGCCTGAAAACAACCCCCGTTTCAACTATGACCTGAAGCCGTTATCTCTTTTATCACTTGGCCGTAACTTTCTCTTTAACCCGGCAAACAATCCCCATTCAGGCTGTTTTTTTCTGAATGCAGAACAGTTTGAATACTGGGTGAGACAGCCCCATTTTGATGACTGGGACACAAGCTGGCTGGGTCCCCTTGAGAGCGCCGCGTCGCTGGGTATTATGAAAACCTTTAATATCTACAAACCTGCCTGGCAGAATGCCAATTTTCTGGAGATAAATCATTTTGGAGATGCCTACCTCCAGATGATCGGCGTTGATTTCGATCCTCCGGTCAGAAGCGACATCAGTCACTTGAATCCGTTGCAGCTTGAACCGCTTGCCATGGATTCCAATCGCCTGAACTGATGAATACTGCCAGCAATAAACCTCTGGTATGGCTGGCCTACGTCTCCTATCCGGTAACAAGCGCAGCCTATCTGGAACGAGCCTTACGGCGTATCTGTAACTGCATTACTCTTGGGCCGAGTCTGCCAGAAAACTATATCGAGCTCTGGATGCTTCAGAATATGAAGCTAGCCATCCATCCGCAGGATATTCCCACCGACTTTACTCCGGATGTAGGTCTGATATACGCCGGAACACCCGCTGAACAAAGGCCGGATCTGTTTTTGTTTGTTGAGTCAGTTGGCGGATTTACGCCACAGGGGATGGATAAGCTCCGTTGTCCGAAGGCCTGCTATCTTATTGATAATCATGTCAGTCTTTCAGCACATCTGGAGTGGGCCAGACGCTACGACTATGTATTTATTTCACAGCGAGCCTATCTTGATCAGTTCAGGCATGTGAATCCAAACTCTTACTGGCTTCCTGTTGGCTGTGATCCGGAGGTGCATTATGCCTACCCATCGTTCAAACAGTATGATGTTGCTTTTGCAGGTGGCATACTGGAGGGGTCCAGACGCGCGAATATCCTGAACCAGCTGGCAGCAAATCTGAATCTTGGTTATGACCGTCTCTTCTGGGACGAGATGGCCTGGCTGTTCTCATCTGCAAAGATCATTCTGAATAATGCTTACAGGAATGATCTTAATATGCGCTGCTTTGAAGCCCTTTCAATCGGCTCCATGATGCTATCGGATATGGCCCATGGCAGCGGCCAGGATGAACTGTTTGTTGCAGGTGAGGAGTACGCACTTTATACCGATGATACCATACTGGATGTTGCCCGCTACTATCTGGAGCATGATGATATTCGCGAGAAAGTAGCAAAAAAAGGCAGGAATATAGTGCATGCTGCCCACACCTATGCGCACCGGGCAGAGGATCTGCTGGCCGTTACAGTTGGTGGCAAGCCTGATACCTGGTCTGCCTGGCAACTGCGTATCCGTTCCGAAGGTATGAGCCTTTCCGATGGAACTAAAGTCCTAAAAGATAATTCAGTATTGCTGGCAAAACCTGAAACGCTCTATCGTCTTCCAGCCAGGATCAGGGGAATTCAATATTTTCCAAATGTAGGGCTTCCCATTTTTCAGTACTTCAATGAGCAGGCGGCTGTCTTTGCCGATATACTTTGTGCAGAACTTAAAGATACGGATTTCCGCTGCCCTGATCTGTCATATCGCAGCCATGAGTTTAACCTTGTGTTTACCACTATGGTAAGTCAGCTTCGTCAGTATCGCGGCAATTATCAGTTGATTGTTGTTATAAATGATGTCTGGCCCCATGAATTTGATGAGTTTGAGGAACTGATACAGACTTTCCCTCTGGTTTATGTGACAAATTCAGATATCTGCGACAGGCTTCAACGGAGAGGGCTTTCCATGGTGCATTTCATGCCATGCAGTATCTCAGCTGCCTGTATACCGGAACAGGTTCCTGTAAAGGATGTTGATATTATCCATTACGGCAGGCAGAACCCTTTTTTGAACAAGTTTATGGAGCAACTTTTGGCCAGATACCCGGATCTGCATTACCTGACAACAGAGATTGATCCGGAGAGCCGTGATGTCTATTTCGTTTCAAACAGACATGGAGCATTCGGACGCAGTGACAATCGCCAGATGTTTATGCAGATGCTGTCACGCTGTAAAATAAGCCTCGTCTCTTCACCCGGCTATGATGGCGAGCGGGACTCCGGTTGCTGCAATACTGTGGCGATCCGCTATTTTGAAGGCGCATCCCAGTTTTGTCATCTTATCGGCAGACATCCTGATGCTGAGGATTTCAGGTCGCTTGCTGTTGATTCAGTTTGCAACCGCGTTTCTGATTATGCAGATTTTGAGGCAGTTGTACTGGATTGCCTGGGTAAACCGTTCAGTAAAGAAAAAGAGGCGGCATACAGGTCGTTTCTTGCGCTTAATTCAACACAGCAAAGGGCAATTTGCCTTATTAATGACCTTGATCGCCTTAACGGCCTGCGGAGGTAATGATACAATGAAATTATTGCAGGATATGACAGTCTGGTTGTCATATGTCTCCTACCCTGTGACAACAGCGATGTATCTGGAACGTGCGTTACGCAGTCTATGCAGGGTCGTTACCGTGGGGCCGCAGCTGCCGGATTCATATATCAGCAGCTGGTCCCTTGAAAATATGAAGCTTCCCATCATGCCACTGGATATAGATACAGATGTTGATATGGACATGGAAAGGCTGCTTGCCCAAAACTCTCACCTGGAGCAGCCCGACCTTTTTCTTTGGGTGGAGTCAGCGGTTGTTTCCATAAAAGGCATTGAGTGCCTGCCCTGTCCTTCTGCCTGCTATCTGATAGACAGCCATATCATGCTTGATATACATCTTCAGCTGGCCCGCCGTTTTGACTATGTATTCATAGCCCAGCGAGAGTATCTGGAGCGATTCAGGCAGGTTAATCCACGTACATACTGGCTGCCGTTGGGCTGCGACCCGGAAGTTCATTGCCGTTTCGATCTCCCGAAGTGCTATGACGCAGGATTTGTGGGCAGTGTAAAGCCTGGCTCCCGCAGAGACACCTTGTTGCGTGAACTGGGCAAAGATGTTGATCTGCACTATGAACGATGCTTCTGGCATGATATGGCGAGAGTATTTTCCAAATCACGTATCGTAGTTAATGAGGCGGTAAAAAACGATCTGAACATGCGATTCTTTGAGACGCTCTCCACTGGATCAATGCTGCTTTCCGACATGGCAGAAGGCAGCGGACAGGAGGAGCTGTTTTTGCCAGGTGAGGATTACGCCCTTTACCATGACCCTGATCTTCTCAGGGTTGCCCGTTTTTATATTGATAACGAGAGGATAAGGGAGCGGATTGCAGCCAGGGGCAGGCAGCTTGTCCACAATGCCCATACCTACAGGCATCGTATGGAAGATATGCTGAATGTGGTGGCCGGGTTAAAGCCTGATACCTTTTCCGCCAAGGAGTTGAGACAACGCTCATTGGCAGGTGTTTCCGAGCCTGATAAGGGCTGGCGTAAAAAGACGACAGATCCGACTGTTCCGTCCCGCAGTTTTGTTATACCGGTGCTGGATTACTCCCCTGCCAGTGAGTACAACATCACTACCCTCCTTACCGATCTTGAACAGGTTGCAGGCCAGGTTATTGTTGTATTCAATAGCGAGCAGGTTGCATCAGAACTGCGTCAACATCCCCGCATTGATCACCATATTGTCATGAGCCGTAATGTTGGTGTTTCAAGGGCATGGAATGTTGGTTTGGAGATCAGTGAAGCCCGGACAGTATTCATTCTTAATGCTGACCTTCATGTTTCGGGCAGTACGCTTGACGCAATGGAACAAACACTACTTACTTTCGATGATGCAGCCTGTGTCGGGCCGCAGGGGTCATTTGTCAACTTTGAGCTGGCAACAGACCACTGCTATTTTGACAAGGGCAGTTTTACGCAGCCACTTGCAGTGGATGCTGTTTCAGGCTTTCTGTTCTGTGTACGGCGCGAACTGTTTGCTGACGGGGTCTTGAGGTTTGAATCTGCCTATACGCCATGTTATTTTGAGGAGTGGGATCTGGGGTTGCAGATCAAGCTGGCCGGTTATAAAAGTTATGTTGTGCCGACCACAGGGTACGAGCATCACTGGAGCGGGACAATCCGGGCCTTGCGCACCATTCCGTATCTTGGGCGTGACGAGACGGCAGGCGAGATTTTATTCAGAAATCGTGACCTGTTTCAGCTTAAATGGCGCGGCCTTGCGAAAAGAGCAGGACGACAGGATCTGCTACAGAGCGGTTGGCGCGAACATGCTGTGTTACAGTTGCAGCAGTTGATTGCAGATGCCAATGGCGCTGATGCGGCAGCTCTCGGAGATCGTTTGTCATCAGTTTTTCCTGATGATGATGAGGTTAAGGGACTTTGCAGGCTGCTCAGGATGATGCTTCTGAAACAACAGGTGGACGCTTGAAATGGAGGAGATGGTTATGGATAAACTGATTTTGAAAGAGCATATAGAAGCCCAGATAGGGCAGATTGACAGGCTTGCCAAATCAGAAAAGTATGTGGATGCATATACGCTTTCCACCCTGGTGATTGAGGCGATCGGCTTCTACAAACGATATTGGGATATTGACTTCTCCTCCCTGTTTCCCCGTCTGCTTGCTGTGCAGCCGGAATACCAGCTTGTGCTTCTATTTTCAGCAGAGTACCTGTCCCAGCAGGGACGACACGATTCCGCATCAGATCTTGCCCGACTTTCAACCTCGTTTGACGAATCAGGAAAGTGCTTTAATATTAAATATGTACGGACTTTGAGGGCTGCTGGCAGGGTTGAGCAGGCTCGTGCTGAATGTCTGAGTCTGCTGGAGTTTCATCCTGATGATTATAATTTGATGGCCGAACTGGCTCTGTGTGAAACATATCACCGTTTTTCCGGAAAAGATTACTATTCTGTTCTTCATGCGGTTCACAGAGAATACAAGCCGGGGAGCTATCTTGAGATAGGGGTGGCTCAGGGACGCTCCCTTGCCCTGGCTGGCAATGAAACAATAGCCATAGGGGTTGATCCTGACACTGCTGAGCCAGGCAAAATAATGTATCTGTCACCTGAAAACCGTCCTGTTCTCTTTCGCACAACCAGCGATGATTTTTTTGACAGGGCCGACCTGCCGGATCTCATCGGAGCTGACAGACTTGATATGGCCTTTCTGGATGGTCTGCACCGTTTTGAACAGACACTCCGCGACTTCATAAATGTTGAACGATTTGCCGGCCCCGACACATTGATCTTCATCCATGACGGACTGCCGCTAAATAAACTGGTTGCGGATCCCGACCGAAAGACCGCCTTCTGGGTCGGAGATGTCTGGAAGATAATCCCATGCCTCAAGGCTGTGCGTCCTGACCTCGATATAGTTACATTTCCCCTGCAGCCATCAGGCCTGACACTGGTCAGGAAACTTGATCCAAAGTCACGGATACTGCAACGACAGTTTGAAACAATAACTGAACACTTCAAAGATCTGCAACTTCCTGAAGACTGGGATGAACGTTGCAAACTTCTTAATGTTACTGATGAATTACCGGAACATTTGCTGGGGCTAGGGGAGCTCAGATGATTTTTTCGCCTCCTGTAGCCGGCACAAGGCTTGCCTGGTATTATCGGCAGCTTGTCAGATCTCTGGCAACAGAAAAGCCGCTGCCTGGTGTTGCCCTCCTTCCTGTTGATGAACAGACCTTAATGCCGCAAAAAGTCGAGGATCAGTCCTATATCAATATCGGTGTATACCTGCCAGAGAGGTATGAAATCCCAGACAGTTGCATTAATTCCAGCTTTCCCTGGGATCTGCTTGTCGTGCCTCTGCCCTGGTTTGAATATCAGCTGAAGGCGCGGGGGATCAGCAATGTAGTCACAGTCCTGCCAGGGTGGGATGATCTACCCCGGTATTCACCATTGAACAGGAGGCCTGATAAAAACTTCTGCATTGCCGTGTCCGGCATATTTTCCATGCAGAACGGTTCTGACCTTGCTTTGGCTGCCCTTGAAGCTTTCATGCAGCTTCACCATGACATTGAACTGTTATGCGGGTGGGAGCTTGCAGGACGATCACTCATGGAGTTGTCTGATGCTGCAAATATAGATGCTGCCGGAATAAACCCCTGGCAGCGCCACTTGCTGCTGGAGCGTAACGGAATTGATCTTGCCAGGGTTTCTTTTGTAAACGAGACAGAGCTCCTGTCTTCAGAAGCAGATCTGCACCTTGCCCCGGCACGTGTGCCGGCACTGCTTGATCCGGTATTCCGCAAATTTGTTGCTGCTGGTCAGTTGACTGTCGCAACTCAGGATAACAGCCTGAATCCTGTTGCTCCCTACCCTGCCGCTTTCCCCTTGCATGGCCGGATACCGGTGCTTTCCCCTGACAGGTTGACAGTATGGCTTGAACCGGAAGCAGATGAGATTTTGCAGCGCCTTGAGGATGCCTATTCTTTTTGGAATCAGAATCACAGAAAAGCGCCAGAGATGAAGTCGGCACCTCTGTTGCCTGGCTGGAATGAGGCCGCATCTTTTATTCAGAATGCCGCTGGCCAGATCTCATATATGAAACCGAAAGAGCCACTCGCACCCTGGATCTGGAACAAACGTGGGGTTGCCCTTGCAGGGCTAAATGAATTTGAAGCCGCCTTTGAACAGTTTGAAAACTCCATTGCCTTGGCCCCACTTAACCCGGAGACCTACAACTGTATCGGAAATCTGCTGGACATGCAGGGACGCCATCAGGAGGCTGTCTTTTACTTTGACAAGGCAGCTTTTCTTAATCCTGGATTTGTTGCCGCTTATTTCAATAAGGGCAATGCATTAAAAGCTATGGACAGACTATCAGAGGCAGAAGAGCAGTACCGCAAGGCAATAGCCCTTGATCCTCAGTTTGCTGAAGGCTGGCTTAATCTGGGGGTTGCCTGCGGCCTTCAGGAACAACTTGAAGAGTCAGAACTGTGCTTCCGAAGGGCAGTAGCGTTGAACGCCTGTAATACCGATGCCCTGCTGCTGCTTGGCAATCAATTGATGGGGCAGAAACATTTTGATGAGGCAATAGATTGTTTCAAGCGGATTGTTGAAATAGATCCAGACCATTATCTGGCCTACAACTCCCTCGGTATTGCCTGGCTTTCAGTCATAGAGTCCGCCAATGCCTGCGAGGCATTGTACGAGGCTCTTCGGATCAAGCCTGATCTGACCAGTGCCCTCTCTAATATCGGTATTGCCTGCAGGGATCTGGAGCGTCTGGATGAGGCAGTCAGCTGGTTCAGGCTCGCACTGGAATATGAACCGGAGGATGCCGACACTCACTGGAATCTTTCTCTGGCCCTGTTGCACCGCGGGGACTATCGCGAGGGGTGGAGCGAGTACGAGTGGCGCTTCAGTAAGTCTGAACCGATTATAATACCAGACCATGACATTCCTCTCTGGGACGGAAGCCCCTTGAATGGGCGAACAATATTGCTGCAGGCAGAGCAGGGGTATGGCGATACGATCCAGTTCATGCGATACGCCCAGGTGGTTGCAGGGCTTGGCGGGAAGGTTATTCTTGAATGCCAGGAC
>CAZXTZ010000054.1:12184-15108 GCA_964643645.1 uncultured Geobacteraceae bacterium
TATTCTCCAGTCTGCCCTACATATCGAACTGTTTCAGCTGGAGCGAGGAGCCAGTCCCGACCGATTTTGCATGCCCGCTCATGTCTTTACCGCATCATTTAAAAACAGATCTGACAACCATTCCTTTTCCGGAAGGTTATCTCACAGCACCACCTGAAAAGACCAAACTGTTTCAAAACCTTCTGGATGCGGATGCACCACAAGGACTTCTGCGTGTGGGAATCGCGTGGGATGGCCGCAAAACATTCCGGAATGACCACAGATCCTGTACCCTGGCTGATCTCAAGCCTCTGCTTGAGATGGATGGGATTTGCTTTGTCTGCATCCAGAAAGATGTTGGCAGCATCAGCACTGAAGAACTCAGGCATCATGGGATCAGATCCTATAATGCTCATATCCATGATTTTTCAGACACTGCTGCACTTATCAAAAACCTTGATCTTGTTATCTCGGTTGACACCTCTGTTGCACATTTGGCCGGAGCATTGGCAGTTCCGGTCTGGATCATGCTTAAGGTCGGGCCTGACTGGCGCTGGCTCAACACTCGCCATGACTCGCCGTGGTATGCAACAGCCACACTTTTCAGGCAGAAACAAACCAGCCACTGGAGCCCTGTGCTTTTTGATGTTTCTAGAAATCTTGAACTACTCCGTACACAGAAACAAAAAATGTTTTAAATATCTCCGAAAAATGACGAGAAGAAAGTCAAGTACGGAATGGTTACTTTACTTCCTTTAAAGGGGATATTAATTTATGGCAATCAGTGACATTTCATTGACCTCCGGCATGCGGAACAACCTGTTGCAACTACAGAGTACAAGTAAACTGATCGATCGCACCCAGGAACGTCTCTCAACCGGCAAACAGGTTAACAGTGCGCTTGACAACCCGACCAACTTTTTTGCGGCCCAAGCCCATATGAACCGAGCCACTGACTTTTCAATCCGTAAAGACGGAATGTCGGAAGCTGTTCAGCAGGCTAAGGCTGCTGATAACGGCATCTCTGCAATAAGCTCACTGCTTCAGGCAGCCAAAGGCTTGGCAGAATCAGCGGTTTCTACATCAGTAACCCAGGACAGAAAAGTTCTGATGACCCAATTCAACACGCTTCTCAGTCAGATTGATCAGCTCTCATCAGACTCCGGCTACCGCGGAACAAACCTGCTGAACCAGGGTACCGTTACCGTTAACTTTAATGAAGATGCATCTGCCAACCTCAAGGTGACAGGATTCGACGCAACCGCTATCGGGCTGAGCGTATCACAGGCCGGAACCGGAAACACCGACTGGACTAACTCAGCTGCCATCTCAACATCCAGCTCCATGCTGGATACTGCCATAAGCCAGCTGCGTACACAGTCAAAGATGCTCTCAAACAACCTGAACATTATTACCACTCGACAGGAATACACTGACCAGATGATAGCGACCCTCCAGACCGGTGCTGACAACCTTACTCTGGCCGATATGAACCAGGAAGGCGCTAACATGCTAATGTTACAGACACAACAAAACCTTGGCACAACAGCGCTGAGCATGTCTTCACAGGCTGCACAGGCCGTACTGAGGCTGTTTTAATATGTCTGTCTAGCATAATTGCGTAAGCAAGGAATCAGGAGCGGAAAACCTCTCCTGATTTTTTTTTGCAAAAAACTTGCTAACCTAAAAAAAAATGCTAAAGTTAGTTAAACTCTATGTCGAATAGAGTAGCAAGGCCAGAAGGCCACAAAAACTATCCCAGAAAGGGGACATCACCATGTCAGTCAACGACATCTCTCTAACCTCAGGAATGCGTTCTAACCTGCTCCAGCTGCAAAACACCAGCAAGCTTATTGACCGTACTCAGGAGCGCCTCTCAACAGGCAAACAGGTAAACAGCGCCCTAGACAACCCCACCAACTTCTTTGCAGCACAGGCTCACACCAACCGTGCATCCGACTTTTCAATCCGGAAAGACGGTATGTCAGAAGCAGTTCAGCAGGTAAAGGCAGGCGACGCAGGTATTACCGCAATAAGCTCACTTCTGCAGGCAGCTAAAGGTCTTGCAGAGTCCGCCACTTCAACTGCAGTTACCGCAGACCGTAAGGTGTTGATGACCCAGTTTAACACCCTCATGAGCCAGATCGACCAGCTTTCATCAGACTCGGGTTATCGCGGTACCAACCTCCTGAACCAGGGTACAGTAACAGTTAACTTCAACGAAGACGCATCTGCCAACCTTAAGGTTACAGGGTTCAACTCAACCGCTATCGGACTTAGTGTATCGCAGGCCGGAACCGGGAACACCGACTGGACGAACACTGCTGCAATCACTACCTCAAGCGCCATGCTGGATACAGCTATCAGCCAGCTCCGTACACAGTCCAAGTCACTCTCTAACAACCTGAACATCATCACCACCCGTCAGGAATTTACTGACCAGATGATCGCAACCCTGCAGACAGGCGCTGATAACCTGACCCTGGCCGATATGAACCAGGAAGGCGCCAACATGCTGATGTTGCAGACACAGCAGAACCTTGGCACCACTGCCCTGAGCATGTCTTCACAGGCTGCCCAGTCTGTTCTCAGATTGTTCTAACAGAAGGACTGGCGTTAGCTTAATATTGTGGTTCATCAGAAAGAGGGGATTAAGATCCCCTCTTTTTTCTTTGGGCCAGGCAAACTGGAGGCGACTATGGAAATTAATAGTGCTCAGGGAATTAATACCCCGCAATACTCTCAGAATATGCAGCCGCAGTCCTCAGCTCATGTTAAGCAGGCCCTGTCAGCCGGGGCTGAAAATCCGGAACCGGTTGCGAGAGCTGCAGAGCTGAATGCCTCAGCAGCTCTCCAAGTGTATCAGCAACAGGCAAAACCTCAGACAGAAAAGGTTGATACGGTTGATGTCAAGTCTGCCAATACCTTGAAAAATCTGGATACCG
>CAZXTZ010000055.1:0-15074 GCA_964643645.1 uncultured Geobacteraceae bacterium
TCCAACATAATTCCAATTTTTTTGTTATTTTTTTGAGCGACTTCCTTCACTCTTCTGGCAATCTTTTTATGCCATTCAAAGTTATTGTGTTTTAGGTTAAATCGAAAAATATTCACTCCTTCAAATATCTTTGAGTTGACATTAATCTTCGGGTTTGCGCCGGGCTGATGCCTGTTTCGGACTTCCACCACCGAGGCGGCAAGCTGTTTTCTTCTTTTGTGGAGTTCCTCAAGTTCTGCAAGGTTTTTTGTCTGATCTGAGAGCTTTATTACCTCTTCAATCTGAGAGACCAGTTCTTCTATACGGTGAAGGTCCCTGTAATCTGCTCCGGCATGGATCTGTGTTTTCTGGCCGGATGCAGCTCCAAGTTGTTTTGCCTCTACTCCGGAAAGGGCTACGCATTCACCGCCAGCTATAATCCCTGATGCTACCGATCCCCTGCAGTGAATGAAACAGTCACGCAGCTCAACATTTACATGCATGGGCCCCCATGATTCAATAACGGATGAGTGTATGAAGTTTGCAGTTAATGATCCGCCGCAGAGTATGCTGCCGCTTCCCTGACCATCCATGCCGCAGAATTCTATGTTGCCGTGCGACACAAGGCGACTGGCCCCTATATTGCCGCCTATTTTGATCCCTTTGCTGGCGTTTACCTGAAAACCGTCAAGCACATCCCCCTTGATTTCAACATAACCGTTAAATCGTATGTTCCCCACGGAGAAATCAACATCACCTTCAACTGAATATTCTTCAACCACGTTTATGGTGTCATCTTCGATCTTTACCCTGCCGTGAATTCCGGATACGAGGGTGTCAGAACAGGGGCCGGTTATATGTACGTTTTTTCCAGGCTTTATGAGTAGAGGGGCGCCTGGAGTGGGCGGTACTGGCTTGCCCCTGACAGTTGATCCTGGAATGCCTGTGGTGGGAGGGATTATTACGCCTATTTCCTGGTCTGGATCTACGTTTATGAACTTCTGTACGGCCCGGAAATCCATCTTTTCATCAGCACCATCTTCGGCCTCGCCTGTTTTTTTGTCTCCTGATGTTTCAACTCTATACTCCAGTTTGCCGTCTTCGCCCCGCTGCGGAGGAATTCCCCTTGCAAGAACTGCATTTGAACTTTTTCCAGGCATTGTTGAGTTTAGCAGCTGGTTGATCTCATCTTCATCAATGCCATTCGTTATGGCGTTTGCGGCCATAAACTCCATTATATTTTCGCGGGTGATATTGTCTCCGGAAGGCTTACGGTCAAGATGCCCAAGACACTCCATTTCGTCAGCTGAAAGGCTCATTATGAACTGATAGCCCGTGCCAGCAGTATAGAAACGCTGGCCATCCTTTTTGCCCTGTCCGGATTCGGCTGTATTTTTGAGTGGTTCTTCCATGTTCTGTCCCGTTTGTTTACAGTATGGTTTACATTATACAGCGATTTGCGACAATTGCAGCTTTATAAGGAATTATATCATAAAATCTTGCCTCATATCAGTGGGCTGTGAGATATTGCCCAAACTGGATTAAGAGAGGGAATAATGGAAGATAAGACTAGGGTTCTTGTTATTGATGACGATGATTCAGGTCGGCAGGTTCTGGAGCTGCTTTTACGAAAGGCAGGTTTTACAACGGAGACTGTAAATAACGGAGCAGACGGGATCGCCATTGTCAAGAGGTCAGAGACTGATATAGTCCTTGTTGATCTCTTCTTGCCTGATATTAACGGAATAGAAATTCTTAAAGAGATTCGGCAGGTTGCCCCTGAGGTTGAGGTTGTCGTAATTACCGGCAACGCATCTGCGCAGACTGCGGTCACAGCCATGAAGGAAGGGGCCTTTGATTACATAACAAAGCCTGTAAACTTTGAGGAACTGAAGATCGTTATTGGAAATGCAAGGGAAAAACAGCGCCTGCTTTCAGAGAACGTATATCTTAAGAAACAGCTTCAGCAAAGGTACCAGTACAGCAGTATTATCGGGTATTCACAGGCTATGCAGAAGGTCTTTGAAAGGATGCAGCGGATAACCAAGACTGATTCAACAGTGCTTGTTACAGGGGAATCAGGAACCGGAAAGGAACTTGTGGCAAGGGCCCTGTACAGCAACAGCCGCAGAAAGGGACATGCTTTTGTGGCTGTAAACTGTGGAGCAATACCGGAGACACTTCTGGAGAGCGAGCTTTTTGGTCATATACGAGGTGCATTCACAGGAGCTGTAAGGGATAAGGTTGGCAAATTTGAAGCGGCCAACCATGGCACCATATTTCTTGACGAGATAGGGACAATGCCGATCTCACTGCAATCAAAGCTCCTCCGGGTGCTTCAGGAGCAGGAGGTTGAGAGGGTCGGCTCTACAAAACCGGTAAAACTGGATGTAAGGATAATATCCGCAACAAATTCCGACCTTGAAGAGCTGGTAAGGCAGGGCATTTTCAGGGAGGATCTGTTTTACCGGCTTAATGTTATTCCCCTGCATCTTCCTCCGCTTCGGGAGCGCAAGGAGGATATACTGCCCCTTGTAAGCAACTTTCTTCAGAAGTTTTGCAATCAGATGGAAAGGCCACTGATGAGCCTTAGCAAATCGGCCCTTGATGCAATGGAGAGGTACAGGTGGCCGGGTAATGTCCGCGAACTGGAAAATGTTGTAGAAAGACTTACGGCCCTTACAGAGAGTGATCTGATAAATATTGATGATCTTCCTGCTGAGATAGCTGACAAAGGATGTCATCCAGGCGGGCTATGTCTTGATCTGTCTCCTGAAGGTATTGATATGCCTGCAGCAATTGCCGAGCTTGAAAAAAAACTGATAACAAAAGCACTCTCAATGAGCGGCGGTGTAAAGTCAAAGGCTGCATCTCTGCTAGGGATAAACAGAACAACCCTTGTCGAAAAAATCAAGCGGCTCGATTTTGAGCCATCTGGCCCCATATCCCGGCAATAGCCTTTCCGCAGGCCATGCAGCTACCGTCTTTAAGGTTGATGGTAGTTGTTCTGTAGCCGTTTCGTCCTATCACAAGAGCGCCGCAGTACGGGCAAAGCGTATTTTCCATTCCACCTTCAACATTTCCTTCATATAGATATCTAAGTCCTGCCTTGTAACCGGCTTCAAGGGCAACTTCCAGTGAATGACGATCTGTCGGAGTTCTGTCTGACATCTTGTGTCTGGGAAAGAAACGGGATATATGCCATGGTGTGTCAGGCCCAAGCTCATTTGCGATGAATTTTGCAATGGCTTCAAGTTCCTCTTTGCTGTCGTTCTCCCCTGTTATTACAAGAGTAGTAATTTCTATCCAGATGTCCCTTTTTCTATAATCAATTATACATTCGACTACTTGTGAGAGTCTGGCCCCGCAGAGTTTTTTGTAGAAAGATTCAGTCATCCCTTTCAGGTCAATGTTCGCTGCATGAAGAACCGGTGAGATCAGATCCAGGGCTTCAGGGGTAATGTAGCCGTTGGTTACAAAAATGTTGTAAAGGCCTGCCTCTGTGGCAATTTTTCCGGTTGCAAGCACGTACTCGAGCCAGACCGTCGGCTCAGTGTAGGTGAATGAAATGGAGTCGCTTCCAGATTCAAGCGCTTTTTTTACAGCTTCGCCAGGTGTGAGTAAGTGACCGGGAAAGATACCTGTTCCCCTGTCGTCATATTTTGCAATATCTGCGTTCTGGCAGAATCGGCATGAAAAGTTACATCCGGCCGATGCCAGCGAAAAGGATTTTGATCCGGGCAGGATATGGTAGAGCGGTTTTTTTTCAATCGGGTCAACGCTTGCCGCAATAATTTTACCTTCCACAAGTGAAACCAGAGCCCCATCCCTGTTTTCTCTTACCCTGCATATACCACGGGCTCCCGCTGCAATGGTACAGCGATGACGGCAGATATTACAGCGGACCGACCTGTTTTCAAATCTGTCATAAAGAACAGTCTGTAACATTATTTTTCCCCTTGCAGTTGATTTCCTGAAAAATGGTGTTATAGGTTTATTTAATAGTCAATATCCATTATAGCTGTCTGGCTGTTTGTTGCAACTGTTTATAATTAAACGGAAAAGTGTGAGGCTATGGTTGCTGTTAACAGAAAAGATGTGCTGGAGAGGCTTGGTGGCGATGAGGAGCTGTATGCTGATATATGCCATATATTCCTGCGTGATGTTCCCATGATGATAGAACGTCTCCGCAAGGAGCTTGATGATGGCAGGCTGGATATATCAACCAGATATGCTTATTCAATAAAATCAATAGCCTCAAATGTTGGCGCCGATGACCTGATGGAGTTTGCAAGGATTGCAGAAATGGCCGGCCGGACAGGTGATGTAGAAACCATGATCCGGTGTCTGCCAATGATTGAAACGGCTTTTGCTGAAGCAACCCCGATGTTGCCGGCTGTTAAATGATTTATTAATCAACAAACTGGAGATGTATATGCGGAAACGATGCACCATGCAGATTACGCTTGTACTCATAGGCGGCATGCTGATGGTTGGCGGATGCGGCAAGAAGGATGAGCGTCACGTCTATAAAAACAGGCAGGATTGCCTTGACGATTGGGGCGGGGATCCTAAAAACTGTGAGGAGGCCAAGCCTGGAAACAAAAATTACAGCCCCGGCTATTTTTATGGCCCCAGATTTACATCAGGCAGAACATTCGCAGGTCAGGGAAGCAGGGCAATAAGAACAATGTCGGTGTCCCGTGGCGGTTTTGGCAGCCTTTCCGGTTCCCATTCATCTTCAGGGGGGTAGATTATGCAAAGACAGACAAGACCCCCCCGCATTGGCTGGCAGCAGACCGTTGAATCCCAGGGGATGCTTTACCACACCATTGATGAAGAGCCATACTGGGATGAGACCGCATGCTATCTCTTTGATTCAGGTGAAATTGATGTTCTGGAGGCGGCTACAAATGAGCTTCAGGAGAGATGTATCGAAGCTGCCCAGCATATAATTGACAAGGATCTTTTTGAAAAGCTCCAGATACCTCAGCATGCTGTCCCCCTGATAGTTGATTCGTGGGAAAAGGACGAACCTTCCTTATATGGACGGTTCGATCTTGCTTATGACGGAAAGAATCCTCCTAAACTTCTGGAATACAATGCGGACACACCAACTTCTCTTTTAGAGGCAAGTGTTATTCAGTGGTTCTGGCTTAAAGATATATTTCCCGATGCCGACCAGTTCAATTCCATCCATGAAAGGCTCATAGAAGCCTGGAAACAGCAGGGAATAAAATCAAATGTGCATTTTTGCTGCGTGGCCGATGCACAGGAGGATCTTGGCAACCTTGAATATCTTCGCGATACAGCCATGCAGGCAGGTCTGTCCACAACACAGCTTTTTATGAATGACATAGGGTTTGAAGAGGTTGAAGGGCGTTACGTTGACCTTGAAGACAGGCCCATAGACTGCCTTTTCAAGCTCTACCCCTGGGAGTGGCTCGTAAATGAATATTTCGGTCGCAAACTGGCAACATCAAGGATGCGGATAATTGAGCCTGCCTGGAAGATGCTTCTCTCCAACAAGGGGCTTTTGGCTGTTATGTGGGATCTGTTTGAAGGCCATGAGAATCTTCTTCAGGCCAGTCTTGAACAGGGGGCTTTCAGGGACAACTATGTAACCAAGCCGTTCCTTTCCCGCGAAGGTGAGAATGTTGCGCTTCACCAGAACGGGCATGTACATGAGGTTGAAGGAAGCTACGGCGGCAAGGCGCCGGTATATCAGCAGATGGCGCGCATACCATGTTTTGAGGGCAATTATCCTGTAATAGGCTCATGGATAGTGGCAGGTGAAGCCGCAGGCATGGGGATTCGTGAAGACAGGCAGGTAGTTACTACAAATGCCAGTCGCTTCATACCTCATTACTTTGCATATTGATACGGTGTTTAAATATTTAAATCCTGCTGTAGGGGCGATCCTTGTGATCGCCCGGTTTGGGCGAACATAAAGTTTGGGCGAACATAAAGTTCGCCCCTACGATTTGCATATATTCAAGTTTTCATAAATAACGGAGGTTGGTAATGAACGGAACAATGCTGGAATCCACACAGGGCCTGTTTGACTTTTTCAAATATTTTGTTGCATCTCTTGGTTTTCTCATGGTTTTTTGTGCAATATATTGCAAGGTTACGCCATATGATGAGCTGAAGCTGGTAAGGGAGGGTAAGGTGGCTCCTGCAATAAGTTTTGGAGGGGCGTTTATCGGCTTTATCCTTCCCCTGCACAGCGCGATTACCAACAGTGTGGGTTTTCTTGACATGCTTATCTGGGCTGTAATTGCAATGGTTGTCCAGATTTTTGTGTTCTCTATGGTACGGATGTTTTTCAAGGATCTTGTCAGAGAGATTGAAAACGACCACACAGCCGCCGCAACACTTCTGGCATTCTTTTCTGTTGCTATCGGCCTGCTTAATGCCGCAAGCATGACCTACTGATTGTTTTTCTGATTATTAACAAAAGCCCTTCACAAACGGAGGGCTTTTGTTGTGTAAACCGGTTTACACTTGAACTTGCATGAAATTATGTTATTCAGTAAACGTGTATAAATATGTTTACAGTCTGGTGCCAGTAAAATGTTTGATGAACAGTATGTTGAAATGATAACAGGTCTTGATGCCGAACAGCGTAAATTGCTCTGTGCCAGGTATTCGAGGCTGAATGAGGATTTGAGGGTTGATCTCCATCGCAGGCAGCGGGAGCTTTTCAGGGATTGGGTTGCTGAAGGGAAAATGCCTCCAAATCGTGGGGGGGAGTCCAACTACGGCGCGCTCCTTATGGCGCTGTATCAGATGCATGCAACATCTGATCATGGGGCTACCCATACTGATGGCCTTGAGCCAAAAATACGTAAACAGCGAAAACAACGTCTTAGAAACAGTCTTGAAAAGAAATTCATGGGGGAACTGGTCCGATTGCGGGAGGAGCAGAATCTTTCATGGCGTCAGCTTTCTGAACATTTCAGGAAGGAATTCAAAAAGACAGTTTCTCATACCTATTTGAAGCGTATTTATGATGAATATCTTGCTGATTGATTACTTCAAGCACTTCAAGTTTTAAAAATGCGAAAGGCCCGGTTCCCAGTCCGGGCCTTTCCGTCTTTCATGGCAGAAAAACGCGCCTTTAGGCCTTTTCAGTTACCGCTTTTTTAAAGGGGCCGTTCATCCGGATGGCAGCGGCAAATTCCATCCAGAAAACCAGGTAAATTGAGACCATCAGAGAAAGACCTATGTTCTGATTGTCTGGCCCAAGTGACTTGGCAAGTATTGGTGATGCGAAACCGGCGCCAAGTGTTCCGGTAACCCTTTCAAGAAGGTAGAAAATAGGCAGGGTAAGGAGTGTGCCAACTACCATTATTGATATTCCGGGGACTCTTTTTATCCAGTATTTGGGTGAGAAACCATACATGCGCATGAAGATTACGACCCAGATAATCCATACAGAGTAATCAACTGCTGCATCAGGCAGGGCAAGCTTGTTCTTCACGAGGGCCACTTCAAGCACTGTTACGAATGCAAGAAGAGTAAAGAGCCAATTGAATTTTTCAGATGCCTGGGTCTGCCAGTTGCGGCTGTCAGGTGCGGGTGCTTCGCTGTATGAGTGATTGTGGGTGCCTAGCGCCGAGAAGAGAATTGCAAACCAGATACCGGCATTGTGGAACAGAAGTGATGAGTGATTGCCAGCTATATTGGCTATCCGGGCCATCGGGTCGCGAATAAAGTCGGCTGCAATTCGCATAAGGAAGAGGTTTACAATTACGGAACAGGCAATTATTACAGCAAGTGTGAATATTCGTCGAGGTAACAGATAGGGGTCAACCCTGTCAGGGAATCCTATAATAAAGGCAAACCAGATGAGATACATGATAAGCGGTATTCCGAAGCAGATGCCATAAACCGAATTTCCTGCAAAGTCTCCGCTCTGTGCGTAGATCTGGTATTTTTCCTTATTAAGTGGATCAGTATTTACAGCTTTCACAACATCTTTAGGCACTGTCTTAAGGTGGGGCAGAAGTCCCATGGCGTACCAGCCGTGATCTCCCTGTGTGGTGTCAATAACCCAGTAGTTACTCCCCATCATCTCGTCCAGACCTTGAAAAATTCGCATATTGAAGGCGGCGCACAGAACACATACCACCAGAAGCAGAGCAGCGTTAGATAGTTTCATTGGCATGACAGATTTCCTCCTATTCCTTGTGGGTAGTCCAGAACATTGAGACCGCATTGGCGGCAAAAAGACCATATAGCCACATTGTATTCCATGCGGGGCCGGACCAGTGACTGCCATGACCGCCACCGATAACACCGGCGGCAACAATGATCCCCACCATGGCTGTAAATGAAACCATGGCAACAGATCTCAGGATAGAGCTGTTACGCCAGGTGTGACGTTCAAGCTCCTCGATTCTCTGCATCAGTTCAAGCTCTCTCTGGGTCATGTTTTTTCTCCTTTGCGCAGATTGTGAATGCGAATGTTATGCAAACGGCTATTATAAACATTATGATTGCAGGGTGTGTACTGCTTGCCAGTGTGAACAGCATCGTTTTCAGACTCCTTTTCTTGTAATAAGGATCAAGCCGCAGCCAGGCTCAGTTCATCCGGGTATCTGTCTGCAAGTTCCAGGTATTTAGCGCAACCGTAATATCTTTTGCTGCAATAGCGGATTATCATATTTACATCGTGGGTTGATATATAGCCGCAGCCTACGTCGCAGAAATCGTCATTTTTCCCATAAAACGGGCATATCGGTCTGTTTTGTATATTATTGTCCTGTTTTGTTGATATCATGTTTTTCTTTAAAGCAATAGGTGTGCCATTTGTAAATATTCAATAAAAACAGCAAGATGGTGGATTTGCACTGTCTGGAATTTGCAAAAATGAAATTGATGGATTTGCGGCCGGAATCTGAACTTACATTGTAATTACAGACTGTTACTCTTGAAAGTCTCTTGATTGCATTATTGCAAAACCTGAGAAGTCATTAATGTTGTCTTGCAAAAATGCGAATCCTGTTAGTGTAAGCCGATCATCTTTTTTCTGGTTCTGAGCTTCCCTTTTCACTGTTCAGTTGGTATATAAATGTAATTGACTGATTGTATGCAGTACATTCCCTTAGCCTGAAGGAGGCAGAAAAATGAGTGAAATAGTTGATGTATATGCACGGGAGATTCTTGATTCCCGTGGGAATCCCACCCTTGAGTGTGAGGTTTTTCTTGAGTCCGGAGCTTTCGGTCGTGCAGCTGTGCCTTCTGGCGCATCAACCGGTGAGCGTGAGGCGCTGGAGTTGCGTGATGGTGACAAGGCCCGCTACCTTGGCAAGGGTGTTCTCAAGGCTGTGGATAATGTTAACAATAAGATAGCAGATGAAATAATTGGTATGGAGGCAAGTGATCAGGTTGGTGTTGATCAGCGGATGCTTGAAATTGACGGTACCGATTTCAAGAGCAATCTGGGGGCAAACGCCATACTTGGTGTTTCTCTTGCTGTTGCAAAGGCAGCAGCTGAGGAGGCCGGTCTTCCCCTTTATAAATATATAGGCGGTGCAAATGCACGCGAACTGCCGCTGCCTATGATGAACATTATTAACGGTGGAGCCCATGCTGATAACAATGTTGATATCCAGGAATTTATGATCATGCCTGCCGGAGCTTGCTGTTTTGCTGAGGCTCTTCGCATGGGAGCCGAGATATTCCATGCATTGAAGGGGGTACTCAAGTCAAAGGGCTACAATACCGCTGTTGGTGACGAGGGCGGTTTTGCTCCGGATCTGAAATCAAACGAAGAGGCCCTTCAGGTTATCATGGAGGCTATTGTAAAAGCCGGATACAAGCCGGGCGAGGATGTTCTTCTTGCGCTGGATGTGGCCTCATCTGAACTGTTTGATAAGGAAAAGGGTGTGTATACCCTTGAAAATGAGCCTCAGAGAGAAAAAACTGCCGCTGAAATGGTTGATTTTTACGAGAACCTTGTTAACAAGTACCCCATCATTTCCATTGAAGATGGCATGGCTGAAAACGATTGGGACGGCTGGAAGCTTCTTACAGACCGCCTTGGCAAAAAGATCCAGATTGTTGGTGATGATCTGTTTGTAACCAATCCCAAAATTCTTAAAGAGGGTATCCAGAAGGGGATAGCAAACTCGATACTTATCAAGCTGAACCAGATAGGTACTCTTACTGAAACACTTGAGGCAATAGAAATGGCAAAAAGGGCAGGTTACACCACTGTTATCTCCCATCGTTCAGGTGAGACAGAGGATACGACCCTTGCCGATCTTGCAGTAGCTGTAAATGCAGGTCAGATCAAGACCGGCTCACTCTGCCGCACAGATCGTGTTGCCAAATACAACCAGCTTTTGCGCATCGAGGATGAGCTTGACAGCATCTCGCTGTTTAAGGGTAAGGATGTATTCTATAACGTAAAGAAGTAAATACAAAAATTGCTTTGCCTTGACTTGTTGTCTGATGACCCGCTAAATTTCAAAACTGATTTAGCGGGTTTTTTCTGAGCTGTATTTTTCAACTGGTTGAGCCAGAAATTTTCAAGGAGCGATTAAATGGAAGCCAGATCTGTTTCGTTTGCGGCCCAGGCTGCAAAAAATCTGCGGATTATTCGTGAAAACAGGCCATTGGTGCATAACATAACAAATTTTGTTGTTATGAACTTTACTGCCAATATCCTGCTGGCAGCAGGGGCTTCTCCTGTAATGGCCCATGCTGAAAATGAGGTTGAGGAGATGACCTCATTTGCCAGGGCGCTGGTTCTTAATATCGGCACACTGACTGATGATTGGGTTGAGGCAATGCTAAAGGCTGGCAAAAAGGCTTCAATAATCGGTATTCCAATAACCCTTGACCCGGTGGGTGCAGGGGCTACTGCCCTGCGCACAAGGGCTGCCAACCGTATTCTTGCAGAGACAGCTGTTAGTGTGGTGCGCGGCAATGCCTCTGAAATACTTGCACTTGCCGGTGGCAGTGCAAAGAACAGGGGGGTGGACTCGGCAGATTCAGTTGAGGCGGTATCGGATCAGGCTGTTCGTCTGGCAGCTGAATTGAAGACTCCGGTTGCCATTACCGGGGCAGAGGATTTTATTACCGATGGCAGACGTATACTGCGGGTTTCAAATGGCCATCCCCTGATGACCTCTGTAACCGGCACCGGTTGCGGCGCTACGGCAATTATAGGGGCTTTTGCGGCGATTGATCCTGATCCTCTTTCTGCTGCTGCAACGGCTCTTGCCTGTTATGGTCTTGCTGCTGAACAGGCGGCGTATGGATCTTCAGGCCCTGGCACATTCATGATCCGGTTTCTCGATGCTCTGTATAATCTTACACCGGAAGTGGTTGAGTCTGGTTGCAGGATTACGGAAGGATAAGCTGAATATGAATATGGATAACTGTTTTTTGCTGCATCTGGTTACAGACCGTTCCCTTTCAAGGGGGCGGCCATTAACAGAACTGGTCAGAGAGGCGGTTGCAGGTGGAGTGACTTCCGTCCAGTTGCGTGAAAAGGATTGCAGCACCCGTGAATTTCTTGACGAGGCCTTTATGCTGGCAGAAATCTTGAAGCCTCTCGGCGTTCCCCTCATCATAAATGACCGGGTTGATATTGCCCTTACTGTTGGGGCAGCCGGTGTCCATCTGGGGCAGAGTGACATGCCGATAGAACATGCGCGACGATTGGGACCGCCTGGCTGGATTATCGGAATATCGGCAGAATCAGTTGATGATGCTGTGCGGGCTGAAGCAGAAGGGGCGGATTATATCGGTGTCAGTCCGGTTTTCAGCACACCTACAAAGACTGATACTTCCCGGCCTCTGGGGCTTGAAGGGCTAGGGCTGATACGTGCAGCAGTGAAAACTCCGCTTGTTGCAATAGGTGGAATAAATTTGGAAAATGCGGGTGAAGTAATCGGGGCCGGAGCAGACGGGCTTGCGGTGGTATCTGCAATTGTGGCAGCAGATTCTCCAAGGGGAGCTGCTTTAGCCTTAAGGCAAGAGATTGACAAGGCGTATCAATTGTTTAAGGGGCTGGATCTCCTTAAATCTGGGTAATCCGTGTCAACTGTTCCTGGAGAATCTTTACCTTCAGCGGTTTTGTAAGATACCCGTCAAAACCGGCTTGCAGAAGCCTTTCCTCGGTGCCCTTAATGGCGTCGGCTGTCAGGGCAATGATCGGCAGATGACCGCCATTAAGTTTTTCTTCAGCCCGGATCATTTCAAGAGCTTCAATCCCACCCATAACTGGCATATGGATGTCCATCAGGATTGCATCAACTCCGCCTTTACGCCATCGTTCAAGAGCCTCTTTGCCATTGCTGGTGCATTCAGGCAAATGGCCGATCTTTAACAGCATCATTTCAATCAGGCGCTGGTTCATCTGAATATCTTCGGCTATCAGCACAGTAAGCTGTCGCGAGGGCTCTTGAATTTTATCATCTGTAGAATCATTCGTCTCATTTGATGAAGAGAGGCTTGGTGCAAATGGCAGATCAAGATAGAAGCTGCTTCCGCTACCGGGGGTGCTTTCAGCATGAATAGTGCCACCCATAAGCTCGCTCAATGTGCGACAGATGGTAAGGCCCAGACCTGTCCCTCCAAAGCGCCGTGTAATACTGTTGTCGGCCTGCTCAAAGGGGTTGAAAATCTTCTCAAGAGACTCTTTGGTAATACCGATTCCAGTATCACTTACCGTGAACCTCACCAATACTCCGGCAGCATTGTTCTCCAGGAGTTCCAGGCTTATTCTTATGGAACCATTGTCTGTGAACTTTATGGCATTACTCAACAGGTTAAGTAAAATCTGTTTCAGGCGGAACTGATCTCCATTAACAAGTTTTGGAATTGAAGGCGAAAGTTCTTTCTTTAAGGTCAGATTTTTCTTGAATATTAGTGACTGCTGGGTTGCAAGAACATCTTCAACTGTATTGCATAGAGAGAAATCGGCATATTCTATTTTTACATTGCCTGATTCAATCTTGGAGAGATCGAGGATGTCATTAATCAGCTGTAGAAGGTTGTCTGCTGAAAGCTCAATATTGTTAAGATATTCTCGCTGTTCCGCTGTAAGATCGGTGTAGCGTAACAGTTGGGCCATACCGATTACACCGTTCATAGGTGTTCTTATTTCGTGGCTCATGTTGGCCAGAAACTCGCTCTTGGCCTGATTGGCGGCATCGGCGGCTTCTCTTGCCTTCTTCAACGAGACCTGTTTCTGTTCAATACTCTGATTTGCTACAATCAGTTTTTTGTTAGATCTGAATAGAGAAATGGTTAATATGAAGAGGGCTGTTAAGGCCATAGAAGATGCGATAATTTCAAGATTCCAGCGCTTCCAAGCATCCTTCAGTGTAAATGGGGGGACATGGTCAAAAGGGGGAAGACGCAGATCTCGCAGTAACAGCTCAACAGGTTGATAATCAGAGGGTATGGTGAAACCATGAAGTCCGGCAGCATGCATCATTGGTGTGTCGTGGTCCAGTGATAACAATAGGGATGCAACTTTGCGTGACAGCCCTTCATCAACATGGGGCAGGGCAACTAATGGCCATTCAGGATAGAGCCTTGTTGAAGAGAGATACGGGAATCCGGCCAGATTCTGTTTGTTTATGACCTTCAGGCTGCCTTTTGCCAGCGTTCCTTTTTCTTCCAGTTTTTCGATCAGCCCGGTGCGTATGAAACCTGCATCCGCTTTTCCGTCAAGTATGGCCTTGACTACAAGATCCTGTGGCATGCCTGTCACAAGGATGTTCTGTTTTTTGGGTAGTGGCAGGCCAGCCTGCAGAAACTCATACACCTGCATCTGATAGCCGCCCAATGTGCCGGATGTGTTTGCTACGCAGGCAATCCGTTTGCCTTTCAGATCATTCAGACTGTTTATATCGTTGCGGTTGCTTTTGGTGAAAATTACTCCGCCAAAAGATTTGAGGGCCTGTTTTCCCTCCATTGGCAAGAGGGTTACCAAAGCGCCGGAGAAGCCGTTTCGTTCGCGAAGTTCAATGTAATGGCCCGGATTTGTCAGTACGAAATCCAGCTGTTTTTGCTGTAAAGCCTTCTGCAAACCGGCATGGTTCAGGATAAGCAGTTTCATGCTGTAGCCGGGCAGGCGACTTGAAAGACTACTGAACAGAGGTTGCCAGGCAGCCTGCATCTCAGCCTTGGGGCGCAGCGCCAGTATACCCATGGTCAATTGTTTCTCAGGTGCAGCAAGAGCTGGAGTTATGAAGCTGAATAGAATAATACAGGTGAGAAACAGACGGATATGAAAGCGCAACATTGGGGAGATCCCTCGTTGTAATAAATCTGCTCTTTAATGTTATGACTGGTTCAGATTAAATCAGCCGCTTGTCAATTACCCTCTTTGCCTTACCCTCAAACCGCTCTATGCTGTTGGGCTCCACAAGCCGCACAGTTGCTCCGACTCCTATTACAGATTCAATTTTTTTCTCTATCATCTCCAAAAAGGCTCTCTGGCGCTTCATCTCGTCAAAAAAGATGTTTTCAGTTACCTCGATGTCAACTTCAAGAGTATCAGTTGATCCGCGACGTTCTACAATCAGCTGGTAATGGGGTTCACAACCTTCAATGGCAAACAGCACCTCTTCAATCTGAGAAGGGAATACGTTTACCCCTTTGATGATCAGCATGTCATCGCTGCGACCCATGGTTTTTTTCATTCTTACCAGAGTTCTGCCACACTCGCAGGGCTCAGTGATGAGGCTGGTTATGTCCCTTGTCCTGTAGCGAATCATCGGGAATGCCTCTTTGCCCAGTGATGTGAGCACCAGTTCTCCAACGCTTCCAGATGGCAGCACCTTGCCTGTTTCCGGTTCAATTATCTCTGCAATGAAGGCATCTTCGGCAATATGCATACCGCATTTGAGTCGGCACTCACCGGCAACGCCAGGGCCAATAACTTCTGAAAGTCCGTAATTGTCGGTTGCGCTTATCTGGAGGCGTTGTTCGATTTCTGTGCGCATGGCCTCGGACCAGGGTTCGCCACCAAACAGGCCGAGTCTTATTGAGAGGCTTCTGGGGTCTATACCCTTTTTTTCTATTCTGTCTGCAATGGTGAGGGCATAGCTGGGAGTGCCAAC
>CAZXTZ010000056.1:0-15031 GCA_964643645.1 uncultured Geobacteraceae bacterium
CCATCCTCCAGACGACAGGCCGAAACACCGGCCGGATGCCTCAAGGTAAGGGAACAGCTGCTTCCTTGCCTTGATCTGAGGCATATTCTGGGTATTACGGATCCTGTCCCCCCTGTGCAGCATGTTGTTATCTTCAGGAATGGAAGTTCAGGGGCCGGACTTGTTGTTGACAGGCTGCATGGAGAGATAAAAACGGTAGTAAAACCACTTGGCAAGCTTTATCCTTCTGCAATCTGTATTTCCGGGGCAAGCATTCTGGGCGATGGCTCCATAGCGCTTTTACTTGAGACGGGTAAACTTGTCGAGTTGGCAAAAGTTCAAACGCAGGATAGCAGACAGAGCGGAGCAATCTGATTGGAAGATTTCAGGCAAGACCGAACCTTTTCGCAAGGGCTTCAACTGCAGCCACAAGGCTTTCCGGTTTGAATGGTTTGTTTATCCACCCGGAAGCGCCGGCTTCCTTTAGTTGTGAAAGACGGCTTTTAGCGATTTCAGTGGTCAGCATGATAACAGGAATGGAGCGATAATTTTCCTGGGCCTTTATCTGGCGAACCAGTTGTCCGCCATCCATGCCAGGCATGTTGAAATCGCAGAAAATAAGATCTATTTTTTCAGTTTGCAACAGTTCAAGCGCTTTAGGGGCATTTTCTGCCTCGATAACTCGATGTCCTGTGCTTTTCAGTGCCAGAACCACCATCTGCCTGACGGTACTTGAGTCATCCACGGTCATTATGTTCATTTGTATTCTCTCTGCCAAGATGGAATTTCCGACTGATTGTAAATCTAATATCATAAAAATGGCCGGCGTCAATGCTGCTTTAAGCAATATGCCATGCAGGTTTCGCTAGTCAGGTGAGGTTTGGGTGAATAAAAGGATAGTGGGACCGGAAACGGTGAGGATGCTGGAACTTGGGCATCCCTGGATAATTGCTGACAGTTACACAAGGCGGTGGTCAGCGGGAAAGACCGGAGATCTGGTGCAACTGACCGATGAACGGGGCAGGTTCATGGCAACCGCAATGCTGGATCCGGCCGACCGGATTGTGGCCCGCGTACTTTCCTTTAAAAAGATGGAACTGGATTACAGGTGGCTGAAAACTCGTATAGAGGCTGCCATTGCGCTGCGCAGGGTACATGGGGCTCTTGCAGATAGCAATACGTTTCGGATAGCCAATGCGGAGGGCGATGGTCTGCCGGGACTTACCATTGACCGCTATGCCGATTTTATGATGGTGCAGTTATATAGCGATGGATGGAGACCATACCTGCAACTTGTCACCAGTGTGCTTAATGACCTGCTGAAGCCTACAGGGATTTACGAAAAAAGCCGCCCCCAGAATACCAGAGAGCTTGAGGCCACAAACGACAACAAAAAATATGGCAGGCTGCTATGTGGCAAACCGGCTCCCAGGCGGCTTGAGGTACATGAAAACGATCTGGCTTTTCTTGTTTCCATGGAAGAGGGGCTAAACACCGGCCTGTTCCTCGATCAGCGTGAAAATCGCCGCAGCCTTATGCCACGTCTGGCCGGCAAAAGTTTTCTTAACCTGTTTGCCTATACAGGTGCATTCTCTGTTGCCGCTGCTGCGGCAGGAGCAGCACAGGTTACCTCTGTAGATGTCTCACAGGGGTACACCGACTGGAACCGTGAAAATTTTGGCATAAACAGTTTAGATACCAGGAAACACCGATTTATTGTTGGTGATTGCATTGCGAAACTGGGGGAGATGAAAGCCGGTAAGGAACAGTATGATGTTATTCTTATGGATCCACCCTCCTTTTCAACCACAGGCAAAGGACGCTTTACTACAAAGGGTGGAACAAGCGATCTCCTGGCAGCTTCGTTACCACTTTTACAGGAAGGTGGTCTTCTTGTCTGCTCATCCAACCACCAGAAAACCGATCTGCCAGAGTACCTGAAAGAGCTTAGACGCGGCGCTCTGCAGGCTGGAGCCCAGCTGCGCATAATTGAACAAAAAGGACAGCCGGTTGATTTTCCTTACCCGGTAACCCTTCCCGAAGGACGTTACCTTAAATATCTGGTTTGCGTTAAGGGTTGAATTTCAATGCAGTTTTTTGATTCTTCCAAGTGTAATGGAGTTAAATAACTGAAAATATGTGAGAGATACAAGCAAAAATCCGAGGTAGGCAGCGGCAAAAAGACTGGATAAAGCGCCGGATTTTCTGATGTCCGGGGCAATTACCACGAAAACTGCAAAAAAGGCCATTGCACAAAGTTTCCATAAATCACCGGTCAGGCGCTTCCTGCGAAGCAGCTGGATCTGGACATCGTCAACTCCTTTCAGGCTTGCTTCAAGCTCAACATTTGAATCATACCTGGCAAGCAGAAAAACAGGAAAGAACATGACCAAAAGAAAACCTGCTGAATATAAGATGCTGCATGTAAACAACGAAGCCGGTCCAAGTGAAAGAAACAGCTGTTGAAAGTTAAACGCCATGAATATGAGAAGCCCCAGAAGCGCCACCTGCACGACCTTATAGATAAGCATAAGCCGCTTAAGCCTTGTAAAATCATACAACTCCATGCTTCCTCCCGTCAGGAGTTATAACATGCAGGATGCTGACCATACAACCGTGAAAAGAGAGATCAAGACGGCATGAAGACAATTCGCAGGATATTCCACCCTGTAATTGCGCTTGTGGCGATACAGCTCGTATGGGTTGTTGTTGTTGTCCTGTGGGTTACCTGGTTTGTTGGAAAACATAACGAACTGAAAGAGCTTGCTGCCAGATACAGACCTGATCTTCTTTCGCAGACCGCTGGCTGGTTTACACTTGTTCAGGGCCTGTTGCTTCTTGCCATAATGCTGGCCGGTGTATATGCCCTGTTTCTCTTTTGGCGGCGTCAGTCCAGCCTCTACCAGCAGCAGAGGGAGTTCATAACCCAGGTTACCCACGAACTGAAATCACCACTTGCATCCATACAGCTGCATCTTGAGACCATACGTTTGCGGCAACTGCCTCCGGAACGTCTTAACGCATTTGTAAATACCATGCTTGAAGACACAAGACGCCTTCACTCACAAATTGACAACCTCCTCCTTGCAGCACGGATTGAGCAAAGGCGACGTCCTGCAGAAAGGCGGGAAATAGATCTTTCCCAGCTTGTCACTGAATATGTAGAACGGGAAAAGGAACGGTTGCCACCCGGCACAAGATTGGAGCTGTTTGTCGAACCAAAGCTGCGGGTTTCTGTTGAACCTGACGAATTTGCAACCGTACTGCGCAACCTTATCGAAAATGCAGTGCTTTACTCATCAGGCACCCCTGATATGGAGCTGCGCCTTACAAGTAAAGGCAGACAGGCAGAGCTTTTACTGAAGGACCATGGGCGTGGCCTTGACCGGGACAGCCTTACAAAGATATTCAGGATGTTTTATCGAGTAGAGCAGCAGGATGAGCGGATAAGGGGTACAGGGCTTGGCCTTTATATCGTGCAGACTGTAATCAGAAGCGCAGGCGGAACGGTCAGGGCCGAGAGTGACGGCCCCGGAAGCGGCACCACCATAATTATGGAGATACCGCTTGTATAGGTAGCCGGTCAGACAGGGCGCCAGTACGACGGGGAGCTGATTATCCGCGGATACATACCTGTCCGTGAGACATCTTCATGGTGGTCAAGGTAGCATTATTCTTTTATTTGCTGGTAGCCGTTACTTGCAACAATAGCATTCAACCGCAAAAGTTGAGTATATACCGACGGAGGACTAAATCTTATGAACATTGGAACACCGCTTAAATCAGGAGCCACAAAACTTCTACTGTTGGGGTCAGGAGAGCTGGGCAAGGAAGTGGCCATTGAGGCGCAACGCCTGGGTGTTGAGGTTATAGCTGTTGACCGTTATCCCGATGCACCGGCAATGCAGGTGGCCCACCGCAGCCATGTGATAAGCATGCTGGACCGGGAGGCACTGCGCCGGGTGATAGAGTCAGAGTGCCCAGACCTGATTGTGCCTGAAATAGAGGCGATTGACACTCTCTTCCTGCTGGAGCTGGAGCAGGCCGGGCAGCGGGTCATCCCCACGGCCCGGGCCGCCAACCTGACCATGAACCGTGAAGGGATCCGGCGTCTGGCAGCTGAAGAGCTGGGCCTGCCCACGGCACCATATGCCTTTGCCGGTTGTGCGGATGAGCTCCGTGCAGCATCCGGAACCATCGGTTTTCCATGCGTGATTAAACCGATCATGAGTTCGTCAGGCAAGGGGCAGAGCGTGGTAAAAAACGCGACAGAGCTTGATGATGCATGGAATTATGCCATGGATGGCGCCCGTGGGGCCTCTGACAAAGTAATTATTGAAGGGTTCATTGACTTTGATTATGAGATAACATTGCTGACTGTACGCCACGCTGCTGGCACCTCCTTCTGCCCCCCAATAGGCCATGTGCAGATAAAGGGTGATTATCACGAATCATGGCAGCCAATGGCAATGTCGGAAACTGCACTGGCCGAGGCAAGGCGTCAAGCAGAGCTGGCTACCACTGCCCTTGGTGGTTACGGAATCTTCGGGGTGGAACTGTTTATCAAAGGCGATACGGTACTTTTCAGCGAGGTATCCCCGCGACCCCACGATACCGGTATGGTGACGATGATATCCCAGAACCTGAGCCAGTTTGAACTCCATGTCCGTGCAATACTGGGGCTGACGGTGCCAGAAATCCTGAATCTTGCCCCTTCGGCCAGCCATGTGATTCTCGCAACCGACAGTCAGGAAAATATCCGCTTTGAAGGTGTTGGTGAGGCGCTTTCAATTCCCACAGCAAAACTGCGCCTGTTCGGAAAGCCGGATACACGGCCCGGCAGGCGTATGGGCATTGCCTTGACTCAGGGAGCGACCACGGAAGAGGCCAGAAACCTTGCCGAAGCCAGCGCACACAAAATCAGCATGGTCCCCCAAGCATAATAGAGACAAGTGCCTTACCTGAGTTTTTTCAAGCGATGCCATACTTAAACGGCAAAGAAAGAAATTTTAAATCATACGGGATTGATGAGTTTGAACCCCTCCGTGTTGTATGGTCGAGGTAAATGGTGTATAGTTCAGACAATATTCAAAACTTTAAAGGAGCACAGATATGGAACAGTATAATATCGCCGGAACCGGTTCAAACCTGATTGCGAGACAGAATGCACTTGTACGGCAGGTTTATGCATGGATGGGAGCAGGCTTGGCAATAACAGCTTTTTTAGCCCTTGTAACCGTTTCTTCACCATCCATACTACAGGCTATCACTGGCAACAGAATCCTTTTCTATGGGATGATGATAGGCGAGCTTGCCCTGGTTTTCACACTATCAGCTGCCATTAACAGGCTGAGTGCCACTGCGGCAACCCTTATATTTTTAGCTTATTCTGCCCTTAATGGCCTTACACTTTCTGTTATCTTTGTCATATACACTGCTGATTCAATAGCCTCCACATTCGCAGTTACGGCTGCCATGTTCGGAGCCATGAGCCTTTATGGATACACAACCAAGAAGGATCTGACATCATGGGGCAGTTTCCTCTTCATGGGGCTCATAGGGATCGTAATAGCAAGTCTTGTCAATATTTTTCTTCGCAGTTCCTCTGTTTCATGGGTAGTCTCCGGGATAGGGGTAATTGTATTCACCGGTCTTACCGCATATGACACATGGAAGATCAAGGAGATGGCAGCCGCTGGTGAAGATGGGAGAAAGCCTGCCATCCTCGGGGCTCTGACCCTCTACCTTGACTTCATTAACCTGTTCCTCATGCTGCTGAGATTCATGGGGGGCAGAAGAGATTAGCAATCTTTAGCAATACTTTTGAATTCACTCAATAAAGATTCGTTTTGTTACGGCACGGTTACATTACTGTGCCGTTTTTTTTGCATTTGATCTGCAAATCAGTGTATTGTCTCGTCTGCTTAATTTTATGCTAACAACAAATATGGAGGCCCCTGCTGATGTTTGGTTTGATTCCAAAGGATGAGAAGTTTTTCGATATGTTCAAACAGATGGGTACAATTATAACTGAAGGGGCCATGGCCCTCAGCCAGATGATGAATGACTTCACTAATCCCCAGGCGAGTCAGAAACTGATAAAGGATATCGAGCACAAGGGGGATAGCCAGACCCATGATATCATAAGAACGCTCAACAAAACCTTTGTAACACCTTTTGACCGTGAGGATATCTATGCTTTGGCCGGGGCTCTGGATGACATTCTTGATCTGATTGATGCATCGGCACAGCGGTTTGTAATGTACCGTGTGGATGCTCCTACGGCGGCAGCCCGTGAACTCGCTGACATAATACTTAGAAGCTGTCAGGCGGTTGAAGCCTCGCTCCAGCATCTAGGCGGCAATACTGACGACATCTGTGCCTGCTGTGTGGATATAAACGCCCTTGAGAATGAGGCTGACCGAGCCTGTCGCGAAGCAATAAGCCGTCTGTTTGATGAAGAGCAGGACCCTATTCAGCTGATAAAGTGGAAAGAGATATACGAGACCCTTGAGAGGGCCACCGACAAGTGTGAGGATGCTGCAAATATTCTTGAAAGTGTGGTTATGAAAAATGCCTGATCTTTCACTTGTCTTGTTGATACTGGTCATCTTCACTGCCTTGGCCTTTGATTATATTAACGGGTTCCATGATACAGCAAACGCAATTGCCACCTGCGTCTCAACCAGAGCGCTTTCAGTAAAAGCGGCAATAATTATGGCGGCTTTTCTCAATTTTGCCGGAGCAATGGTGTCAACCAAAGTGGCATCCACAATCGGTAAAGGCATTGTGGATGCCAGCAGCGTTACCCAGATGGTTGTGCTTGCCGGAGTCCTGGGGGCCATAATCTGGAATCTCATCACCTGGTATTACGGAATGCCTTCTTCATCCTCCCACGCAATCATAGGCGGTATAATGGGGGCGGTTATAGCCCATGCAGGACCTGCGGTTCTCCAGTGGAAAGGTCTAAAAAAGATTGTTCTCGCCCTGGTTATCTCTCCGGTCGTTGGAACGCTTGTAGGTTTTATTTTTATGGTGATTGTGCTCTGGTTGTTTCGTAATCATAGCCCAGGCCCTCTGAACAAGGGATTCCGCAAACTCCAGGTGGCGTCTGCGGCACTCATGGCTTTTTCACACGGTACTGCTGATGCCCAGAAATCAATGGGGGTTATTACAATGGCATTGCTTTCATATGGGCTGATACCAAGTTTTGTGGTTCCGACCTGGGTGAAAGTGGCCTGCGCTGTTGCAATGGCGCTCGGTACTGCGGCGGGTGGATGGCGGATCATAAAGACCCTGGGACGTGACTTTGTAAAACTTCAGCCCGTTCATGGCTTTTGCGTGGAGACTGCTGCTGCAGGAGTAATAATGGGGGCCGCCTCCATCGGTATGCCTGTAAGCACCACCCATGTAATTACTTCTGCCATACTTGGAGTTGGAATTTCCAAGAGGCTTACAGCCGTCAACTGGAACGTCGCCTACCGAATAGTCTGGGCGTGGATTCTTACAATACCTGCCGCAGCGGCCATGGCCTTTTTGACGTACCAAGGGCTTACGCCGTTTTTGGGGAAATAGTTTTAAGGCTGGCTGATTGTACAGGGAGCCTTGTAGCCGAACCTGATGCCACCCCAGTGACGACCATTTATGAATATCGGCACTGACAGGTCGTTAAGGATCTCGCCAGTGTCACGGCGATAGGTCTGCAACAGGTATCCCTTGCTGTTCTTTGCTCCGCGCATTCCGGTGTTGTCACCAAATATCCGCTTTGTTCTGTTGTTTACCTTGTCAACTTCGTCGTTGCCCGTCAACGGCTTGCTGAATTTCAGGTTATGGCTTGGAACGTAGGCGTGATCATCAAAACAGATAGCATATGCCAGCTGGCTGTCACGATTTAGAATCGCCTCCTGAAGCGGAGAAATTACCCTGTCGAAAAAACCGTCAAATCGGGTTGTAAACTTTGGCGGATCGGTCTTTTTAGAGTACGGCTGGTAGTTACGGTCAAACAGGTCTGCCTCGGAAAGAGTCCCGTTTTTAATTGCATCATTTATGGCAGACTGCACAGACTGGAGCAGCTCATTTGCATATCCCTTTACCTGATCATGGTAGTTACCGACACAGAAGCGTCCAACAGTGCCATAGATACTTTCTACCGTGTTGGCAAAGTGGGAAAATGTTTCCATGTTCGCTTTCATCATCTGGTTAGTGCCATGGGCCGCATCGGAGATGTGATGGATTTTTGACGAAATCTCAGTTGTTACGGCTGTCTGCTCTGCTGCTGCCACAGATATCTGTTCGCTCATTGTGCGTGAACCGTGGGCGCACTGCTTGATTTCTTCCAGTTGCCTTCTGGCTTCCTCTGCCTGTTTCAGCCCGGTGTTTACAAGTTCGCTTTCCTTCCGGATACTGTCAGCGGCCCGCTGGCTTTCCTGCTGTATCTTTGCCACCACCCGTTCAATGTCCTTGGTGGATCTGGTGGTTTTTTCCGCCAGTGATCGCACTTCATCTGCAACCACGGCAAACCCTCTGCCTGCCTCGCCTGCCCTTGCAGCTTCAATGGCAGCGTTAAGGGCCAGCAGATTGGTCTGATCTGCGATATCTTCAATAAGTGAAAGCATCTCCCCGATGCTTGCCGAAGAACGTTCCAGTTCCGAAATTCCGGCAAGGGTAGAATTAACACTTTCAGAAACGCTGTTCATACAGGTCCATGTGTTTTTTACCACATCCAGTCCGGTACTTGCCGCTGCATCAACAGATGAGGCAAGGCTTACAGACTGGTTGATATTGTCGGCAACATTCCTTACGCTACTACTCATTTCCTCCGCTGCAGTGGCCACTACATCGGCATGTTCCATCTGTTCCTGAACTTCTTTGGCTATCCGCTCCGAAGAGTTGGTAAGCAGACATGTGTGCCCGCCAAGCTGGCATGCCTGCTGATAAAGGGAGGAGATAATCTGTCGGACTGTCTGGGTAAGACGGTTTACCTCTTCGGCAAGGTGTCCGATCTCGTCAGAAGAACGCACCGGCAGCACCTTTGTCAGATCTCCCTCTCCCTTTGCAATATCTTCAACCTGCTGCGAAAGTTCCCGGATGGGTCTTACAACGACGCGGCTCACAAGCAGATAGAGACAAAGAAGAATCAGCAGGAAGGCACAGGCCCCTACGCTGGTAAGAATAATTGCAAGTTTTTTTGCCTTTACCACTCCCTCCTCCACTGAAGATGTAAGCATGAGGCCACCCAGATATTTGGGGCCCGCAGCATGGCAACTATTACAACGTGCTTCATTCAGAAGAGGGGTCGCCAGCTTCAGAACCGGCTTTCCTTCAATCGTGCCATTTTCTTCCTTTATTGCCCCGCTTGCTACTGCCTGCTTCATCAGATCACTGTTTTCACTGCCGCCATACTGCTTTCCATCCTTGTCAAAAAGCTGGATTTTTACTGCTGATCCGCGTTTTACAGCATCGGCTACATATTGATCAAAAACCTTGAAATCACCTTTCATCTTAAGCTCTATAAGATCATGTATAACTGCGGAGGATGCCTGTCTGGTATTGTTTCGCTGGAGTTCCAGCATGGAGTTGTAAGAAAGGTAGAGACTCAAAAGACCAAGACACGTAAAGCCAACGAATAAGGTCGCTGCAATAGCTATCAAAACCTTTGCTGTCAAACTTCTGGTTGACATTCTCAACCCCCCGTAAAGCTGATTTATATGAATACAATTGTTCTAGCGAGATGCCTTTCATTAGAACAAAGTGCAGGCTAAAATGCAATCAAAAGAGTAACAATGTTTTACTTGCTTGTAAACATGATGCGGAATTTTTTGTTGACCGGATCAATAGCTGTTGCTATATCAATAAAAGTTGATATACCTATTAACGGAAATTTGATATATGCCCCTTGAAGTACTTAAAGCCCTGTCAGATCCATGCCGGCTGCGTCTTGTGGCAATCCTGATGCGTGGTGAATACACCGTTCAGGAACTCACGGCAATGCTCAGGATGGGGCAGTCCCGTATATCAAGACACCTGAAAATACTTACAGAAGCAGGTGTTCTTTCAGTGAAGCGCCAGGGAACCTGGAGCTATTATAGCGCCGGTGGTGAGTCTCTTTTTTTTGCTTCAATAAGGGCTGCTGTGGAAAAAGGAGTCAAGGAGCTGCCCGACTACCAAACTGATATGGCTGCAGTCGCAGATCTCCTTGAGCAGCGCCGCCGCAGAAGTCAGCAGTTTTTTGATATGCACGCACGTCAATTGGATTATCTGGCGCGAACTCTGTTGCCGGTACCTGATTATCAGCAACAATTCCTGTCATTGGTGCCAAAAGTCGGAAGCATTGTGGAGATAGGACTTGGCACCGGAGGGCTTCTTCCCTCATTAGCCAGAAAAGCAGAGACCGTTATCGGTGTTGACCATTCGTCAGCCATGCTTGACGAGGCTCGCCGGAGGTTGGATAACGATGGAATAAGGGGAGTTGAACTAAGGCTTGGAGAGATGGGGCACCTCCCTTTACCGGATGGTTCTGTTGATTGTGCAGTGCTTAACATGGTGCTGCACCATGCTGCAGACCCTCAGGCAGTACTGTTTGAAATAAGAAGAGTGCTCATCAACGGAGGCCGCTTGACCATTGCAGACCTGGAACGCCACGAACGAGAACTGGCCCGGGAACAGCTTGCAGACCAGTGGCTTGGATTTGAAAAAAGTGATTTGGGGGGATGGCTTACCGTAGCCGGTTTTGAAACGCTTGTAATGGAGCAGGTTATCCCGGGAGAAGGACAGGAGTCAGTGCTTTTGATACAGGCACAAAAAAAGACAAAGGAGAATAGTGATGGGAAATGATTTTATCGTGGCAGACCTCTCCCTGGCCGATTGGGGCCGTAAGGAGATGAAGATTGCAGAGACAGAAATGCCGGGCCTTATGGCTATCCGCGAGGAATTCGCCGCCAGCCAGCCCCTTAAAGGAGCCCGCATAACCGGCTCGCTCCATATGACTATCCAGACAGCCGTTCTTATAGAGACGCTTACGGCCCTGGGTGCAGAGGTGCGCTGGGCATCATGCAATATATTTTCAACCCAGGACCATGCCGCTGCTGCAATAGCGAAGTCAGGTGTTCCTGTTTTTGCTGTAAAAGGGGAGTCCCTTACCGATTATTGGGATTACACACACAGGATTTTTGAATGGCCCGACGGCGGCTTCTCAAACATGATTCTTGATGACGGTGGAGATGCGACCCTGCTGCTGCATCTTGGCACAAAGGCAGAAAAAGATATCAAAGTGCTGGACAATCCATCCTCTGAAGAAGAAACCATTCTCTTTGCCGCAATAAAAAAGAAGTTGGCAGCTGACCCGACCTGGTACTCAACACGGATAGTACAAATAAAGGGTGTCACAGAGGAAACAACAACAGGTGTACACCGCCTCTACCAGATGCATGAGCGTGGAGAGCTGGCTTTTCCTGCAATCAACGTGAATGACTCGGTAACAAAATCCAAGTTCGATAACCTGTACGGCTGCCGCGAATCACTTGTGGACGGTATCAAGCGGGCCACAGATGTAATGGTGGCAGGCAAGGTTGCGCTGGTTTGCGGCTACGGCGATGTGGGCAAGGGCTCGGCTCAGGCCTTAAGAGCCCTTTCAGCACAGGTCTGGATAACCGAAGTTGACCCTATATGCGCCCTTCAGGCGGCAATGGAAGGCTACAGGGTGGTTACCATGGATTATGCCTGTGACAAAGCTGATATCTTTGTTACAGCCACAGGCAATTATCATGTGATTACCAGTGAGCACCTTCTTAAAATGAAAGATCAGGCCATTGTCTGCAACATCGGCCATTTTGATAACGAGATAGAAGTTGCAGCCCTTGAGCAGTTTCAATGGGAGGAGATCAAGCCCCAGGTAGATCATATCATCCTGCCATCAGGCAACAGGATAATCCTTCTGGCAAAGGGTCGCCTTGTGAATCTTGGATGCGCAACAGGTCATCCAAGCTACGTCATGTCCTCATCATTTGCCAATCAGACCATCGCACAGCTTGAGATATTCTGTAATCCGGACAGGTACCCGGTGGGTGTTTACACGCTGCCCAAGCATCTGGATGAAAAGGTGGCAAGACTTCAGCTGAAAAAACTGAATGTAGAACTGAGCGTCCTTACTCAAAAACAGGCAGATTATATCGGTGTTCCTGTGGAAGGCCCATATAAGGCCGATCACTACAGGTACTGAAAATGCAGGCAAGAGAGCTGCGCAAACTCCTGAAGACGAAGAATCCACCCAGGATTCTTGATGTGAGGAGCATGATGGAATTCCGCGCCGGTCATATACCCGGCGCGGAGCATCTTTCGTTCTGGAAATTTCTGTTCAGGCTTGCAAGACTGCCAGAGGACAAGAAGATGCAGATTGTAGTACTTTGCGAAACGGGGCCAAGGGCGGATATGGTTATTTCAATGCTTGCCAAACGGGGCTACACGAGGCTGGAAGGTCTGGATGGTGATATGGCCGGATGGCGACGGGCTGGTTTCGAAATAGAGAAATAAACACCTGAACCTTTCAGGGTTCGCCCTTTTCAGACTCTCCTGAAAGAAGCACTATATCAACCCGACGGTTCTTGGCCCTGCCTTCAGAGCTTGCGTTTTCACCAACAGGACGAAACTCACCGTATCCTGTTGCGGATATTGAATTAGGCTCTATCTCGTAGTTTTTCAGCATGTACCTGAGCACATTGGTTGCCCTTGCCACCGACAGTTCCCAGTTTGAAGGGAACTGTGTGGTGCTTATGGGAATATTGTCAGTGTGCCCCTCAATCCTCAGGGGGTTTGAATACTGCATCATTGCCTCTATTATTGTGTTAAGAATCTGATATCCGCTTGGCTTGATCACAGCGGAGCCTGAATCGAAAAAACCAGCCTCTTTCAGACTTACCATAAGCCCACGCCTGGTCATGGACAGGGAGACCTTGTTCTGTGCTCCATGCTTTATCAGATAAGCCTCTATTGAGGACATTATCTCTTTGAATTCCTTTTCCTCTGCTTTCCCCTTACCGCCTCTACCCTTTTCAAGCCCCCCCTGTCTGGGCCCGGCAGGTGGCATCTTGCTTACCATTGGAATAACAGCCATTTCCGGTTTTATGGCAGGTATGGGCTTTACATCCAGAGAGTGCAGAACCCCTTTCTGTCCGGCCGCAGCCTGGGAAGAGTAACCAAACGACTCCCTTAGTGAGGCTGCCACTTCTTCAACCTTTTTCTTGTCGGTCTGGGACATGGCATACATGGTTACGAACACTGCAAACAGAAGGGTTATGAAGTCTGCATATGAAACCAGCCATCGTTCGTGGTTGGCATGCTTTTCAGGTTCTTTTTTGAGCGCCACCGGGCAGACTCCTTATCAATGACCGCCTGAGAAGGCTTTGAGCTTCTGCTCGATAAAGTGGGGGTTCTCACCGTTCTGTATGGCAATAAGCCCCTCAAGGATCATTACACGTCTCAACACTTCTTCCTTCATTCTTATCTTGATTTTTGCACCGATTGGAAGACAGATAATGTTTGCTGTCATAAGGCCGTAAATGGTTGCAACGAAAGCAGCCGCGATACCGGCCCCAAGCTTGGATGTGTCCGAGAGGTTACCCATGACGTGAATAAGACCGAGAACGGCGCCAATGATGCCAATTGTCGGAGAATAGCCTCCTGCTGCCTCATAGAACTCGACAGAGTGCTTCTGGTGGTCTTCATACGCCATAATATCTGCTTCAAGGGTCTCACGCAATTTCTGGGGGTCTATTCCGTCAACCACCAGAGAAATACCCTTCTTGATGAAAGGATCCTTGGCGTTCTGGGCTTCCTGCTCAAGTGATATCAGTCCGTTTCTCCGGGCTTTTGTCGCAAATCCGATTATATCCTTTACAACACCTTCCGGGTCAACCTTCGGCGGAAGAAGTGCAATCAACGCATCCTTAAAACCTTTTATGCAGGCGGACAGGGGGAAGGAGATAAATACTGCGCCAAATGTACCTCCAAGAACAATAAGGGCAGAAGTTGGAGATATCAGCGCGCCGATATGCACACCTTCAAGCACCGCTCCGCCGAAGACAGCTCCGAAACCCAGTATCAATCCGATAACGGTTGCTAAATCCATTAATTACCTGTCCTGACGATGAAGTGGAGCAGGATCGCTCTCACTTGGCTTGGGGCTTTGGAGACACTTTTTTTTGAATTTTTGCCTTCTTGCGCGTACAAGATAATTAAATCCTCCCCGCGGCTTTTCAGCACGGCGAATGATACTGCTGCGAAAACTCACAATACGGTTTATAATTACGGTTGCACGCTCCTTCACAATGAAGTGATGCCCGTTGAAAAGAGTGATTACCGTATCCGGAGTTTCCTCAATCGTAATAATATGATCAGGATTCAGAAACATAATTTGACGGTCAAGGCGTGTTACGAGAATCATTGCTGCCTCATACTCAATTTTTCGCTAACAATATCAAACAAATGGCTCAGGTCAAGCTTTTTCGGCATCACCTCTGCCTTCCTCCGGATGGAAACCGGAACGCTTGATCTATGAATATGATTGATATTTATACGATTTTTTGCGGAAGCAGGTTTTTCATTCCATTTATTATTTTCAAATAAACTCCATAGACAATCGCGAGTTACATGAATTAATCATAAGGATGTGGGCTTCCTTATGCTGTTGCAAAGCGAAATGTAATGTTCCTTACCGTTTGTGAAGCGGATGATCCTGACTCCCATTCCGCTTTTTTTTACCAGATGGAAAAGGTTCTGCGGAACCCTCTTTGCCCACATAACCCTTGCATCAAAACTGATTGTGGCATCTTCATGTCGTATTTCCACTTTGATGACAGTATTGGGATTGCTTACATTGGCCGTTTTTATGAACATCCCCATTGGTGACAGATCTTCTGTAAAAGCCTTTCTGTCTGTTGTTTCTCCTGTACCGAACTGCAGCGCCACCCTCTTTCTAAGCCTGCTTTTGTCTCTTTTGTCAGCCATTTTATCCGTTCTCCGCAGTCAAGATTAAACACTTCAAAGCAAAGATAGCATA